>NZ_JBFAMT010000023.1:0-118088 GCF_040656635.1 Actinosynnema sp. NPDC049800 | reverse complement strand
CAGCCCATCGTTCCTGTCGGGGTGGAAGGTGCCCCCTTGACACGCGCGGTAGGGCGGAGCCAGGTCGGCGGGATGACACGAAGCCCTTCTGTTGGGAGAAGGGCGTGGCGGTGGACGAAGTGAGGGTGTGGCTGTTGGGAAAGGCGGGCGTGGCGGTGGGGTGGGCGTGGAGTTGGTGGGGTGGGGTAGTACCGCGTGTGGGGGAGGGTTGGTCCGATGTGGACGCATCCGGCCGAGTGGGGCGTGGGCCGAGCGGAGCAGGCTGGTGAGTTGTCTCAGAATTGTCATACAGGGCCGTTAACATCCCGCCCGTGGGAGCCAAGCTGGGCAGGATCGCGCGTCGGGCCATCGGCGCGGGCCGGCGGGAGTCGGCCAGTGTCAGCGCCGCCGCGTTAGGGTTGTTGTTGCTGGTCGGAGCCGCTCTCGGCGACGGCATCTCGCGCACGGCCGTCGAGGTTTCCGACGGGCTCACCTGGCTGAACGACGACCAGCGCGGCGAGGTCGTGCAGGTCAACCCCAGTTCCGGGAAGCCGCAGACGCGGTTGCAGGTCAGCGGGGCGGACGCGCAGTTGGAGATCGCGCAGTCCGACGACAAGCTGATCGTGCTCGACCGCCGCACCGGCCAGATCACCGTGATCGACCTGGCCACGTTGCTCTCCTCCGGTCGCAGGCAGGCGCCTCCCGGGCCGTCGGCGAAGGTGCTCATCGCGTCCGACCGGGTGTTCGTGGTCGACCGAGCGGCCGGTTCGGTGCACAACGCGGACCCCGTGACGTTGGCCGACATCGGCTCGCCGTGGCTCGCCGGGCAGCCGTTGGCGGACGTGGTCGCGGACGACGGTGGTGTGATCTGGGCCGTCGACCACGGTGGGAACCTGCACTCGTTGGAGTGGTCCGACGAAGACCTGAAGTTCTTGGAGCGGACCAACAAGGCGGTGTCGGGGGCCGGGCCGCGCACGGCGTTGGTGCCGCACGAGCGTGGCGTGACGTTGCTCGGGTTGGAGGGCGGCGTGGTGGTGCGCGACGGCACCGGCCGCGACCTCACCGCGAGCACGGCGTCGTTCACGGGCGAGGTGCTGGCCGCGCAGACGAGCCCGACGGGCCTGGTGCCGGCGTCGGTGCCGGACGCGTCGGTGGTCGTGCTGGTGAGCGGTGACGAGGTGGTCCGGGTGGACATGCGGCAGTTCGGCTGTCCCAAGCCCGGGCGGCCGGCGGTGTTCCGCGACCGGGTCTACGTGCCGTGCCTGGGTTCGGGCAAGGTCGTGGTGCTGGACCGGATGGGCAAGCGTGGCGCGGACGACGTGCGGACGGGCGGGTCGGGCGACCCGGCGCTGGTGTTCGACGACGGCAAGCTGTTCATCAACGCGCCGGGTGCCGATTCGGGTGTGATCGTGGACTCCGATGGCCGCACGCGGGACGTGGTGATCCGCAGTCCCGAGCTGCCGGTGATGGACCCGGAGCGGTCGCCGATCCCGAGTGTGCCGAGCCCTCCGCCGCCGCGCCCGGAGCCGCCGGCGCGGGACAACCGGGGCAACGGCCAGAACACGCAGGGCCGGGAGACGACTGTCGCGCCGGTGACGACGACGACGCCGAGTGCCGGTGTGTCGGGTGCGGCGCCGGGGCGTCCGGCGGGTGTGACGGTGTCGCAGAGCAGCAACAACGGCACGTCGGTGATCGTGGCGGTGAGCTGGAGCGCGGTGCCGGACGGCGGTGAGCCGATCACGGGGTACGAGGTGGCGGGGACCGGCGGGTTCTCGGGTGGTTCCCGGGAGACGCGGGTGGCGGGCACTTCGGCCGAGCTGGTGCTGCCGTGCGCGGGGTCGACGTTCTGCGCGAGCGGGAAGTTGGACGTGTCGGTGGCGGCCTACAACCGGTTCGGGGTGGGTGAGGCGGGCACGGCGTCGTGGACGATTCGGCCGGCGGCCGGGACGACGACGACCACTCAGCCGCCGCCGGTGGTGACGACGACGACTCAGCCGCCGGTGGTCACCACGACGACCCAACCGCCCGTGGTTGTCACCACTACGACGACGACCACGCCGCCACCGCCACCGTTGCCGAGCGCGGGCGCGACCGTGATCAGCACGGTCGGTCTGGGCGCTCACCGGTATGAGCGGAGGGTGACCACGGCGCCCCCGGCGGACTGGGCGAACCACAGCGGCACGTGCGAGGTCGTCAACGAGACGTACGGGAGCAGCGTGCCGATCGCATGCTCCGGCGGCGTGGTGACGATCGACGTGGACCTCGGCACGAACTCGCTCGTCGTGCTGGCGCACGGCCTGTCCGGTCCGGTGAGGTCGAAGCCTTATCCCGTCCTCGTGCGCGACCCGCCCGAGAACTGCGGTGGTGGTCGGATCTGCCAGCCGTTGAGCGTGCCGGAGTCGGACGAGAGCAACCAGTTGGTCGGCGGCGGGATCGGGTTGTTGGCGACGGCGTGGTTGTTGACCTTGCGCAACCGGCGGATGCGGCGCGACGAGTCGGAGCGATGAGGGGCGAGAAGTGACGAGTACGGCGGTGCCGGCGATCGGCGAGGACGAGATCGCGGCGTTCCGCGCCCTGCACGCGAGGCTCGGTGACGCGGTCGAGTCGGCGGTGCGGGGCAAGCGGGACGTGGTCGACCTCGTGCTGGTCGCGATGTTCGCCGGTGGGCACGTGCTGCTGGAGGACGTGCCGGGCACGGGCAAGACGACGTTGGCGCGGGCGGTGGCGGGGGCGTTGGGCGGTGTGTCGCGCCGGGTGCAGTTCACGCCCGACCTGCTGCCCTCGGACGTCACCGGCACGTCGGTGTACGACCCGCAGACCGGTGAGGTGCGGTTCCGGCCGGGGCCCGTGTTCGCGAACGTCGTGCTGGCGGACGAGATCAACCGCGCCGCCGCCAAGACGCAGTCGGCGCTGCTGGAGGTGATGGAGGAGCGGACGGTCACCGTGGACGGGGTGGCGCACGCTGTGCCGGCGCCGTTCCTGGTGGTGGCCACGCAGAACCCGATCGACCTGGACGGCACGTACCGGCTGCCCGAGGCGCAGTTGGACCGGTTCATGCTGCGCACGTCCATCGGCTACCCGTCGGCGGAGCACGAGATCGACGTGCTGCGGCCCGGGAGCGGCGCGGGGCAGGTGGGCGCGGTGCCGACGGTGACCAACCCGCACGTCGTCGCGGAGCAGGGGCGTCGGCTGGCGACGCTGCACGTGGCGGACCCGTTGTTGCGCTACATCAGCGACATCGGTGTCGCGTCGCGCGGGGACGGCCGGTTGCGGTTGGGTGCGAGCACGCGTGGTCTGCGTTCGCTGGTGCGGTGCGTGCAGGTGCACGCGGCGGCGCAGGGCAGGCACTTCGTGGTGCCGGGTGACGTGCAGGCGCTGGCCGTGCCCGTGTTGGCGCACCGGTTGGTGCTGACCCGCGAGGCGCAGTTGGCGGGCACGACGACCGAGGAGGTCCTGGCCGACGTCCTGGCGGGCGTGGCGGTGCCGAGACCGGCCGCGCGATGACCAGGGTGCGGCTGACCGCGCGGGGGCTGGGCGCGGTGCTGTCGGGCGTGCCGTTGGCGGGTTTGGGGTTGTGGTGGCGTTATCCGGGTGTGGCGGGGTTGGGCATCGCGTTGCTGGTGCTCGTGGCGGCGGGTGTGGTGTCGGTGTTGTCGCGGGCCCAGGTCGCGCCGAAGCGGGTCGTGCGGCCGAGGACCGTGCAGCGGTTGGGCGTGTGCACGGGTGTGGTGGAGCTGACGGGCACGAGCCGGCGTTTCCCGGTGGTGTTCGACGCGACCGACGAGGTGGCGGGCGAGGCGGTGGCGGTGGACCTGCCGCTGCTCGCGCCGGGGCAGAAGGTGAAGGTGGAGTACCCGATCCCGACGCACGCGCGGGGTTTGCTGAAGGTCGGGCCGTTGACGTTGAGCCGTCGGGGGTTGGCCGGGTTGGCGCACGCCCGGACGGTGGTGGGTGACGTGGTGGAGGTCCGCGTGGTGCCGCGCGTGCTGCCGGTGCGCGGTCTGCCCGGTGGGGTGCGGCGTGGGCACGTCGGCGCCGACGAGCGGGTGGAGCGCGGTGGGACGGACCTGGTGGGGTTGAGGGAGTACGTGCCGGGTGACGACTTGCGGCGGCTGCACTGGGCGACGTCCGCGCGGACCGGGACGCTGATGATCCGGGAGGACGCCGATCCGGCTCGTCCGCACCTGGCGGTGGTGCTCGACGATCACGCGGACGGGTATGCGGAGGCCAAGGACCTCGAGGACGCCGTGGAGGTGGCGGCGTCGCTGGTGGCGGTGGCGATCGCCGAGGGGCATCCCGTGCGGCTGGTGTCGTCGTCGGGTGCGGTGGACGTGGAGTTGCCGCCGGGTGCGGTGGACGCGGACGCGTCGGTGGTGCTGGCGGCGTTGGCGGATCTGAAGGCGGCTGATCGTGGCGCGGTGGTGCGTTCGTTGCCGATCCGGGACTTGGACGTGGTGGCGGTGGTGTGCGGGGCGAAGGCCGAGCTGTCGGCGTTGATGCTGGAGGCGGGGCGGGCGTCGGTGGGGGTGGTGCTGGTGGTCGATCCGGAGGTGGTGCGGCCGATCTCGGCGGTCGGGTCGGTGTTGTTGCTGCGTGACGCGAAGGCAGAAGGGCTGTTGGACGCCTGGAACACGGCGGTGTCGCGGTGAGCGTGCAGCTGTCGCAGGTACCCGATCACCTCCCCACCCCACCTGGCGCGCCTATCCGACCTGCCCTGCCCGGCCGACCCTTGCCCGGCCGACCCTTGGAAGATCACCCGATAGCGTCATGGGCTCCGGGGATGAATGGAATCGCCGATTTTGTTGCCGGAAGTATGGAGGCGCGGCGCCCCGGCCTCGGGTGTGTCGGGGCGGTGGGCGCGTGAACGCGCGCGGGCCTGCGGATGACGGAGTGAGCGCCCACGGTGGAGGTGCGGATGACGGTCTGAGCCCCCGAGGTGCCCCGGGTGTGAGCGCCCGAGGCGCGAGCGCCGTCGGTGGAGGTACGAGTGCCCCAGGTGCGAGTGCCGCCGGTGGAGGTGTGGGTGCCGCCGGTGGAGGTGCGGGTGCCGAGGGTGTGAGCGCCGACCGCGTGGGCAGCGCCGCTGGAGCAGGTGTGGGTGCCGCCGGAGTGGGCAGTGCCGCCCGAGGTGCGAGTGGCCGAGGCGTGAGCGCTGCCCGGGCGGGCAGTGCGGCGGCCGCGACCCGCGGTGTGGGCGGTGTCCCTGTGGGTGATGCCCGTGTGGGTGGTGCCCGGGTGGCTTGGGCGGCGCTGCTGGTCGTGGTGGCGGCGTTGCACCTCGGCTCGGGGTGGCAGGGGTTCACGGCTTCGCTGGTGTTCGCGGGCGCGGCCGTCGTGGCGTTCGCGTGCCTGCCCCTGTTGCGGTGGCGGCGGATGCCTTCGGGGTTGGTGGCGTTCTCGCTGGTCGTGTTGGCGTTGGTCGGCGGGTACTGGGTGGCGAAGGGCTCGGCGATCGACTCGACCGACCCGGTGCCCGTGCTGCTGGACCTGGTGCCGCGCCTGCTGACCGCCGCACGGCCCGCGCCCGCCACGCCCGAGCTGCTGGTGCCGGGCGCGTTGCTGGTGTTCGGGGTGTCGCTGGTCGTGGTGCTGGCGGTGGTGGGGCGGGGGCGGGCGTTGTTGGCGCCTGTGGTCGGCGCGGCGGTGCTCTACACGTGCGCGGCGCTGTTGACGGCCGGGCGGGCGGATCGGCACGGGGTGGTCGCGGTGGTGTTGATCGCGCTCGTGGCGGTCGGGTGGTTGGTGGTGGACCGGCTGGAGGCCGGTGGCCGGATGTTGCTCGGGTTGCCCGCCGTGCCGGTGGCGGTGGTCGCGGCGCTGGCGGTGTTCCTGCCGTCCGGTGAGGCGTTCGAGCCGCGTGAGCTGGTGGAGCCGCCGGTGGCCGATCTGGGGGTGGCGAGCCCGTTGCCGCAATTGGCGTCGTGGGCGAACCTGGGCGACACCGAGCTGTTCCGGGTGCGCGGTCCGGAACGGGCGGTGCGGTTGGTGGCGTTGTCGGACTACTCGGGCGCGGCGTGGCGGGCGGCGTCGTTGTACGGGCCGATCGGGGCCGTGGCGGAGCCGGACCTGCCGTCGGGCGCGCGGGTGGACGAGGCCGAGGTGGAGATCACCGTCGGCGAGCTGGGCGGTCGTTGGCTGCCGACGGTCGGTCGGCCGACGGCGGTGACGCTGGACGGCGCGATGGTCGACCCGGACTCGGGGTCCTTGGTGCTGCGCCACGAGTTGACGCCCGGTCTGTCGTACCGGGTGCGGGGCGTGGTGGACGTGCCCGACGACGCGGACCTGCTGGACGCCACCGTGCCGACGAACGCGGGCCGCTACCTGGAGCTGCCGGGGCTGCCGTACTCGTTGGCGGAGTACGCGCGGCAGATCGTGCAGAACGCCCGGTCGCCGTACGAGCGGGCGGTGGCCATCGAGCAGGTGGTGAAGCAGGGGCGGACGCCGGACGCGCAGGCGCCCGTCGGGTCGTCGTACGCGCGGCTGGAGCGGTTCCTGTTCGGCGGTCCCGGCGAGCCCGGCGCGAACGCGGGGACGGCCGAGCAGTTCGCGTCGGCGTTCGCGGTGCTGGCGCGGGCGGTGGGGCTGCCGACCCGGGTGGTCGTCGGCTTCCAGCCGGCGGACGGCGAGGAACGCGTGGTGCGCGGCAGCGACGCGACGGCGTGGCCCGAGGTGTACTTCGCCGGGTGGGGCTGGGTGCCGTTCGACCCGGTGTCGGGCGTGTCGTCGGGTGGGTCGAGCGCCGCGCAGAAGCGCGAGGTGCTCGACCGGTTGGCGTCCGTCACGGCCACGCCGACCAGCACGCCGCTGTCCGCGCCGCCGCCGTTGGTGACGCCGTCGAGCCCCGTCGCCGCGCAGGCGACGTCGGCCGGTTCGCAGCGGTGGATCGGGTACGCGGTGCTCGGCGGGGTGCCGGTGCTGATCCTGCTGGTGCTCGGGTTGGCACGGCTGGTGCGGCGCAACCGGCTGCGGGCCGAAGGCGCGACCGGCGCCTGGGCCTACGTGCTGGACGGGTTGTTGCTGGCCGGCCGGACACCGCCCCCGGATCGGACCGCGCCGGACATCGCGGCGGGTCTGGGGTCGGCGCCGGCGCTGGAGTTGGCCCGGTTGGCGGATTACGCGGCCTTCGCCCCGGACCCCGGTCGGCCCCGGGTCGGATACCCGGTGGCGGCGGGAGCGACGGCCGGTCAGCCCTTGGCGATGGGACCGACGGCCGGTCAGCCGGTGGCCACGGGAGCGGCGGCCGGTCACTCCGGGGAGATGGGACGCGGGGCGATGACGACGGGAGCCGCGGGGCGCGCGGGCGGGACGTCGGCGTGGTCGTTGGCGCGGCAGGTGCGCGGTGGGCTGCGGCGTGGGGTGCCTTGGTACCGCAGAATGTTCTGGGCGGTCGACCCGCGGCCCCTGCGGCGGCGTTAGCGGGCAGGCGTGGGCAGGGCGACTGCGGCGTTAGCGTGCGGCGTTAACGGTTGGGGCTGAGGTCTCAGCCGTTGGGCGGGTGCGGGGCGTCAGCCGTTGCGCACGGCGCACGTGCGGGCTGACGCGCCGCGTTGCGTGGCCGGGTCGTCGAGACCGATGGCGAGCACCTGGAAGCAGTACTGCGGCGCCTTCGGCTCCAAGCCCTCCAGCACGTGCGACGTCGCACCGGCCGCCACGGTCACCAGCGGCCGCGCCGCGGAGCCCGTCACGTCGACCACGACGAACTGCGCGTTGCCCTCGCTCGGATCCGTCCAGAACAGCTCGATCCGGTCACCGCCGTCCTCCAGCCGCTTGAGCACCGGCGTGAACCGCGGATCGCCGCCCTCGGGCAGGCTGGCGGTCGTGGTGGTCACCGCCGTCGTGGTGGTGGTCGTGGCCACCGTGGACGGCGGCGCGGCGGCCTGCTCCGACCGGCCGGGCAGGTTCAGCGCCACGCCGACCACCACTCCGGCGAACACCGCGCTCACCCCGGCCAGCTTCCACGACCGGCGCGGCCGGGACGGCGGCGGCTCCGGCAGTTCCACCAACGGCGGCGGTGGCGGCGGCACGGGTGGGCGGCGCTCGGCGTTGTGCCGGACGGTCAGGTCGGCCAGGTCCTCGGTCCACGTCCTCACCGGCTCGGGCGCGGCGACGACCGGTTCCGCCGCCGCCTCGACCACCGGCCTGGGACCGAAGTCCGGCAGCTCGGTCGGACCCTCCGGGTAGTGCTCCGGCACCTCCCGCCGCACCGCCGCCGTGTGCTCCGGGTCCACTGTGGACTGCGGCGTCCACGTCGGCACCGCCGCCAGCGCCGCGCGCACCGCCGCCGCGTCCGGGAACCGCTCCTCCCGCTCCTTGCGCAGGCACCGCAGGATGATCGCGACCAGCTCGGCGGGCACGTCCCGGCGCAGCAGCGACCTCGGCGGCGCCTCGCGCACCCGCCCCAGGTAGGCGAGCATGGTGTCCTCGCCGGGGTTGGCCGACGCGAACGGCGGCTCGCCGTCCAGCAGCGTGAACAGGGTCGAACCCAGCGACCACAGGTCGTCGGCCGCGGCGGGCGGTCGGCCGTCCACCATCTGCGGCGCCGCGTGCCGGTAGCTGACCAGCTGCAACGACGCCGTGTGCGCCGCGTCCGCGCCGCGCGCGATGCCGAAGTCGGCCAGCACGTAGGACGTCGGCAGGACCAGGATGTTCTGCGGCTTCACGTCCCGGTGCAGGATGCCCTGGCCGTGCGCGAACGACAGCGCGTCGGCCACCGCGATCCCGGCCGCGACCACCTCGTGCACGGGCAGCGGCCCGCGCTGCCGCAACCGGTCGTGCAGCGAACCGAGGTCGTGGTACTCCATCACGATGCACGGCCGCCCGCCGATCACCCCGGTGTCCAGCACGGTCACGATGTGCGGGTGCTGGCGGCCGAGCCGGACGGTGATCTCCAGCTCGCGGTGGAACCGGCTGACCGTGTCCGCGTCGGTCACGTCGAGCACCTTCACCGCGACGTCACGGCCGAGCCCGTCCTGCGTGGCCCGGTACACGGTGCCCTCGCCGCCGTGCGCGACGAGCCGGAAGTCGCTGTAGCCGGGCAGCGCGACGGCCGGCGCCGCACCGCTCGAGCCGGGCGGGGGCGCCCAGGCCAGCAGGTCGTCGGCGGGGTCCACGGCGCCGATCGTATCGGGCGGGCCCGACACCGGGAGGCGTTCGCCGAACGGGGGGTGCGGCCCCGGCGCCGAAGTGCGGCCGGCCGCCCGCCGTCGGATGGTGTGGGTGTCGCTGACGTCGGCTGGAGGGAACCTGTGATGAGTGGCCCGATCGTGGTCGGGGTGGACGGTTCGGAGTCGGCGCTGACGGCCGTGCGGTGGGCGGCCGGGGCCGCCGCACGGCACCGGGCGCCGCTCCAGCTCGTGCACGCCTACCTGCTGCCCAAGCGCGGCTACCCCGACATCGTGCTGAGCGGTCGCGACGTGCGGGAGGCGTTCGAGGAGCAGGGCAGGCAGTGGCTGGAGGCGGCGGCCGCGAGCGTGCGCGACCTCGTGCCGGAGGTGCGCACGTCCGTGGTGGCCGCCCAGCCCGCCGCCGCGGTGATCGCCGCGTCCCGCGACGCCCGGCTCGTCGTGCTCGGCTCCCAGGGGCTGGGCGGGTTCCTCGGGATGATCGTCGGGTCGGTGGCGGTGTCGGTCGCCACGCACGGCCACAGCCCCGTGGTCGTCGTCCGCGGCCCGTACCCGGAGACCGGCCCGGTCGTGCTCGGCGTGGACGGCTCCCCGGCGGGTGAGGCGGCGATCGGGTTCGCGTTCGAGGAGGCGTCGGCGCGGGACGCGACGCTCACCGCGCTGATCGCCTGGACGCCGCTGCTCGCCGGCACCCCCTACGCCGACAAGGTGCGCGTGCAGTGGGACGAGATGGAGGAGCAGCAGCGGCAGTTGCTGGCCCAACGGCTGGCCGGGTGGCAGGAGAAGTTCCCGGACGTGGTGGTCGAGCGGCGGGTGGTGCGCGAGCGCTCGACGAAAGCCCTGCTCGACGCGGGCCGGGACGCGCAGCTGCTGGTCGTCGGCAGCCGCGGCCGCGGTGGCTTCACGGGCATGCTCCTGGGCTCCACCAGCCAGGCGATGGTCTACCACGCGCCGTGCCCGCTGGCCGTCGTCCGGGCGGACTGACCCACCGCGCCGCCGGCCGAGGTGATCTTCGGGCATGATCGGCACCGCGAGGTGGACGCCTCGGTCCGTACCGGCGACGCGGCGGGGGAGCGGAATGGTCGCAGTGCTCGGCGATCTGCGGGACAACCGGGACCTGGCGGTGCTGGTGGGCGGGTCCGGGGTGGCCGCCCTCGGCGCGCAGCTCACGCTGGTCGGGTTCACCACCGAGCTGGCCCGGTCGGGCGCGTCCGCGGTGGCCGGGCTGTTCGTGGCCGTCGCGCTGGGCGTGGTGCTCGGCACACCGCTCGCCGGGTGGGCGGTCGACCGGTTCCCCCACCGGCTGCTGCTCGTCGTCGCGGTGTTCGCCCAGGTGCTGCTGCTGGTCGGGCTGCTGTTCGGGTACGTGCGGCTGCCCGTGCTGCACGGCCTGGTGGCGTTGCTCGGCGTGTGCGGCGTCGTCGTGCGGACGTGCGCGTCCGCGCTGATCCCGGTGGCCACCGGCGAGGACGGCGCGGCCCGCGGCCACGCGGCGTTGTCGTCGGCGCAGAACGCCGGGTCCGTGGCGGGCATCGTGCTCGGCGGCGTGATCGCGGTCGGGCCGGGCGTCGAGTGGGCCGTGATGCTCGACGCGGTGTCGGCGTTCACGCACCTCGCGCTGGTCGTGGTGTGGCTGCGGGCGGACCGCGATCCCCGGCGGGACGACGGCGCGGCCACGCCGGGCGGCCAGTGGAGCGGCTGGGTGCTGCTGCGCAGCGACCGGCTGCTGCTGGGGCGCGTCGTCGCGCAGGCCGTGGTCGGCGTGGCCGTGGCGATCGCGCTGGTCAACCAGGTGTTCCTGGTCTTCGGCCCGATCGGCGGCAACGAGTTCACCTACAGCGCCGTGCTCGCGTGCTGGACCGCGGGCCTGCTGCTCGGTGCGGACCTGACCCGCCGCGTCACCACTACGCGCGGGTTGGTCGCGGCCTTCGCCGCGGCGAACCTGGTGCTGGCGCTGGCGTTGGCCGCACCCGCGCAGCTGCCGCACCTCGTGGTGAACGCGGTGGCGTGGCTGGTGGCGGGCGCGTGCGGCTCGGTGCAGAACGTGACGTTGAACGGCCTGGTCGAGGCCAGGACCTCGGACGCGGTCCGGGGACGCGTGGTGGCCACCGTCGGCGCGGTCACCACCTGCTCGGGCGTGGTCGGCATCCTGGTGGCGGGCGTGGTCGTCGGCACGGCGGGCCCGTTGGCGGCGCTCACCGCGGCGTCGGGCTTCGCCCTGGTGGCGGCCCTGATGGCGGTGCTGTCGGTGCTGCGCCGCGACCACCTGCGCGCCTCCGTCGCCGCCGAGGTCGACCGCGCGTCGGTCAGGACGGGCTGACCGCGGGTTCGGGTCGGTGCACGCCGCGCGGCCGGTAGGGCAGGACGTCGGCCAGGCCGAGCAGGTCGGCGAGCAGCCATGCGATCGCCAGCCACATCTCGGTGCCCTGCAGGCCCGGCGCGGTGGCGGGGAGACCGGCGGTCGTGGGGTGCGGCGCCCGGAAGCCGAAGCCCGCGCCGCCGGTCCAGTGGCCCAGCGCGTCGCCGAGCAGCCGGCGCGCGACCTCCAGCACCTCGTCGGCGCGGTGCCCGGTGTGGCGGGTCAGCCAGAGCGGGTGGGCGACGTCGAGGACGTTGCACGCGTCCTGCCGGTCCGGGCGGAAGAAGCGGGGGTCGCGGACGTGCCGCAGGACGGTGTCGACGACGCGTCCCGGGTGGGGCACGGGCACGCCGAACTGGGCGAACGTGCCGCGTGAGGCCCGGTAGTAGCCGTTGACGAGTCGGCGCAGGCCGTCGTCGGGCGACGGCCTGCCCCACATGCCGGTGTCGGGGTCCGCGGTGGTGACCAGCCGGCCGAAGAGGGCTTCGGTCGTGCCCGGCGCGTTGGGGGTCCCCCGCCGCCGGTTCCAGTGCAGGGCGGTGCCCAGCGCGTCCACCCGGGCGCCCGCCGACCAGGCGTCGGTGGTCCACGGCTGCCGTTCCAGGTCGGTGACCAGCTCTTCGGCGGTCATCCGGGACACGGCGCGGATCGGCTCGGGGAAGCCGCTGCCCAGCAGGTCGAGCGCGTAGCCGACGGACAGGACGTGGTAGGCGGTGTCCGGGTCGGACAGGTCGGCCCCGGTCGGCCGCGTGCCGCCGTCCGGGAGCACGCCGACCAGGCCGGTCTCCGGGTCCTGCCAGCCGCGCAGCCGGTCGACCTGGGCTCGGGCGGGCAGTTGGTCGGGTGCGCGGCCGAGCAGCAGGTCGGCGACCTCGATCGCGTCGCACTGGGCGCGGACGGTCGGCGTCGACCCCGGTCGGTCGGCGAACAGCCCGAGGTCGGGGTTCCAGCAGCGCTCCAGCACCTGCTCGGCCTGGGCGCGGGCGGTCTCGGCGAACGCGGTGAGCCGGCCGACGAGGTCGTCGGGTCGTGGCGCGGGGGCGGGCACGCGCCGGCGGAGGACCTTGGCCGGGTTGCCGCCGACGACCGCGCCGGCCGGGACGTCCTTGGTGACCACGGCGCCGGCGGCGATCACCGACCGGTCGCCGACCGTCACCCCGTCGAGGACGACGACGTGCGAGCCGATCCAGACGTCGTCGCCGACGGTGATGCCGACCGAGCGCAGCGGCTGCCGGAACACCTCCGTGTCGGGGTCGTCGAAGGTGTGGTTGAACGCGAGGATCGAGGTGTGCGCGCCGATGCGCACGGCGTCGCCCAGGCGGATGTCGCCGCGCACCACCGCGTACGGGTTGATCGAGCAGTCACGGCCGGCGCGCAGCGACCCGCTCAGGTAGGCGCCCGCGGCGACGTAGCCGCCGTGGCCGAGGGTGAGCTCCTCGTTCTGCACGGAGGCGAGCTCGGAGAGGAAGCACCGCTCGCCGATCTCGTAGCCGCGCTGCTCGACGAGGCGCCGCCGGAGGTCCCGCTGGCGTTGCCGCGCCGGCTCGTCGGCCTCGTCCCAGAACGACCAGGGCGAGTAGTCGAAGCGCGTGCGGTCGAACGGCCCGACCCCGGTCACGGCCGGGAACCGGAACGCACGACGGGGCGCACCGAGTCGCGCACGACGATGTGGGTGCCGAGCATGACCCGCTCGGGCGTGCCCGACTTGTCCCGTCCGCGTTGCAGCGCCATGCGCACGGCGGTGCGGCCCAGCTCCTCGTGCGGCACGTGGACGGTGGTGAGGCCGATGTCGGCGGCCGGCGGCAGGTCGTCGAAGCCCACCATGGAGATGTCGTCGGGGATGCTCAGGCCGTGCTCGCGCAACGCCTGGCGGGCGCCCGCGGCGATGAGGTCGTTGCCGGCGAAGACGGCGGTGAAGTCGGGTGGTCCGGCGGCGAGCCGCTCGCTGATCATCCGGTAGCCCTCGTGCCGCTCCATGCTGCCCTCGACCTCCAACCCGGGGTCGTGCTCCACGTGGTGGTCGGCGAGGGCCTTGCGGTAGCCCGCGACGCGGCTCTCCGGAGTGGTGTAGTTGTCGCGCCTGCCCAGGAACAGGATGCGGTCGTGGCCCGCGGACAGCAGGTGGCTGGTGATGGCGTACGCGCCGCCGGTGTTGTCGTACTCCACGACGAGGGCGGGCACGTCGGGGCCGAGCGGCGGCCGTCCGCACAGGACCAGCTGGGAACCGGCGAGCGCCAGCGCGCGGGCGTACTCGGCCATGCGGTCGCGGTACGCCTGGTCCGCCACGACGTTGCCGACGAGGATCACGCACTCGGCGTGCTCCTCGCGCATCAGCTGGACCGTGGCGAGCTCCCGCTCGGGGTCGCTCCCGGTGGTGCCGACGATGCAGAGCTTGCCCTCGATCGCGGCCTGGGTCTGCACGCCCTGCGCGACGTGGGCGTAGTGCGGCGAGACGACCGAGTTGACGATGATGGCGACGCTGCGGCTGCTCGCGCCCGCCAGCCCGCGCGCGTTGGCGTTGGCCACGTAGTCCAGCTCGCGCACCGCCCGCAGGACCCTGGTGCGCGTCGCGGGCGCGCCGGGGTAGGTGCCCGACAGGATCCGGGAGACGGTCGCGACGGACACCCCGGCGTGCGCGGCCACGTCGCGGATCGTCGTCGGCCGCGGCCCTTCGTTCTCGGACGCCGCTCGCCGAACCATCCCGCCTCCGTCTGCCGTCGTGCGACTCGCTGGTAAAACGCTTGCACGCGATGTTTCCGGCGGACTGTCCCGGTGTCAAATCACCATTCCGGCGGATTCGCCCCGGTGTGGGCGCGTGCGGCGAGGCCTTCCTGTAACCGTATACCGCCGTTCGTGGACATCTTGACAGGGGTGATGGCCCATGCTGGCATTACGGTGCTGTAAACGTTTTCATCACCCTTGCCCGGAGTTCGACCCGCCGGAGTGGAGCACCCATGGCGATGATCTCCCGACGTGATCTCATCCTCGGCGCGGCGGCGGTCGGCGCCGTCGCGCAGGTCGGCCGCGGCGCCACGCCGGCGCACGCGGCGCCCGCCGTCGGCACGCGGCCCGCGACGGCGAGCGGCGCACCGGCCGACGGCGTCCCGCTCAGGTGGCTGGAGGGCGGCACGCCGAAGCAGCTCGCCGCCGGGTCCACCTGGGGCGTGCCGTGGCCGAGGGGCGCGGTGCCCAACGGGCAGGCGTTCGCGTTGCGCACCGGCGCCGGACAGCCGGTGCCCGTGCAGACGTGGGCCACCGCGTACTGGCCGGACGGTTCGCTGAAGTGGACCGCGCACGCCATCGGCGCGGAGGCGCCGCCCGCCGAGGCGTACGTGCTGACCGCCGGCACGCCCGCCGTGCCCGCGGCGGCGGTGAAGGTCGCGGACCGTCGCGACGAGGTCGAGGTGAGCACCGGCGTCCTCCGGTGCGTGATCCCCAAGAAGGGCGACCGGCTCGTGCGCGGCCTGTTCCGGGGCGACCGCGAGATCGCCCGCGACGGCCGCCTGGTGTGCCTGCGGCAGGACGGGCCGGTCGACGAGGAGGGCGGCGTGGCGAAGGCGGAGAAGTTCACCGGCCGCACGGAGAAGGTCACGGTCGAGCAGTCCGGCCCGGTCCGCGCCGTCGTCCGGATCGACGGCGGGCACCGGCACGGCAACCGGACGTGGCTGCCGTTCACCGTGCGCCTGTACTTCTACGCGGGCAGCGACGGCGTCCGCGCCGTGCACAGCTTCGCCTACGACGGCGACGAGAAGAAGGACTTCGTGCGCGGCCTGGGGATCCGGTTCGAGGTGCCGATGCGCGACGAGCCCCACAACCGGTACGTGCGCTTCGCCGGGCCCGGTGACGGCGTGCTGGCCGAGGCCGTGCGCGGCATCACCGGCCTGCGCCGCGACCCCGGCGCGGCGGTCCGCCGGGCACAGGTGGCAGGCCAGGCGACCCCTCCGGTGTCCACGTGGGACACCAGGGTCTCCTCCCGGCTGCACCTGATCCCCACCTTCGGCGACTACTCGCTGCGCCAGCTCTCCGCCGACGGGTTCCAGCTCCGCAAGCGCACCAGAGCGGGCCACGGCTGGATCCCCGTCGACGCCGGCGGCCGGGCGGGCGGGCTCGGGTACGTCGGCGGCCCCGGCGGCGGCTTCGCCTTCGGCATGCGCAACTTCTGGCAGCTGCACCCCACCCAGCTCGACGTCCGGGGCGCGGCCGGCGAGACGGCCGAGGTCACCCTGTGGCTGTGGTCGCCCGACGCCGAGCCGATGGACCTGCGCTTCTACCACGACGGCCTCGGCCAGGACACCTATCCGGAGCAGCTCGAAGGCCTGGAGATCACCTACGAGGACTACGAACCCGGTTTCGGCACCCCGTACGGGATCGCGCGCACGACGGAGCTGGTGTTCTGGGCGCTGGAGTCCACGCCGGCGGCGGAGCGGATCGCCGAGCTGGCCGACGCGGTGCGCACGCCGCCGCTGATCGTCGCGCCGCCCGCCCACCTGCACGCCGCCGGCGTGTTCGGCGACTGGTCGCCGGTCGACCGCTCGACCCCGGCGAAGGCCCGCATCGAAGACCGGCTGGACCTGCTGTTCGAGTACCACAGCGGGCAGGTCGAGCAGCGGTCCTGGTACGGCTTCTGGGACTACGGCGACACCATGCACAGCTACGACGGCGACCGGCACGTGTGGCGCTACGACGTCGGCGGCTACGCGTGGGACAACTCCGAGCTGTCCACCGACCTGTGGCTCTGGTACCACTACCTGCGCACCGGCAAGGCCGAGGCGTTCCGCTTCGCCGAGGCGATGACGCGGCACACCGGCGAGGTCGACGTCTACCACCTCGGCAAGTGGCGCGACCTCGGCACGCGGCACGGCGTGCAGCACTGGGCCGACAGCGCCAAGCAGGCGCGCATCAGCAACGCGGGCTACCGGCGCTTCCTCTACTTCCTCACCGCCGACGAGCGCGTCGGCGACCTGATGCGCGACCTCGTGGACGCCGACCGGACGTTCCTGGCCCTCGACCCCATCCGCAAGATCCGCACGGGGCCGTACGAGCCCGATCCGCACGCCCTCGGCGTCAGCACCGGCACCGACTGGAGCGGCCTCGCGCTCGCCTGGCTGACCGAGTGGGAGCGCGGCGGCGACCCGGTCGCCCGCGAGAAGCTGCTCAACGGCATGCGCACCATCGCCGCGATGCCCAACGGGTTCGCGCGCGGCAGCGGCCTGTACGACCTCGACGACGGCACGTTCGAGCCGACCGGGCCCGCCGTGAGCGTCGGTTCGCTGGGCGCGGTGTTCGGCCTGGTCGAGCTGTGCAGCGAGCTGATCTCCCTCACCGGCGACGAGGCGTTCACCCGGGCGTGGCTGCAGTACTGCCGCCTCTACAACGGCACCGCCGCCGAGCAGCAGGCGGAGACGGGCCAGTCGTGGGGCAGCCTGAACCTGCGCCAGGCCCACTCCCGGCTCACCGCCTACGCCGCCGCGAAGCTCGGCGACCCGAAGCTCGCCGACCGGGCGTGGGCGGAGTTCGCGAAGGGCCACGCGGGCTACCCGGAGGACCACGACTTCCGGTCGAGGCGGGTCGAGGGGCCGAACGTGCTCAAGCCGGTGGACGAGGCCGACCTGAGCACCAACGCCTCCGCCCAGTACGGCCTGGCCGCGATCCAGTGCCTCGCCCTGGTGGGCGACCGCCTGCCCGCGTGACCGGAGGACGTCGAAGCCCCAGCCCCGACCGGCGTTGTCGGTCGGGGCTGGAGCTCCAGGGGCGTCACTGGTTGGCCGCGTGCTCCTTCGCCAGTTCCTCGGCGACCTGGTCGCCGCCTGCCTGCCGCCACTGGGTGACGACGTCCGGCCAGGCCGACGGCGGCTTGCGGCCGAAGGCGATCGCGGCGATCCCGTCACCGAGGATCTGGCTGAGCTGGGCGCCCTTGCCCGCCTCGGTGGCCGAGCGGAGCCCGGTGGCGGGGTTGCGCACGCTGCGGGGCAGGGTGGCCTTCTGCCACTCGTGCACGGCCTTGGCCGCGTCCGGGAAGCCGGGCAGGTGCAGCACGGCCGGCGCGGCTCCGACGTACCTGGTCGGCAGCAGCGAGTTGTTCTCCTGGCTGTAGAGGTCGGTGGTCTTGATGCCGTCGGCGTCCTTGGTGAAGTGCTTGCCCTCCACGCCGTAGTTGGCGAGTTCGTACTCCGTCGTGCCGAACGGCGCGCTGAGGTAGTCGACGATGCGCAGCAGGAGCTTGATCCGGGCCGACTCGGCCTTCTTGAACGTGACGTAGCCGAACACGCCGGGACCCTGCCACGGCGTGGCCTGCGGCCCGTACGGGCGGCCGAGGTCGAGGGCGAACCGGCCGTTGATCTTCTTCAGGGTCGACAGGCTCACCGAGCCGAAGCCGTCGTTCATCGTGGCGACCGTGCCGTTGTGGTAGTGGCTCTGCATGTCGGTGGAGCTGACGGTGAGGCTGTCGGGGTAGTGCGTGCCCGCCTCGACCAGCTTGCGCATGACCTCCAAAGCCTGCTCGAACTGCGGTGTGGTGATGGTGTGCGTGAACGCGCCGCCGTTCGCCGACCACGTGTTGGGCGCGCCGAGCGAGCCGGCGTGGTAGGTGATGCCGCCGAGGCCGCCGAACAGCGTCTTGAACCAGCCGACGCCCCACTTGCGGTCGCCGGTGAGCTCCTTCATGGCGTCGAGGTACTGCTCGGTCGTCCAGTCCTTCGGGATGCCCGCCGCGTCCAGCGCCGACCGGTTGACGAACAGGCTGTTGGCCGGCATCGGGCGTTCCAGCGGGATGCCGTGGATCCGGCCGCCGATGCGGCCCATGCCCTGCCAGGCGTAGGTGGGCAGGTTGGCCAGGTTCGGGAACTCCTTGACCGCGTCGCCGCCGACGTACTCCGACAGGTCGGCGCACCGGGCCTGGACGAACTCGGCCGCGTGCGGCAGGGCCAGGTTCGAGAACATGATCAGGTCCGGCAGGTCGCCGCCCGACGCCATGAGCGTGGCCATCTTCTGCCCGTACTCGGGGTCGGGCACCACGATCACCTTCAGGTTGACGCCCAGCGCCTGGTTGATCGCCTGCCAGTACTGGTTCTCGCCGACCGGCTTGGGCGGCGCGCCGTAGGACAGCACCATCACCGTGACGTCGGACCCGTCGCCCACCGGGCCGTCCACCGACCGCACGAGCCGCTCGGGGTACTTGAGGTAGAGCGGCTGCACGCCGGAGTCGTCGCCGGGCGCGTCCGGGGCGGGACCGGCGAACGGCACGTACGTCGGCCACGGCGCCAGGTCCTTGCCCGCGTTGGAGACGCCGCCACCCGACGCGCCGCCGCCGCACGCCGTGAGGAAGGACGGGACGGCGAGGCCGAGCGCGCCGACGCCCGCCAGCCGGAGCAGGGAACGGCGGTCGATGCGGTGGTCCATGACGAGGTTCCTCTCCCGGCTGGAAGCCGAAAGGAGTGGTTGCGGTGGAGGGGGTTCAGGCCTTCAGCGCGCCGGTGACGACGCCCTTGACGAAGTAGCGCTGCAGGAACGGGTACACGCACACGATGGGCAGCGTCGCGAGCATCACGACGGCCATCTGCACCGATTGCGGCGACGTGACCGCCAGCTCGCCCGAGGTCTCGGCCAGCGACGCCCCGCCGGTGACGTACTGCCGCAGCACGGTGCCGATCGGCCACTTGGCCTGGTCGTTGAAGTAGATGATCGCCTCGAAGAAGCGGTTCCAGTACGCGACCGCGTAGAACAGGCCGACCACCGCGATGACCGCCTTGGACAGCGGCAGCACGACCTGGCGCAGGATGCCGAGCTCGCCCGCGCCGTCGATGCGCGCGGCGTCGATCAGCTCCGGCGGGATCGACTGGAAGAAGCCGCGCATCACGACCAGGTTGAACACGTTGACCAGGAACGGCAGGACCAGCGCGGCGTAGGAGTCGAACAGCCCGGCCCCCTGCACCACCAGGAACAGCGGCACCATGCCCGGCGGGAACAGGAACGTGAACAGCACGAGCAGCAGCAGCGGTTTGCCGCCGTACACCCGCGGCCGGCTCAACGTGTAGGCCAGGCCGATCGTGCAGACCAGGCTCAGCGCCGTGCCGACGATCGTGACGCCCGCGCTGACCAGCAGCGCGCGGCTGATGATCCCGCCCTGGAGGATCTCGGCGTAGGAGTCGAACGTGAACTCGTCCGGCCACACCACCCAGCCGCCGTGCGAGATCACGTCCTGCGGGCCGGCCAGGCTGGTCGCCAGCACCGTCCACAAGGGGAAGACCACCAGCGCGACCACCACGGTCAGCGCCACGGCCTTGGCGGCGCGCACCGCCGGGGTCGGCCGGCCCGTCCAGGCCGGGGCGCTCGTCCTGCTCATGACCGGTAGACCCCCTGTTCGCCCAGCCGGTGGGCCACCTTGTTCGCCGTGTAGATCAGGACCACGCCGATCACGCCCTTGAACAGCCCGACCGCGGCGGCGTAGCCGAAGTCGCCGTTCGCGAAGCCGGTGAAGTACACGAAGGTCTCCAGCACCTCGCCCGTCTCCGGGCCGACCGACTGGCGCTGCAGGAAGAACTGCTCGAACCCGATCGACAGGAACTCGCCCAGCCGCAGCACCAGCAGCAGCACGATCACCGGCCTGATCGCGGGCAGCGTCACGTGCCACAGCCGCCGCCACCAGCCCGCGCCGTCCAGCGCCGCCGCCTCGTACTGCTGCTCGTCCACTTGGGACAGTGCGGCCAGGAAGATGATCGTGGCCCAGCCGCACTCCTTCCACACCAGCTGCGCGATCACCAGCGGGCCGTAGGCGTCGGGGTTGCCGATGACCGAGATGCCGCCCAGGCCCAGGGTCGACAGCCAGCCGTTCACCACGCCCGCGCCGCCGAGCATCTGCTGGAACAGCGCGACCACGATGACCCACGACAGGAAGTGCGGCAGGTACACCACGCTCTGCACGAACCGCCGCAGCGTGTCGCCGACGACGCTGTTGAGCAGCAGCGCCAGCGCCAGCGGCGCGGGGAAGAAGAACACCAGCTGCAACGCGGCGATCAGCAGCGTGTTCTTCACCGCGTTCCAGAACAGCGGGTCGGTGACCATGCGCTCGAAGTGCGCCAGGCCGACCCACTCGCTGCCCGAGACGCCCAGGAACGGCACGTAGTCCTGGAACGCCAGCACGTTCCCGAACAGCGCGCCGTAGTGGAAGAACAGGAAGTACGCCAGACCCGGCGCCGCGACGAGCAGCAGCACCCGGTCGGCCCGGATGCGGCGCAGGTGGCCGAGGCGCGGACGACCCACCTCCGGTGGGGCGGGCGCCGTCCCGGTCGGGGGACTGGCGCCGCCGCGGACCCGCGTCATGCTCACGTCGAACGCCTCTCTCGCGGTGCCGAGCCGAAACAGAATGTTCACGAACATAAAACGGTTACACGTGTTCGTCAACGCCTTGCGTGCCCGGTGTTCCAGGGTGTATTCGCCTGTAGTGGCTCTGACTTGGACTGAGCTGCGGGCATTGTGGGCGGGACGGCTTGTGCGTAGAGTGACGTGTGGATGCAAACGTTTACATGGATCGGCCGCTGCCCGGCCCACTGATAGGAGCCCACTCCGTGTCACGGCGACCTGTCGCGGTCTTCGCCCTCGCCCCCTGGGCGCTCGCCGACGTCTTCCCGCCCGACCTCGTGACCCGGTTGCGGCACCTGGTCGACATCGACCCGGCGGCGACGTTCACCTCGTTCGACGGGCCGGCCGCCGCGGCGGCCCTGGCGGGAGCGGACGTCCTGGTCACGGGGTGGGGCAGCCCGCGCGTCGACGCCGTCGTGCTGGCCGCCGCGCCGGGGCTGCGCGCGATCGTGCACGCCGCCGGCACGGTGAAGTCGACCGTCGACCCCGTCGTGTTCGAACGCGGGGTGGTCGTCTCCTCCTCGGCCGACGTCAACGCCGTCCCGGTGGCCGACTACACGATGGCCATGCTGGTCCTGGGCGCCAAGCGGGCGTTCGGCCGCGCCCGGCGGTACGCGACCGCCGCCGAGGGCGCGCCGCGCGACTGGCTGCCCGGCGACGGCACCGGGCTGCACGACTGCACCGTCGGCGTCGTCGGCGCGTCCCGGATCGGCCGCCTGGTGCTGCGGCGGCTCCGGGCGTTCGACGTCGAGGTGCTGCTCCACGACCCGCACGTGTCCCGCGCGGAAGCCGCCCGCCTCGGCGCGGAGTCGGTGGGGGTGGACCAGCTCTGCCGCCGCAGCGACGTCGTCACGGTGCACGCGCCCGCCCTGCCCGAGACCCGTCACCTCCTCGACGGCCGCCGGCTGGCCCTCCTGCCCGAGGGCGCGCTCGTCATCAACACCGCCCGCGGCTCGCTGATCGACACCGAGGCGCTGACCGCGGCGTGCGCCACCGGCCGGATCTCGGCGATCCTGGACGTGACCGAGCCGGAGCCGCTGCCGGCCGGGCACCCGCTGTTCGCCCTGCCCAACGTGCTGATCACCCCGCACCTGGCCGGCGCCCAGGGCCGGGAGCTGCGGCGCATCGGCGAGTTCGCGGTCGCCGAGGTGGGCCGGTTCGTCCGGGGCGTGCCGCTGCTCGGGCGGGTGGAGCCCGAACGCCTCCCGTACAGCGCGTGACGAGCCTTGACCGAGGATGGACCCGAGCCCGCCGCCACACCGCGAGCGGAGAGGAACGGATCGCGTGAACCCCTTGGCCGACCTGGCGGAGGACCGGCGGCTCAGCCCGCGCACCGGGTACACCCGCGCGCACTGGGAGACCACCGCCGACGTGCTGCTGGACGCCGCGTGGCGGTGGGCGAGCCCCGGCGGCGCCCGGCTGGACCTGCCCGGCCCGGCGTCGGGCAGCGGCGTGCGCAGCGACGGCCTGGAGGGCTTCGCCCGGACGATGCTCGCCGCCGGCTACCGGGTCGCGGGCGCGGGCGGCGACGACCCGCACGGCTGGCTGGCCCGCTACGCCGACGGCCTCGACGCCGGCACCCGCACGCCCGGCGCCGACGACGCCGAGTCGTGGCCGGTGATCCGCGACCACCACGTGCAGGGCCAGCCGATGGTGGAGGCGGCGTCGGTCGCGCTCGCCCTGCGGGTGACCCGGCCCTGGCTGTGGGACCGGCTGGACGACGCCGTGCGCGACCGCGTCGAGGCCTGGCTGCGCGACGCCCTGCACGCCCTGCCCGCGCCGAACAACTGGTACCTGTTCCCGCACGCCGTGGCCGGGTTCCTGGAGTCGGTCGGCCGCGGCGACGCCGACACCGCCCGCGCCCGCGAGCGCGCCCTGGACCTGCTGGAGGCGTGGTACCGGGGTCAGGGCTGGTACTCCGACGGGGACGGGCGGGCCTTCGACCACTACAACGGCTGGGCGCTGCACCTCTACCCGGTGCTCGACGCGCACCTGGCCGGCACGGGCACCCCGCACGGCGAGCGGCTGCGCGCGCACCTCTCCGGGTTCTCGCTGCTCTTCGGCGGCGACGGCGCACCCGTCCACCACGGCCGGTCGCTGACCTACCGGTTCGCCGCCGGCGCGGCCGTGGCCCTCGGCGCGGTCACCGGCCACACGCCGCTCGCGCCGGGCGCGTCGCGCCGGCTGCTCAGCGGCTGCCTGCGCTACTTCCTCGACCGGGGCGCGGTGGACGACCGCGGCCTGCTCAGCCTCGGCTGGCACGGCCCGTACGCCCCGGTGGTCCAGCACTACTCCGGGCCGGCCTCGCCGTACTGGGCGTCGAAGGCGTTCGTGTGCCTGCTGGCCGGACCCGACGACCCGCTGTGGACCGAGGTCGAGCGGGACGCGCCGGTCGAGGAGCGCGACCACGTGCTCGGCCTGCCCGCGCCGGGCTTCCTCGTGCAGACCACGGCCGCCGACGGGATCGCCCGGCTGCACAACCACGGCAGCGACCACGTGCGGCCGACCCACGCGGAGACCGCCGAGGGCGACGACCCGCACTACAGCCGGTTCGCCTACTCCACCCGCACCGGTCCCACCCCAGCGCGCAACCCGGCTGACAACCACTTCACCGTGGTCTTCCGCGGCCTGCGCGCCGCCCGCCGCCGCATCCACCCGCTCGGCGCGGGCCACGGCGACGGCTGGGGCTGGGCCGCCTCGTGGCACCGGCCGGTGTTCCCCGGCGGCTCGCCGCTGCTGCCCGCGTTGCGGGTGGAGAGCGTGGTGGTCGCCCGAGGACCGCACGAGCTGCGGGTGCACCGCGTGGTCGGCGCGCCGCCGGGGGCCGGGGTGGAGCTGACCGGCTGGGCCGCCGGGCCGGACCTGTCCTCGGTGCTGCACCCGCTGCACGGCTGGGAGTCCGCCGACGAGGTCACCGCGCCGGGCGGCACCGCGTTCACGCCGTCGGCGCGCGTGCCGAGGCTGCGCGGGGTCGGTGGCGGCACGTCGGTCCACGTCGCGCTGGCCGTGCTCGCCGGCGGACCGGTGGACGTCCCGGAGGTGGTGTCGGTCGTGGCGGCCGGGCCGGAGGCCGTCGAGGTGCGCTGGTCGGACGGGCAGGTGACGAGGGTGTCGTTCGCGCCGCTGGAGGTGGTGCACGGGTGAGCGGGTGGCGGTTCGCGGTGAGCACGCTCGGCGCGCCCGGCGTGCCGGTGGCGCGGAGCGCGGCCGTGGCGGCCGAGCACGGCTGCCACGGCCTGGAGGTCCGCGCGCACCCCGACGAGGAGGTCCACCTCGGGATGTCGGCCACGCGGGCGGCGCGGGTGCGCGACCGGATCACCGACGCCGGCTTGGAGGTCGCCTGCCTCGCGGGTTACCCGAAGGTGTGCCGGCCCGGGCCGGACGGACCGGTGGTCGACGAGCTGCGCGCCCTGGTGGAGTTGGCGGCGCTGCTCGGTGCGCCTTCGGTGCGGGTGTTCCCCGGCGGCGGGAGCGCCGGTGAGGACGGGCGGGCGTCGGGGCGGATCGCCGCCGTGCTGCCCGACCTGCGCTCCGCCGGCGTCCGGCTGCTGGTCGAGACGCACGACTCCCACCCGACCGGTGAGGCGGCGCGGCGACTGGTCGCGCCGTTCGGCGACCCGGGGCGGGTGGCGGTGCTGTGGGACGCGGTGCACCCGTGGCGGGCGGGCGAGCCGCCGGAGCGCACCCGCGCGGTGCTGGGGGAGTACTTGGGGTACTTCCAGGTCAAGGACGTGGCCGCCGACGACCCGACCCCGGTCCCGCCGGGTGCCGGCGACGTGCCGCTGGCGGCGTGCGGCAGGCTGCTGGCGGACTGGTCGGGGTGGGTGTCGCTGGAGTGGGAACGCGCCTGGTACCCCGGCATCGCACCCCTGCCGGTGCCGCTGCGCGCGGCGGCCGAGTGGTACGCCCGGTGGCGGCCGTGACCCGTCGCCCGCGGTGCTCACGGTTGCTTGCGGGACGCGGCGATGACGTGCTGGGCGGTCGTGCGGGTCTCTTGGTCCGGGATGGGGCGCGTGCGGCGGGGTGGCTTCACCCGTGATGGTGCGGGGGCCGGTCGTCGGGGAACGCGGCGGCGATGCGCTCTCCCAGGCGTTCCAGCAGCGGCTCGGCGTGGGTCAGGCAGGTGGGCACGTCGGGCTCCAGGTCGGTGAGCGCGAACGCGGCGGCGAACCCGGCGGCGGCCAGCTCGGCGCGGTCGAGGTCGCAGGTCCCGGTGGCGGCGACCGCGGTCGCGCCCGCCCGCTTCGCCGCCGCGGCGACGCCGACCGGCGCCTTGCCGCGCAGCGTCTGGTGGTCGAGGCGGCCCTCACCGGCGATGACCAGCCGTGCGCCTTGCAGCCGGTCCGCCAGGCCGGTGAGCTCCAGCACCAGGTCGATGCCCGGTCGCACCCGGGCCCCGAGCGCCAGCAGGGCGAACCCCGTCCCGCCCGCGGCCCCCGCGCCGGGCACGGCGGCGGCATCGGCGTCCAGCAGGTCCGCCCAGCGGGCCAGGTCGGCGTCCAGGGACGCGACTAGCGCGGCGTCCGCGCCCTTCTGCGGCCCGTACACCGCCGCCGCGCCGTGCGGGCCGAGCAGCGGGTTGTCCACGTCGCTCGCCACGACCAGCCCCACCTCGCCCAGCCGGGGGTGCAGCCCGGCCCGGTCGACCGCGCGGACGGCGCGCAGCGGCGAGGTCGTCGCGTCGAGGGCCACCCCGTCCGCGTCGAGCAGCCGTGCGCCGAGACCGGCCAGCAGACCCGTGCCGCCGTCGGTGGTGGCGCTGCCGCCCAGGCCGACCACGACGGTGGCGCACCCCGCGTCCAACGCCGCGGCGATCACCAGCCCGACGCCGAACGTGGACGCCGCCGCCGCGCGCTCCGGGGTCGGCGGCACGTCCCCGACCAGGTCGAGACCGGACGTCTCGGCCAGTTCCACGACCGCGACCCCGTCACGGACCGCGTAGCGCGCCTCGACCGGACGGCCCAGGGGATCGGTCGAACCCACCGGCACCGCCGTGAAACCGGCCGCGAGCAGGGCGTCCAGCGTGCCCTCGCCGCCGTCGGCCACCGGGTGCTCGTGCACGTCCGCGCCGTGGCGGCGCAAGCCCCGGGCGACGGCGGCCGTGGCCCGGCGCGCGGACAGCGAGCCCTTGAACGAGTCCAGTGCCACGACGACGTGGCCCGCCTGCGGCGGAGGTGCGGTCACCCGGCAATGGAAAGCGCTTTCCAACGTGCTGTCAAGCGGTCCGCCGGGCCTTGACTGCGCGCGAGGCAACCCTGAATACTCGCTGGAAAGCGCTTTCCGAGCAAGGGGGTACGGGTGGACGAGGTCGTCATCGCGCTCGACGGCGTGACCGGCGGGGTGGAGCACCGCCGGCGCCCGGCCGGCTCCGCCCTCCCGGTCCGGAGCGCCTTCCGGCCGGTCGGCGGCGTGCCGGCGGGTGCGTGTGGGCGGGTCGACGTGCCGGAGCTGTCGCGGTGAGCGCCTTGGCCGTGCGGCACGACCTCGGGTCCGCGCTGACCGTTCGCGCCGGTGACGTCGACCTCGTCCGCTACACCTACGCGCCCGACACGCCGCGCCTGGAGTCGCCCAAGCCGTACCTGCACCCGGTCCGGACGCGGGCGGGGCGGGTGGTGAGCTTGTTCCGCCCGCACGACCACGTGTGGCACAAGGGGATCGCGTGGTCGTTGCCGAACGTCGGCGAGGAGAACTTCTGGGGCGGTCCGACGTACGTGCACGGGCGGTCCTACGTGCAGCTGGACAACAACGGCACCCAGGCGCACCGGCGGGTGGTCGACGTCGGCGTGGACGGGGAGCGGGCCTGGTTCACCCACGAGTTGGACTGGGTCACCCAGGCCGGCGACACGGTGATCACGGAGCGTCGGACGATCGGCGCGTCCCTGCTGTCGGCACAGGCGTGGGCGTTGACGTTCGACACGGCGATGACGAACACCTCGGGTGGCGGGATCGCGTTCGGCTCGCCGACCACGCGTGGCCGGGAGAACGCCGGGTACGGGGGCCTGTTCTGGCGCGGGCCGCGCTCGTTCACCGGCGGGACCGTCGTGACGCCCGACGGCCCCGGTGGTGACGAGGTGCGCGGCCGGCGTGCCGAGTGGATGGCCTTCGCGGGCCGGCACGACGGCGACGACGCGCGGTCCCTGGTGCTGATGGTCGACCACGGGGCCAACCCGCACCACCCGCCGCGGTGGTTCACCCGGTCCGAGGACTTCGCCTGCCTGAACCCGGCCCCGTTCTTCAGCGAGGAGCTCGTCGTCGCGGACGGGGAGACCGTGCGGTTCCGCTACGGCGCCGGGGTGGCCGACGGCGGCGAGGAGGACGCCGCGGCCCTGGCGGATTCGGTGCGCGGTGTGTTGGGTGAGTCGGTGTGAGCACGTTCCCCGGCGGGACGTCGTTGTCGTTCCTGGACGTCTACGACGACGCGGCGCCCGATGGCGTGGTGGGCGGGAGCCCGCACGTGCACCTGGCGTCGACCGAGTGCTACGTGGTCGTGGGCGGTGAGGGCGAGCTGCACGCGGTGACCCTCGACGGCTGCCGCGAGATCCCGCTCGTGGCCGGTTCGGTGGTGTGGTTCACCCCCGGCACGATCCACCGCGCGGTCAACCACGGCGGCCTGCGGGTGGTCGTGCTGATGGGCAACGCGGGGTTGCCGGAGGCGGGTGACGCGGTGATGACGTTCCCGCCCGAGGTCGTCGCCGACCGCTACCGCTACCGGGACGCGGCGACGTTGCCGGTCCGGGCGACGGAGGCCGAACGCGCCGCCGACGCGCGCCGACGCCGTGACCTGGCGGTGGAGGGCTTCGTCCGGATCCGGGACGCGGTCCGCGCCGGTGACCCGGGTCCGCTGCGGGAGTTCTACGCCTCGGCGGCGGCGCTGGTCCGGGGTCGGGCCGGCGCGTGGGCGGACATCGTGCGCGACGGGCCGCTCGGCCAGGCCGAGGCCACCCTCTCGATCACGCGGGACGTGGCGCGGGGCGTGACCGCGCACCTGGAGCGGGCGGCGGTGTTCCGGACGCCGGAACCGGAGCGGGTGTTCGGCATGTGCGGGCGGCTGAGCCCGGTCGACGTGGATCTCCACCTGGAAGTCGCAGCGGACGAGGAGCACTTGTCTTGACCAGTCGTAGCTACACCTGCGCGATCGTCGGCACGGGCGCGATCGCCGGCGCGCACGCCGAGGCGATGAGGAACCTGGCCGGGCGGGCGCGGCTCGTCGGCGCGGTCGACCTCGACCCCGACCGGGCCGCCGCGTTCGGCGCGACCTGGGACGTGCCCGCCTACCCGACCCTGACCGCGCTGATCGAGGCCCGACGACCCGATCTGGTGCACGTGTGCACGCCGCCGGGGACGCACCTGCCGCTCGCGTTGGAGTGCCTGGCGGCGGGCGCGGTGCCGGTGGTGGAGAAGCCGCCGGTGCTGTCGTTGGCCGGTCTCGACCGGTTGCGGGAGGCCGAGGAGGCGGCCGGGGTGCCGATGGCGACCGTGTTCCAGCACCGGTTCGGGTCCGGCGCGGTGCGGTTGCGGCGGCTGGTGGCCGAGGGCGCGCTGGGCCGGCCGCTGGTGGCGTCGGCGAGCACGTTGTGGTTCCGCGACGACGACTACTTCGCCGCGCCGTGGCGGGGGAAGTGGGAGTTGGAGGGCGGCGGGCCGACCATGGGGCACGGGATCCACCAGTTCGACCTGCTGCTGTCCATCCTGGGGCAGTGGCGCAGCGTCACCGCGATCGCCGCGCGCCAGGCCCGGCCGACCGACACCGAGGACGTGTCGGCGGCGCTCGTGCGGTTCGACTCCGGCGCGGTGGCGACCGTGGTCAACTCGGTGGTCTCGCCGCGCCAGACCAGCCAACTGCGCTTCGACTTCGAACGGGCGACCGTCGACCTGGAGCACCTCTACGGGTACGACGACTCGCACTGGACGTTCACCGCCGCTCCCACGTCGCCCGAGGTCGTGTCGGCGTGGGACGGCGGGCCGGCCGACACGCCCAGCGGCCACACCGCCCAGCTCGCGGCGGTGCTCGACGCCCTCGACACCGGCGGGACACCGCCGGTGTCCACTGCCGACACCAGGGTGACCATGGAGTTCGTCGCCGCCGTGTACGCCTCGGCGTTCACCGGCCGCACGGTCGACCAGGGCGAGATCACCGATGGCCACCCGTTCTACGAGAGCATGGCGGGCACCGGCGCGCCCTGGCTGACCGCGACGTCCGGTCTCCGGCGCTCGTGACAATTGCACCGTTGCGTTGAACGGCGCGGGTTTGCCGAAGCGGGCGCGGGATTGCTCCCGCGCCCGCAAGGTCACGAGACCTTCGGGTGGATCTGGGTCTCCCGGCCGGTGAGGGCGTCGATCGCGAAGACCCGTTCGATCCTCGGGTTGGCCTGGAGCGTCGGGAAGTCCGTCAGTTCGACCGGGTCGCCCTCGGCGCGGTTGGGGCCCACCAGGACGTAGACGTCGCCGTTGGCGCTGCGGGCCGGGCTGGCGGCGACGTCGTCCGACACCGCGCGTTCGGGCTGCTTGGACGCTTCGGGTTCGGCGCGGGCGTCGAGGTTGGTCATGAACTCGGCCAGGTCCATGAGGGAGTGCCGCCGGCCCTGGGCGTCGATGGTGTCGCCGGCCCAGAAGAAGGACCCCTCGCCCTTGGTGGCGAGGATGTCGCGGATGGTCTCCTGCCAGCGCTCGCCTTCCTGCGCCGGGAGGTCGCGCAGGTCGAGGCAGGGCTTGCCGTCCACCGAGGTGATCGGGAAGCCGTGCTGGTCGCGCTCGGACCGGCCGTCCTGCTCACCACCACCACCCGCCCCACCGCCGCCGTGCTCGCCGCTGTCGCGATCCCGGCCTTCACGGTCGCCCGCTTCACGATCGCCGCGGTCGCGGTCACCGGCCTCACGGTCCCGGTCATCGCGCTCGCCTGCTTCACGGTCCCGGCCTTCGCGGTCGCTGCCTTCGCGGTCGCTGCCGTGGCGGTCTCGGCCGTCGCGGTCACCGGCTTCGCGGTCGTTGCTGTGGCGGTCCCGGCCTTCGCCGTCCCGGTCATTGCGGTCGCCGGCGTCGTGGTCGCGTCCGCCGTGCTCGCTGCCGTCGCGGTCGCGTCCTTCGCGGTTGCCGGGCTCGCGGTCCTGGCCGGGGCGGTCGTGGTCGGAGGTGTCACGGCCGCCGCGACCGCCCTGATCCCCTGGCGACTGCTCACCGGGACGGGGATCGGCGAGGTCCGGGACGGGCGGGGTCGTGGGCAGCGTGCCACCCGGCAGGGACGAGCCCGGCGTTCCCGCGCCGGCGCCCGACGAGCCGCCGGAAGTGCCCGTGCCGCCGCCCGTGTCGAGGTCGGGGATCGTCGGCTGCTTGAAGAGGTCCTTGGGCACTTCCGGGATCGGCGGCATCGGCGGAGGGGTCATGCCGCCGGACGGCGTCGTCGCGCCGGGAGCGGTCGGCGACCCCGCACCGCTGCCGGTGGATCCCGAGCCACCTCCCGACGGCCCGCCGCTCGAACCACCGGGCAGACCGCCGGAACTGCCGGGGAGTCCGCCGGAGCTGCCCGGGAGACCGCCGGAGCCGCCGGCCGAACTGCCGGAACCGCCGGCTGAACTGCCGCCCGTGCCGAGGTCCGGGATGGTGGGCTGCTTGAACAGGTCCTTCGGCACCTCGGGGATGGGAGGCGTCGGCGGCGGTGTGGTGTTGGCCGAGGGGGCGGTGCTGCCGGCCGGGGTCTTGGTGCCCGAGGCCGACTCGCCGCCGGTCGTGGGCGTGGTCTTGAGGGCGTCGGCGAGGTTCGCGCCGACGCCGCCACCGGAACCGCTCGGGACGGGCGGCGGGTCCGGGATCTCGGGGAAGTCGGGCACCGGCGCGGGCTGGGGGGTGGTGGCCTGCGGGGGCGGGGTCGACGTCCGGGCGGCGGCGGTCTTGGTCTCGTCCGGGGAACCTGCGCCGTTGGCGGTGGGCATTGTGGCCGGGGTGGACGGCTTCGTCGCGGTGTCGGCGGTGGGCATTCCCGGAGTGCCCGGCATCGTGGGCGTCGGGGGCATCTGGCCGGTGGGGATCCCGGCGGACTGGCCGGCCGGTGCGCCGCCGCCTTGACCTCCTGGTGTGCCGCCCTGGGATTCCGGGTTGGTGTAGTTGGAGGCCTGCGTGGTGCCGTCGGCGCCCGGGATGTCGTTCGTCGGCGGCACCTGCGGCCCGCCGGGCTGGGAGGCGATTCCGGCGCCGCCGCTCCCGGCGCCGCCGGGAATCGTCTCAGTCGGGGTGACCGGCGGGCCCTGGGTGGTCGCGGTGCCGTTGGGGCCGCCGGTCGGTGCGCCTTGCGGGCCGTCGGCGATCGTGGCGGGTTCGACCGAGGCGAACTGCTCGCCGCTGGCGCGGTCGGCTTCCTGCTGCGTCTGCGCGGTGGCCTTCAGGCCGTCGCCGACGAGCCCCAAGGTCGAGGCGGCCTTGCCCGTCAGCTCGACCGACTTGGTGGTGGAGGCGTTGAACGCCTCGACGGCGAACGCGCCGGCGGTGCCGAAGGCGTTGCCCGCCAACGCTTGGCCGGACAGCTTCGAGGACACCTCCTCGTAGCCGGTGCGCAGGTTGTCGGCCTGCTGCTGGAGCGTGTCCATCGCGGACGCGTCCATCGTGAAGCCGGAGTCGCCGCCGGGAGGGGGCGGCGTGCTGATCGTGGTGGGGGTGACCATGGCGTTGCCTCCGCGGAACGCAGGGAAGTGGGAAGGACGGGGAGGTTCTCGGCCGGGCGGTCGGGGACCGCCCTGGCCTACTCGGTTTCCTCGACCCTGCGGACCGTCGCCTCGCGGGTGGCGTGCACCGCGCGCAGCTCCCCCTGCTCGGCGGCTCGGTAGTGGGTGACCGGCTCGGTGGCGTGGACGGCCCGCTCGTACTGCACGGGGGCGTCGGCGCGGGTTGCCTGCACCATCGGCTCGGCCTGCGCGTAGGTCGCCCGCATCATCGGTTCGGCTTGGACGGCGTGGCGGGCTTGCAGCGGCTCGGTCACGTGGGCTGCTTGCAGCGGCTCGGCGTGCACGGCGTGGCGGGCCTGGAGCGGTTCCTCCACGCGGGACGCCCGCATCATCGGTTCGGCCTGGAGCGCCTGCCGCGCCTGGACCGGTTCCTCAGCCACCCGCGCGGAGTAGGTGGGCTCGTCCACGAGCCGACCGACGAGCCGCTCGGCCGCCACGGCGTTCATGGGTCGCAGCACTTCCCTCTCTTCGGCGGCGACCATCCGCGTGGCTTCCATCGGTCGCAGCGCTTCGGTTTCCTCCACGGCGACCATTCGCCGAGCCTCCATGGGCCGCAGCGCTTCCGTTCCCTCCGTGGCCAACATCCGCTTGGCCGCCATGGGCCGGGAGGCCTCGGTGGTCTCGCCCTCGCGCAGCATGCGCCTGGACGCGTTGTGGGCCGGTTTCGCCGCCGAAACACCGCTCGTGGCGGCCTCGAAGCGCTCCCAGCCGCGGCCGACCTCGTCCGAGATCTCGTCGAGCTGCTTGACCCGGTCGACCTGGCGGGTCAGCGCCGCGTTCAGGTCGTCCATCTTGGCCGAGATGCTCGTCCCGAGCTGCGACGCGCTGTCCACCACTGAGGCCAGGAACATCGCGATGGACGCGCCGAACGTGATCGGCGCGAAGACGTAGGCGGTGATCGCGCCCGGCACCAGCGAGTTCGAGTACTGGCCGACGGTGTGCAGCAACGCCTCGCGCAGCGCCTGCACCATCGCGCCGCTGTTCTCGACGACCACGCCCTTCACCGCCACCGCGCCGGCCACCGAGTCCAGCTCCTCGCCGAGGGTGTCCATGCTGGTCTGGTAGGCCTCCTGGGCCTTGCCGGTCCACCCCTGCGGCTTGGCCAGCGTGTCGCGCTGCGTCGAGGCCAGCTCGCGCATCCGCTCCGCCGCGGAGCGGATCGCGTCCGCGGTGGCCTGCACGCTCTGCGGGTCGCCCTGCAACTGGTCGATCGGCTCGCGCAGGAAGGTCACGTAGTCGACCGCCCACCCCGCGACGCCCCGCAGGCTCGCGAACGGGTCGTCGGGGAACCGACCGCCGGTCGGCCTGCCGACCACGGAGTCCGGCTCGGCCTCCGCCTCCTTGCCGATCGCCTCGATCCGCTGCTGGACGTCGGCCCTGGCCGCGGTCTTCCTGAGCACGGTTCGCGCGGGGACCACCTCGGCGGTGCCTGTTGCCATGAGCCGGACCTTCCTCACAAGCGCTGGGTTCGAGCCGGGACGGGGACGCCTGACCCTGGCAGTCAAGTGATCGCCGCCAACGCCGCGCCAACGTTGTGCTAACGATCAACGCCCCACCCGCCGTGTCCGCCGGGAGCGGAACCGCTGCCCTTGTGCGCCCGGCCTGCGTCACGATGGCGGCATGGCGGACATCCTCCCTTTCCACCAGAAGCGCACACCGGATCGCACGCCGGATCGCGAGCCGGACCCGCTGTGGCGGGACGTGCTCGGCCGGTCCCTGCGCGCGGCGCGGGAGGAACGGGGCAGCCGCCTCGTCGACGTCGCGGAACGGGCCGGCATCTCACCGCAGTACCTCTCCGAGATCGAACGCGGCCGCAAGGAACCGTCCAGCGAGATGATCGCCGCCGTCACCGGCGCGCTCGGCGTCGACCTGTTCGACCTGCTCGCCGACATCGCGAGCGACGTCCGCCGGCACCGCCGCACGGGCCCCGCGGCCGGACGTCGCCCGGCGGGACCCGTGCTCCTGGCCGCGTGAGGCCCCGGCCTCAGTCCCGGTGTTCGAGGACGCGGTCGGCGAGCCCGTAGCGGACCGCGTCCGCCGCGGAGAACACCCGGTCGCGGTCGGTGTCGTGCCGCAGTTCCGCGACGTCGCGACCGGTGTGCAGCGACAGGATCGCCTCCAGCTGAGCACGCACGCGCACCACCTCGTCGGCCTGCAGGATGAGGTCCGGGATGGTGCCGCGCCCCTGCGCCGCGGGCTGGTGCAGCACCACCCTGGTGTGCGGCAGCACGAACCGGTGCCCGGCCGCGCCCGCCGCCAGCAGCACGGCGCCGGTCGCCACCGCCTGGCCGACGCACGTCGTCGACACCGGCGCCTTGATGTAGCGGATGGTGTCGTAGAGCGCGAGCATCGCGGACGGGTCGCCGCCCTCGTTGTTGATGTAGAGGTTGATCTCGCGGTCCGGGTTGTCCGCCTCCAGGTACAGCAGCTGCGCGATCAGGGCGTTGGCCACCCCGGAGTCGATCGCGGTGCCGAGGTAGACGATCCGCTCGGACAGCAGGTGCGAGTAGACGTCCATGATCCGCTCGCCGCCCGGGGCGCGGGTGATGACGTTGGGGATGGTGTACGTGCTCATGCGCGCGCCCCCGTCCGCGGGCCGAGCCCCAGCTCGTGCGTGCGCACGGGCACGACCTGGTCCAGGCGTTCGACGACCTGGTCGATGAAGCCGTAGTCGAGCGCCTCACCGGTGGTGAACCAGCGGTCGTGCAGGGAGTCGGTGAAGATCCGGTCGATCGGCTGGCCCGTGTCCTCCGCGATGAGCCCGAGCACGGTGTCGCGGGTGTGCCGCAGGTCGTCCGCCTGCACCTGCACCTCGACGGCCGACCCGCCGATCCCGGCCGAGCCCTGGTGCATCAGGATGCGGGCGTGGGGCAGGGCGAAGCGCTTGCCCGGCGTGCCCGCGGACAGCAGGAACTGCCCGGCGCTGCACGCCAGTCCCAACGCGAGGGTGGCCACGTCGCACGGCACGAGCCGCATCACGTCGCGGATCGCGAGCATCGCCGGCACCGAGCCGCCCGGCGAGTGGATCCACAGCGCGACGTCCTTGTCGGGGTCCTCGGCGGCCAGGGACAGCAGCTGGGTGGCGAGCACGGTGCCGTTGTCGTCGTCGAGCGGGCCGTCGAGGACGAGCACCCGCTGGCTGAAGAACCGGTCTCGCAGTCGGTGGTCGAACAAGGGCTGCTTGGCGTTGTCGGTCATGCCCCGACCATGCCCGGGCACGGGCGCGTCTCGCGGCACGTGCTGCTGTGGGCAGATCAGCCCTCGGCAGTGGGCGAGGTAGCGCTGGGGCGGGTTCGGCCGACACAGTGGCAGTGGGGATCGCCGCGCGGTGGGGAGGAACGGGTGGAGTGGGACTTCTTCCTGGCGCACGCCGGCGCGGACAGCCCCACCGCCGAACGGCTGCGGTCCCTGCTGGAACCGCACGCGACGGTCTACGAGGACTCGATGCTGCGCGCGGGCGACGAGTGGGACCTCGTCCTCGACCGGCACCTGCGGGCGTCGCGGATCACCGTGGTGCTGGTGTCCCGACGCACGGAGAACGCCGTCTACCTGCGTGAGGAGATCGTCCGCGCGATCACGCTGGCCCGCGCGGACGGTCGGCGGCGCGTCGTGCCGCTGGTGCTGGAGCAGGTGGACGCCCTGCCGTACGGGCTGGAGCTGCGGACGCCCCTGCGGCTGGGTGACGGCCTGGACCTGGCGGGTGCGGCGGCGAAGCTGCTGGAGTCGTTGCGCGACTCGCGCCTGCCGCGCGGCGAGGGACCGCACGAGGTCGCGGCGCAGCTCGGGCCCCTGCTGCGCCGGCTCGACCTGGACGCGCTGGGCGGCGTCGCCTCCGAGCTGCTGGCCGCGGCCGTGACCGAGGTCGGCGGTTCCGACGCGCTGTGGCCGCACCTGGCCCGGCGCGGCCTGGACCCGCGGGTGCTGCTGCCGTCGCTGCCCGGTCACGACGAGGCGCTGGCCCGCTGGGTGCTCGGCGCCGAGGCCGTGCCGGGCGCGCGCGACCTGCCGGCGGCGGTGCGGCGGCAGCTGGTGCGCCGGCTCGCCGACGAGCGCACCGACCTCGATGCGGCCTCGGTCGAGCTGCGGCGCGAGGTGTTGTCCGGCCGGGCCGCCACCCCGGACGCGCGACGACTCGCCAACGCCCTGGCCGCCGCCCTGCCGCCGGTCCGGTCGGCCTCGACCCAGGCGGTGCTGGTGCGGCCGGGTGAGGCCGCCGGCCTGCCCGTCGCGCCCACGCCGTTGCACCGCACGGCGTTGGGCATGACGGCGCTGCCGCCGCGCGAGCCCGCGTTGGCCGGTCGGGGCGCGCTGGTGGCCGACCTGGTCGCGCGGGTCACCGCCCGGCTCGCCGAACGGGGCCGGGCCACGGCGTTCCTCACCGGTCAGCTCGGGGCGGGCGTCTCGGCCGTGGCGGTCGAGGCGGCCCACGTGCTGGCCGACCGGTTCCCCGGCGGCGTCCGGTACGTGGACCTGCTCGGCCTCGACGCGCGGCGGACGGCGTCGGACGTGGCGAGGCTGGTGTGCCACAGCGTCGGCGTGACGCCCGAGCCCGGCGCGGAGGCGGCGCACCTGCGTGCCGCCTTGGACGGGCGCGGGGTGCTCCTGGTGCTGGACAACGCGTTGGACGCCAAGCACGTCGCGCCCCTGGTGCCCGCGCCGCCGACGTGCGCGGTCGTCGTCACCTCCCGCAACCGCACGCAGGGCTACGCCGACGTGGTGCTGCGCGTGCCGCCGCTGGACCGCGCGGCGTCGGTCGAGCTGCTGGCCGGGGTGCGCGCCGGCGCGCCGGCCGGGGCGTTGGACCGGATCGCGGCTGCGTGCGCCGACCTGCCGATGGCGCTGCGGCTGATCGCGTCGTGGATGACCAACCACCCGGAGACCGGCGCCGAGGGCGTGGCCAGGCTGGTGGCCCGCGAGCGGACCAGGCTCGCGTTCCTCGACGACGACGTGCTGCCGATGCGGCTGGCCATCGAGCTGAGCTACCGGCACCTGGACGACGACGCGCGCACGGCGTTCCGGTACCTGCCCGCCGCGCCGGGCTCGGCCGCGACCGCCGAGGACCTCGGCCGGGGGCTGGGCCGCGACCCGGACGCCACCCGGCTCACCCTCTACCGCCTGGCCGACCGCAGCGTGGCCGGGTACGAGGAGCTCGGCGACCCGCCCGAACCGGTGTTCCGGCTGTTCGAACTCGTGCGCCTGTACGCGCGGGAGCGGCTGGAGGCGGAGGAGTCGCCGGACGCCGTGGCCCGCTTCCGCAAGCTCCTGCTGACCAGGCTGCGCGACGACCTGCGGGCCGGTGCCGAACCCGACCTCGTCCTCCGGCTCGACCCGACCCCGCTGGTCGCCGCCCGCGACCTCGCCGAACGGGAGGAGTGGTTCGACCTGGCCGGCGACCTCACCGACGGGCTGCGCGCCGTGCACGAGGCGGAGTCCGACGACGAGTCCGTCCGCCGCGACCGCGAGCACGCGGCCCGGCTGCGCCACCGCGCCGGCGACGTCGACGCGGCCGTGCGCGAGTACCTGGACCTGGCGCGCACCCTCGACGGGGAGGCCGCGGCGGCCGCGTTCGCCACCGCCGAGCGCGTCGCCGCCGACGCCGGGCTCGGCGAGCTGGTCGGGCGCGTCACGTTCGAGCTGGCCAGGCACCTCGCGGGCCGGTCCGACCCGGCCGGCGCGCTGGCGGCGGGAGAGCGGTCGGTCGACGCGTTCCGGACCGTCGGCCTGAACGCCACCGCGCTGCCGGTGGCGATCAACAACACCAGGCTCGCCCTGCGCCTGTCGGACTTCGCCGCGGCCCGGCGCTGGGTGGCCGTGACCCGCGCCTTGATGGACGCCCGGACGCCGGTGCGGCTGCGTGCCGACGCGTTCTACGAGGAGGCCAGGGTGGCGACCGGCCCCGGCGCGACCGCCTTGTGGCGCAAGGCCGCGGACCTCTTCGAGGAGGACCGGAACTTCGGCAACGCCGGGCTGGCCGCGTTCTTCGGCGCCCGCGCGGCGCGCCGCCAGTCGTCCCACGCCGAGGCCGCCGAGCTGTTCCTCGCCGCCACCCACCTGCACCGCGCGGCGAAGGACCACGCCCGCGCGTTGTGCGCGACGGTCGAGCTGGCCGCCACGCACGCGGAGATCGGCGAGCACGCGCGAGCCCGGGACCTCCTGGCGGAACTGGACGACCTCCCGAGCGGGGCGTGGCACCCCGGCGTGGTCGCGGAGGTCGGCCTCCGCGTCGTCGTGCTGTCCTACCTGGCCGACGGCTCCCGCCCGGGGCCGGACCAGCTGCCCGCCGTTCCCGCCGACCCCGACGAGCGGACCCGCCGGCTCGACCGGGTCGTGGCCGCCCTGCGCCGGGCGAAGCCCGACAAGGCCGCCCTGCGCCGGTTCGCGGAGTCGCCGATGGTCTACGAGCCACCCGGCCACGAGCACTGGCTGCACGACCTCGGCCGGGAACCGACGGACCGGCGGGCGCTGGGCGCGTGAACCGGACGGCGTCCGTCGCGTCGGTCAGTACAGCCACCGGTCCAGGACGGCGGGCCAGAAGTGCGTCCGGTGGTCGTCGCCCCGCGCGGCCGGGTCGAGGCGGGCGATCCGCTCCACCAGGTCGGCGAGCTCGGCGAGCGCCCGCTCCTCCATCGCCGCGTCCTCGTCCCACTGGTGGATCGCGGTCGAGCCGGCCAGCCAGGTCCCGACGAGGTGCAGCGAGCACAGCCAGTGGTCGATCGAGGAGTTGACCAGCCTCGTGCCGCCCGACGCCCGCTCCAGCACCCGTCCGGTCCCGGGTTCGGCGGCGTAGGTCGTGCCCGGGTCGCGGCCCGCGAGCCGGTACCCCGTCGGCTCGGCCGCGAACGACACCACGTCGACGACACCTTCGAGCACCGGCACGCCACTCGAGACCAGCGACGCCTTCTGCGGTCGCGGCAGTCGCCAGGCGGCCAGGTCCGGCTCGGCGGCGCGGACGACCCGCCCCGGTCCGGCCCAGGCTTCGAGCGCGGTGAAGGCCGGCGGGGTCGGGAGATCACGTGCCGTCACGCTCGACGACGCTAGCCGAGGCGCTCGGTCGCGGGGCCGCCCTCCCTATGATCACGGGGTGTTCACGTTGTCCGAGCCCCCGTTGTTCACCCGGTTGAAGTCCGCGTCGAGCGTGCTGGTCGCGGGCGCGGGCGGTGGGTTCGACGTGTACGCGGGTCTGCCGCTGGCGTTCGCGTTGCGCGCGTCGGGCAAGCGGGTGCACCTGGCGAACCTCTCGTTCAGCCCGCTGGACCGGCTCGACCTCGACGACTGGATCGCGCCCGACGTGGCGGCGGTCGGGCCGGACAGCGCGGGCAGCGACGACTACTTCCCCGAGCGCACCTTGGCCCGGTGGCTGGCCGCCCGCGCGCTGCCGTCCACCGTGCACGCGTTCCCGCGCACCGGGGTGCGGCCGTTGACCGCGGCCTACCGGACGTTGGTCGACCGGCTGGGCGTGGACGCGGTCGTCCTGGTCGACGGCGGCACGGACATCCTGATGCGCGGCGACGAGTCCGGGCTCGGCACGCCCGAGGAGGACGTGGCGAGCCTCGCCGCGGTCGACGCGCTCGACGGCGTGGAGCGACTGGTGGTGTGCCTGGGTTTCGGCGTCGACTCCTACCACGGCGTGTGCCACGCGCACGTGCTGGAGAACCTGGCCGCGTTGGACCGGGCCGGCGGCTACCTGGGCGCGCTGTCCATCCCCTCCGCCTCCGCCGAGGCACGGGCTTACCTGGACGCCGTCGCGCACGCCCAAGCCGCCACCCCGCTGCGGCCGAGCATCGTGAACGGGCAGATCGCGGCGGCGTTGCGCGGCGAGTTCGGCAACGTGCCGGTCACCTCGCGCACCGCGGGCAGCGAGCTGTTCGTCAACCCGTTGATGGGCGTGTACTTCGCGGTCGACCTGCCCGCCCTCGCCGCGTCGGTCGGCTACCTGGACCGGATCCGGGACACCGAAACCATGATCGACATCGGGCTGGCGATCGAGGACCACCGCGAAGACCTCACGCGACGGGCACAGCGCGCGTTCCCGCATTGAGGCTCCGGCCGCCGCGCTTTGTCGCCTGCGCTTGAAACACCGCCGGCCACGAGGGCGACACGTGGGTATGAGGTCCTTGGGGGGATTACTCGTCGGCGTGTGCTTGTTAGGTGCGTGCAGCACTCCGGTGTCGGGTTCGGCGGTCGCGGAGCGGACGAACGCCACCGCGGTGCCGACGTCCGGTGTGCCGTCGTTGACCGACCGGTTGCCCACGATGGTCGAGCAGGCGGCCATTCCCGAGGACGGGATGGCGGACTACGGCTTCACCGGCCCGTCGGCGGAGGAGTACGCCTTCCAGTGGCAGCCGAAGCCGTGCGAGGTGGAGGTCGCCGCCGAACGGGGCTACATGCCCACGCTGTACCGCGAGTGGATCAACGACGACATCGTGCTGCGCCAGGTCGTGACCGGGTATGCCGAGGCCACCGGCGCCGAGGTCCTGCGGCAGGTCGTCGAGGCAACCAGGCAGTGCACCACCTGGACGATCGAGCCGGACCCGCAGCAGTTCACCGTGCTCGAGGACGTCGTCGTGGATGCCCCAGAGGGGGTCGACCCGTTCCTCGGGTACTGCGCCACGACCACGGACGACACCAAGACGTACTGGCTGTGCGCGGCGTTCTTCTCGCACGGGCACCTGCTGTCGTGCGTCTACACGGTCCGGGCGGACTACCCGCCGGGGACGCTGGACGACCTGCACGGCGTCCTGCCCAGGGCGGTGCGGCACCTGACGAGCTGACGTCGCCGGTGCGCACCGCGGCGGGTGTGCGGGGCGCACCGGCGTGCGTCACCGGGTCAGGGACTGGTGCAGCTCAGGGTCGTGGCCGACGGGGCGCCGGTGGCGATGAACCCGAACGTGGTCGAGGCGTTGGCGCCCAGCGACCCGTTCCACGCGGCGTTGCGGATCGCGGCCTGGCTGCCGGAGCCGACGGACACGCCGCCCCAGACCTGGGTGATCGTCTGGCCGGAGGCCAACGTCCACCGCACGGTCCAGCCGGTGATCGCGGAGCCCGCCGTCACCGTGACGTCGGCCTGGAAGCCGCCCTGCCACGAGTTGACCGTGCGGTACGAGGCGGTGCACGCCCCGGTCGGCGGTGTGGTGGTGCTGGTGGTGGTGGTCGTCGTCGTGGTCGAAGTGGTGGTTGTCGTCGTGGTGGTGGTCGTGGTGCTGGTCGGCGGGGTGTCCGAGGGTGCGACGGCCCGACCGGTCGACGGCGAGATCATGCCCGCGCACAGGTTGCGGCTCGCCAGGTTCGCGGCGATCTGCGGGACGGCGTTGATGGTGGTCTGGTAGCCGTCGTGCATCAGGATCACGCCGCCGTTCTGCAGCGTGGACGCGGCCTGCACGATCTGGGCGGTGCTGGCGTTGTTCCAGTCCCGCGAGTCCACGTTCCACAGCACCTCGGTCAGGCCGAACTGCGCTTCGACGGCCTTGAGGGTGCTGTTGGTCTCGCCGTAGGGCGGGCGGAACAGCTTGGGCGCGACGCCGGTGGCGGACTGGACGGCCTGCTGGGTCTGGGAGATCTCCGAGGTCATCTGGGCCTGGCTGAGCTGCGTCATGTGCGGGTGCGACCAGCTGTGGTTCTCCACCCACATGCCGGCGTCGCGCTGGCTGCGGGTGAGGGCCGGGTTCGCCTGGACGTTGTTGCCCTGGTTGAAGAACGTGGCCCGCAGCCCGGCCGACCGCAGCGCGTTGAGCAGCTGGGTGGTGGTACCGGCCTTGGGGCCGTCGTCGTAGGTCAGGGCGACGTAGCCGCTGGAGCAGTCGGCGGCGCTGGCCGCGTTCGGCAGCACGACGGCCAACGCGCCGAGCAACCCGACCGCGCCGGCCAGCGCGGCGACGCGTCGCCGCACGCCACGTGCCACCGGCCTGCCGGCATCGGTGGCGGCAGTTCTGGACATCACTTCCTCCAAGGGGTCGGACCGGGCTACGGGACGTAGCGACCGAAAGTTGCGATACCTGGACTGAGCTATTTCGGACAGTCAAGGCCGGATGATCGCCGGAGTCAAGCCTCGGACTCACCTATAGAGACGCGTGTTCGCAGGTAGATGCGCTGGCACGGCTGATAGCACTAGCGGTCCGGGGTTTCGAAAGTGTCGACTCAGGCGCACCCGGTGTCGTCCGGGTCGGGATCGGGGTGTTCGGCGAGGACCGCGCACAGCCGGGACACCGCCTCGGCCGGGTCCGTCGGGATCCGCAGCACTTCGTCACCGGCGCTGACCACCCCGTCGGCGGTGAAGGCCAGGCGCGTCGGTGGCGAGCGGTGGCCCTGGATCGAGGCCAGCGGTTCGCCGGCGGCGACGTCCCACAGGCGCACGTCGGGCCGGTCGGCGGAGACCGTGGCCAGGGTCGCGCCGTCGGGGGCGAACGCCAGGGCGGTGATCTCGGCGCCCACCGGGAACTCCCGCCGCACGTGCGCGGTGCTCGGGTCGACGAACTTGGCGACGCCGCCCGCCGCGACGACCAGCGAGCCGTCGTGGAAGCCGATGGCGACGTCGAGCCGGTCCTCGACGCGCCCTTCCTGCTGGGTGAACGACGCGGTGTCCCACACCCGCGACCACACGCTCACGTCGCCGAGCACCTCACCGGCCAACCACGCACCGTCGGGCGAGAAGACGAGGTCGCGCACCTGGTAGGGGAGTTCGAACCGCTTGCGCTCGGCGAAGGTGTCCAGCTCCCACACACCCATCTCGTAGCCGGTGGCGGTCTTCAGGCAGACCGCGATCAGGTCCGCCGACACCGCGAACCTCCGGACGTCGGCGTCGCGCGGCAGCGGCACCGTCCGCCGCGCGCCGTCGGGCGCGGTCACGGTGATCTGCTCGTCCGCGAGCACGGCGTGGTGCCCCCGTGGCCCGATCCGCACGTCCTCTCCGGCGACCGACCGGCCGTCCCCGGCGTGCACGACGCCGCGCGCGCCGGCGACCCACGCCGTGCCGTCGGCCGGATCGACGCCCAGGCCCGCGGCGGGGCCGAGCAGCCGGTCGGAGCGGGCCGGGTTCGGCCGCCACACGACCACCGTGTCGCCCGACGACGTGTTCGCCGCGACGGTGCCACCCGCCGAGGCCAGCGCGTGGACGGTGTGCGGGTTGCCCGCGTACTCGGCCATGACCTCCCCGGTGGCGGGGGAGAGGGCGAACAGGTCGGCGCCGTTGCTGGTGAGCACCCGCTCGCCCCCGTCGAGGACGGCCACCTGGCTGCGGGCACGGCCGAGTTCGCGCAGCGGTTCGGCGGTGTCCGGGTCCCAGAGCCGGATCGCCTCGTCCACGCGCGAGGACACCAGGTACGACGCGGCGTAGGCGAGGTGGACGAGGTTCTCCGAGCCGGGCAGCTCGTCGCGGTGCTCGGTGCGCAGGCCGACCCGCTCGCCCGCCGGCTCCCACAGCTCGACGGCGCCGTCGGACCGCCCGATGGCGAGCCTGCGCCCGTCGGGGCGGAACCGCAGGGCTGAGATCCACTCACCGGGCGCGAACGCCCGCACGCGGACGCCGTCGCGCCACAGCTCGACGCCGCCCGACACCGCGACCGCGAGCGTGCCGTCCGGGCTCCACGCGGCGGTGTTGCCCCCGTCGACGGTCCGTTCCACCGAGGCGGTCGCGATGTGCCAGACCCTGGTGCCCCGGTTCGAGACGGCGAGCCGGGCGCCGTCGGGCGAGAACCGGACCGCCGTGACGCCATGGCCCGAACCGCGTTCGGCCGCCAGGAGCGCGCGCCGTTCGGCGACGTCCCACACCAGCATCTCGCCGTCGTGCCCGCCCACGGCGACGCGGCGGCCCGTGGGGTCGACGTCGATCGTGAGCGCGCCGGCGAACGCGGGGTGGTCCCCTTGGCCGAGGGCCACGGGAGGCACGCGGCTCACCGCCGACAGCAGCGCCGACCGCGCCTCCGGGGTGGTGTCCGCGTGCCAGGCGCGCAGCGCGTCGCGCACCCCCGCGACCGGGTCCTCGGTGGTCAGCGACTCGGTGGCCAGCTGCCGGGACAGCCGCTGGGCCGACTCGCCGCGCGCCAGCACGGCCACGGTGGCGGCGATCGCGACGACCACGACCACCGCCAACGCCCCGGCGGTCACCGCCACCCGCCCGGCCCGGGAGCGGTTGAGCGCCCGTCGGCCCGCGTCGACGTAGTCCCGTTCGACGAGGGTCAGGTCGGTGCGCCCGTCGGCCAGGCTCAAGGTCGCGGCCAGGCGCGGTCCACGAGGCAGGTCGCCGGGGTCGCGGCCCGCGTCGGCCCACCGCTGCGCGGCGTCGGCGAGGCGGCGACGGGCCAGCAGGGCGTCGCGGTCCTCGTCGACCCACGCCCGCAGCCGCGGCCAGGCCGACAGCAGCGCCTCGTGGCTGAGCTGGGCGCCGTCCCGGTCGACGGTGACGAGCCGGGCGGCGACCAGCTCGTCGAGCACCGGTCCCGGCGGCGCCACCGCACGGCGCCGGGTGACCGCGCCGCCGTCGTGCACGCTCACCATGCCCAGCACGGTGGCGCGCAGGACCGCGCGGTCGGCCGCGGTCAGCTTGGCGTGGACCTGCTCGGCGGTGCGCGCGACCGCGCCGTCGATCCCGCCGGTGGCCAGGTACGCCGCCAACGTGAGCGTGTCGCCCTGCCGGTGGTGCCAGGTCTCGCGCAGCGCGTGCGCGAGGCGGGGCAGCGCGCCCGGGTCGTAGTCGGGCCCGCCGAGGTCGGCGATCAGCCTGGCGGGCAGGCCCGGCTCGACCGCCGTGCCCACCGCCGCGGCGGGCGCGGTGATCGCCTCGCTGAGCTCGTCGACGCCGAGCGGTCCCAGGATCACCGACCGGGCCAGCGCGCGGCGCAGCGGCGGCAGGCCGATGCACTGCTCGACGAAGTCGGCGCGCACGGCCAGCACCACCAGGCCCAGGCCCGGATCGGCCAGGGCGGCGGCGAAGGCCGCGCGGTCGGACTCGTCGACGTCGTGGGTGAACAGCTCCTCGAACTGGTCGACCACGACCAGCACGCGGGCGGCCGGATCGAGCCTGCCCGCGCGGATCTGCCGGACGAGCGCGGCGGTGTCCTGCCCGGTCCGCGCGGCGACCGCGGCGGCCAGCGCGCCGACCGGGTCCGGGCCGGGGGTGAGGACCACCGCGGGCCAGTCCGCCGCCGCGGGTAACAGCCCTGCCCGCACCAGCGACGACTTGCCCGAGCCCGACGCGCCCACCAGCACCGTCGGCTCCGGCCGGACGAGCTGGTCGGCCAGGCGCACCAGCAGGTCGGTGACCACGTGCCCGCGACCGTGGAACCAGCCCGCCTCCTCGGTGGCGAACCCCCGCAACCCGGGGTACGGGCAGCCCTCGCCGCCCGCGACCACGGCCGTGCCGGCGGCCGACCGGATGATCGCCTCGACGAACCGCTCCTGGTCGGCGGTGTCCGCGGCGACCGTCGCGGTGCCGTTGGCGCGTAAGGCGTCGACGGCCGCGGTGATCAACGCCGTCGCCGTGGGGTAGCGGTGGCCGGGGTCCTTGGCCAGGCCGCGGGCCAGCACCGCGTCCAGGGCGGGACCGATGCGCGGGTCCAGCCGTGACGGCGCGGGTGGCGGTTCCAGCAGGTGCGCGGCCAGCTTCGCGGCCGGTTCCGCGCGGCCGAACGGCACCCGCCCGGTCAGGCCCTCGTAGAGCACGCACGCCAGCGAGTACACGTCGGCACGGCCGTCGGCCTCACCGCCGAGGCGCTCGGGCGCGAGGTAGTCCAGCGAGCCGATGAAGTGGCCGGTGCGGGTGATCGCGGTCGCCGCCGAGGACACCGGGCGGGCGATGCCGAAGTCGGCCAGGTACGCGTGGCCCGCCCGGTCGACCATGATGTTGGACGGTTTGACGTCGCGGTGCACCAGCCCGGCCGCGTGCGCGGCGTCGAGCGCCTCGGCGACCTGGCCCAGCAGGACGAGCAGGTCGTCCGGGGCCGTGCCGTCGGCCAGCAGCCGGTGCAGGTCGACGCCGTCGACGAGCATCATGTCCAGGTACAGCGTCCCGTCGATCTCGCCGTAGGCGTGCACCGGCACCACGTGCGGGTGGGTGAGCGCGGCGGCGATCCGCGACTCACGGCGGAACCGCGCCTCGTACTCCTCGTCACGGGTCAGCAGCCGCTTCAGCGCGACCGTGCGGCGGTGGGCGGTGTCGAAAGCGCGGTGCACCACCCCCATGCCGCCGCGGCCGAGCAGCTCGCCCACCCGGTATGGCCCGAATCGCTCCGCCATGCCCCTCCTCGCGTCCTCCCGGAAGTCAACCGCGCTCGGCGCCGCGCTGGACCGGGTTCGCCGGAGGACGCGGAACTTTCCGGTTCCCGGACCGGGCGGCCCGCGCCGTCGGGGCCGGACCGGCCACGGGCGGGCGGCACCTCGAACGATTTCTTCGAATTGGGCGATTTCGGCTTTTCCGGTGGCCGCGGCAAATTGTCCGAAATGGCGATCTGTGACGAATGGCACAGGTTGTTATGTCGTTTCCGGCGTTTTCGGGTGATTTGTTGACCTATTGATTATCACTCGAACGGGTCAATGATGGTGCGGTCCCGCCGAGCGGGTCGACCCCCGCCCGGTCCCTGTCCCCGAAGGGCTGCGCCACGTGGCAAGAAAAGGCATCGTCGCCGTCGCCGTACCGGTCGTCCTCAGCGCGTTGTTGACCGCCGGCGTCGCACCGGCCCAGTCGCAGGTGCCGTCGCAGAGCCCGATCGACCTCACGCCGTCGTCGATCCGCTTGGACCCGCACCTGCCCCCGCTGCTGATCTCCTACGGGCACCACGCCGCCGGCGACCTGCACTACGTCCGCAAGGACGCGGCGGCGGCCGACGGCTGCGCCGTGCGCGACCACGAGGAGACCGAGGAGTTCGAGGTCGAGCCCGGCGCCGGCCACGTCACGCTCTCCGGCGTCCGGTACGACCTCGTGCAGTTCCACTTCCACACCCCGTCGGAGCACCGCTTCGCCGGGCACGCCGACCCGCTGGAGATGCACCTGGTGCACCGCAGCGCGGCGGGCGCCCTGCTGGTGATCGGCGTGCCGCTGCGCGTCGGCGCGCCGTCCACTGTGGACAAGGTGCTGTCGCGCCTCGCGCCCGAGTGCGGCGACGAGGTGCACCTCGCCGACATCGACCTGAACACCCTGCTGCCGGTGAACCGCGCCACGGCCCGCTACACCGGCTCGCTCACCACGGCGCCGTTCACCGAGGGCGTGCAGTGGTTCCTGATGGGGGAGAAGACGGTCACCCAGGCGACCGTCTCCCGCTTCCAGAGCCTGTTCTACGAGGGCAACGCGCGTCCCGTGCAGCCGTTGAACGGCCGCACCGTCCAGGTCGAGCTGCCGCACATCTGACACCGGTGGTGGCGGCGCCGCCCGCGCCGCCACCGCCGACTCAGTCCAGCGTGGTGTCGGCGCTGTCGCGCACGGCGACCGCGGCGGCGTTCTCCTGGTAGCTCTGCTCCGACACCAGGGTCACCCGCGCGGTGGACTGGAAGACCGGGATGGTCGCCGCGCCGCAGGACGCCATCGTGGCCTTGATCTTGGCCACGGTCAGGGCGAGCGCGTCGCCGAGGTCGCCGACGTACGGCACGTAGCCGTCCACGCCCTCCTCGAAGTGCAGCTTGTCCTCGCCCTGGTCGTAGCGCTGCCAGTTGCGGGCCCGGCTGGAGCCCTCGCCCCAGTACTCCTTGAAGACCGAGCCGCCGATGCGCACCTTCTTGCCCGGCGACTGGTCGAACCGCGCGAAGTAGCGGCCCATCATCACGAAGTCCGCGCCCATCGCCAGGGCCAGGGCCATGTGGTAGTCGTGCAGCAGGCCGCCGTCGGAGCAGATCGGCACGTACTCGCCGGTGCGCCGCGCGTAGGCGTCACGGGCCTCGGCGACGTCCATGACCGCGCTGGCCTGGCCGCGGCCGATGCCCTTCTGGTCGCGGGTGATGCAGATCGAGCCGCCGCCGATGCCGACCTTCACGAAGTCCGCGCCCGCGTCGGCCAGGAACCGGAACGCCTCGCCGTCCACGACGTTGCCACCGCCGATCGGCACCTGCGGGAACTCGCGCTTGACCCACCGCAGCGCCTCGGCCTGCCAGTCGCTGTAGCCGTCGGACGAGTCCAGGCACAGCACGTCCGCGCCGGCGGCGACCAGCGCGGGCACGCGGTCGCGGTAGTCGTGCGTGTTCACGCCCGCGCCGACCCGGAACCGCTTGGCCGCGTCCACCACCGCGCCGGGGAACTGCTTGTGGTCGGCGTAGTCCGAGCGGAACACGAGGTGCTGGAGGTGCCCGGCGCCGTCGACGACCGGCAGGCAGTCGAGGCGGTCCTCCCACAGCAGCGTGTTGGCCTCCGACAGGGTGATGCCCTCCTTGCCGCAGGTCAGGGTGTCCGCGGCGCGCATCCGGTCGGCGACCGGGAGGTCCAGGTCGTGCCGGTCGGAGTGGAAGTCGCGGGACGTGACCAGGCCGACGAACCGGCCGTGCGGCGTGCCGTCCTCGGTGACGGCGGCGGTGTTGTGGCCGGTGGTCTTCATCAAGCCGACGAGGTGCCGCAGCGGGTCGGTCGGGCGGACCGTCGTGTCGCTGACCACGAACCCCGCCTTGAAGTTCTTCACGAACCGCACCGCGTCCGCCTGGTGCTCCACGGACTGGTTGTGGTGCAGGAAGCTCAGGCCACCGGACCGGGCCAGGGCCACCGCCAACCGGGGCGAGCTGACCGCCTGCATGATCGCCGACGTGAACGGCGCCGACAGCCGGATCGGCGACGACTCCCCGACGGCGTGCCGCACGAGCGGCGTGCCGAGGTCGACCTTCGCGGGCGTGCACTCCGCGGTGGTCCGGTTGGGCAGCAACAGGAACTCGTTGAACGTCCGCGACACACCGGGCACGATCTCGACCACGAGCAGCATCTCCGAATCACCACGCCGGGCAGTCCCGGCCGCACCTCGCCGGGCGGTCCCGGCTCCACCTTGTCCGCGCAGCCTCCCACACCGCGGAGGGCACGCCGTGTCGCGAGCGAGCCGCTCGCCGCCTATGCTGGGCGGATCCCCGCCGGGCCGTACCTGCTCGTCGTGCCGCGCGCACCACCCCGCGACGGGCCGCCCGAGCCGGCTCACTTGTCCCCCGGTCGGGGGACCTCACCCCCCACTATCGAGGACCGGAACACGTGACCTTGCCCTACGGGTCGGACGACGACCACGCCGCCGACCGCTTCGTCAACAACGCGCTGCGCAGCCGTGACGAGGAGACCTGGCGGCTGCTGGCCTCCGACGCCTACGTCGAGCAGACCGACCGGGTGCTGCGGGCGATGCTGGACCGGATCGCGGCGACGCGCGCGCACCGCGCGGCCGATCGCGCCGCCGCACGGGCACGTGCGCTCGACGGTGAGATCAGCCAGGCCGAGTACCAGCGCGACGCGGCCGAGGACGCCAACCGCGCCACGAAGACCGCCCACTTCGAGACGTTGGTGCGCGAGCACCACCGGCTCATCGCGGCGGCGGCCCGGCGGCTGCGCGGCGACGACGTCCGGGACGAGCTGACCGACCTCGTGCTCGCCCTGGGTTCCGCGGTCGACGCCCACCGGACCGCCGTGCTCGCCGGCGGGACCGAGCCGACCGAGGCCGACCTGGCGTTGTGGGCGCGGCTGGCCACGCTCGACGTGCCCGACACCTCCGACGGCGAGGGGCGCACGTCGGTGGAGGAGCTGGTGCGGCGGCACTCGACGCGGCAGGACGACTTCGGGCGCGTGCTGGCCGGGATCATCCTGGACGTGGCGGGCGACGAGGCGTCGGTGCCGCGCGCCGCGCTGCTGACCGCGTGGAAGAGGGAGGTCGCGCCGATGCTGGCCGTCGAGCAGAAGACCGAGTTCGCGGCCAAGGGCAAGGGCTCGTTGGTGACCGAGAAGCTCCGCAAGACCCTGGGCCACTTGGAGCGCAAGGGCCTGGTCAAGCGCTCCGGCACGCCGGACGAGCAGCGGCTCGACGTGCTCGACCGGTCCGGTCTCGAGGAGTTGGCCGAGGGCGCCGGGGGACCTGAGGCGTGACGGTCGCCCGGCGCCGTCGGGTCACGGGGTCCAGCGGACCTCGGGGTTGATGCGGCCGCTCCAGTCGAAGGTCGCCATGTTGTCCCAGCCGTTGCCGCTGTGCTCGATGTCGGCGGGGTCCCAGCCGTTGCCGGGCACCGCGTACCAGGTCGGCTCCCAGTAGAAGACGCCGATGGCGCCCGCGTTGCGCGCGGTGTTCTGGACGTGGGCGAAGTTCTTCGCCTGGCCCGCCCACGTCAGCGGGTAGTCCGTGCAGCCGGAGGTGATGGAGTTGCCGGTGCTGTCGGCGTTCCCGGTGGTGAACGGGTAGGCCGTCTCGGCGAGCACGACGTCCTTGCCGTAGCGGGAGCGCACGTCGGTGATGACGTTGTAGAGGTTGGCCAGCGTGCCGTGCCACATGCAGTAGTACGACAACGCGGTGATGTCCCACGCCACGCCCTTGGACCTGATGCCGTCGTAGAACCAGCGGGCGTGGGCCAGGCTGTCGGCGTTGGCCGTGTGGACCATGACCTTGGTGCCGCTGTTGCACGCCTTGGTGGCGTTGTAGCCGGCCTTCAGCAGCAGGCTGAGGTTGGTGAAGTCGTTGTTGACGACCTTGCCGTCGTTCCAGAGCATGCCGACGTTGATCTCGTTGCCGATCTGCACGCTGTCCGGCGTGGTGCCCTGGGCCTTGAGGCTGGTGCAGACGTCGTGGGTGTAGTTGTAGACGTCGGTCTGCAGCTGGCCGATGCCGTGGCTCGACCAGGCGGCCGGCTTGTACTGCTTGCCGGGATCGGCCCACGTGTCGGAGTAGTGGAAGTCGACCAGCAGCTTGAGCCCCTTGGCCTTCACGGTCTTGGCGTAGGCGAGGACCTTCGCCTTGTTGTTGTAGCCGCTGCGCGGGTTGTTCCAGACGCGCAGGCGGACGTAGTTGACGCCCGCGCCCTTGAGGATGTCGAGCGGATCCCGCGCCGTGCCGGACGCGTCGTAGTACTTCGCGCCGAGGTCGAGGGCGCGTTGCGCGGTCGAGACGTCGGCTCCGAGCATGCTCAGCGAACCGGCCGCGGAGACCGCCGGGGTGAGCGCGGCCAGCGGGAGCACGGCGGTCGCCAGGGCGAGGACGGCCTTGGCCGCCCGGGTGGGTCCGGACATCCGATCTCCTTTGATCGAGGTGCGGCGCGGCGGCGATGGGCTGTGTACGTGCACAAAATGAAAGCGCAGATCGATGTGTAGCTCAAGCCATCGCGGGGCTCAGTTGACTGGGAACGTGCACAGGGCAGTGGCGGGTTGTCCGGTTCGGGGTGTCCGGCGGGTCGGTAGCGTGCGGCCATGGTGCCGGTGCTGCTCGTGCTGGGAGCGTTGGGGACGCCGGTGACCGGGCTGCTCGTCCGGCCGGACGTGCGCGGGGCGCGGCACGGCAACGAGATGTTCGTCGAACTCGGCCGGTTCGGTTGGTACGGCTACCTGGCGGTGTCCGTCGCCGTGCTGGCCGTCGGGCTGGCGGGCGTGCCGGTCGGCACGCCGCGGGGACGCGGGCGCGGCGCCGGTGCGGCCACGGCACTGCTGACCCTCACGCTCGTGTTCGGCGCGATCCACGTGGTCGTCGTCGCGAACGGCATGTTCCACGGCGACGGCAAGCCGTGGCACGCCGCGGTGGCCGCGCTCGCCGGGGTGGCCGCCGCGACCGCGCTGCTCTTCGCCCGGGTGCGACTGCGGCGGGCCGGCTGAGCGCGCGCGCAGCCCCGGGCCGGCTGCGATCCGGCGCACGATGCCTGCCGACCGGACAACGTCTCACCGGCCGCGCGGGACGTCGTCGACGACCACGTTCGCCACGTCTCCGTCGTCCTCGCGCAGGACGGTGCCGACGCCGTTCAGACGAGGTCGGCGAAGGTCTCCACCTGGTTGGTGCGGCCGGCGACGATGAGGATGTCCCCGTCCCGCACGACGGTGTCGGCGGTGGCGTAGGTGAAGTCGTGGCCGGGGCGCTTGATCGCGACCACGGTGACGCCGTGGTGGGTGCGCAGCCTGCTCTGCCCCAACGGGACGCCGACGGCACCGGCGGGCGCGACGGTCTTGACCATCGCGTAGTCGTCCTCGAACTCGATGTAGTCCAGCATCCGGCCGGTGACGAGGTGGGCGACGCGTTCGCCCATGTCGTGCTCGGGCAGCACGACGTGGTGCGCGCCCACGCGTTCGAGGATGCGGCCGTGCTGGCGGCTGGTCGCCTTGGCCCAGATGTGGGGGATGGCGAAGTCGACCAGCAGCGCCGTGGTGAGGATGCTGGCTTCCAGCTCGGTGCCGATGGCCACCACGGCACGCCGGAAGTCCGGCACGCCGAGTTGCCGCAGCGCGGTCTCGTCGGTGGTGTCGGCCACGGCGGTGTGGGTGAGGTCGTCGGCGTAGCGCTGCACGATCGCGGGCCGGGAGTCGATGCCCAGCACCTGCGAGCCGTGCGCGACGAGTTCGCGGGCCAGGGAGCTGCCGAAGCGGCCGAGGCCGATGACGACGACGCGTCCGGGACGGGGTGCGCTGCTGCTAGCCAACGACGGGTCGCTCCTCGGGTAGTTCGTAGCGGCGGGCGCGCTCGCGCAGGGCGAGCGCGGCGGCCAGGGTGATCGGGCCGAGCCGACCGATGAACATCAGGACCACCAGCAGCACCTGCCCCGCCGGTGGGATGGCGGCGGTGATGCCGGTGGACAGGCCGACGGTGCCGAACGCGGAGATGGTCTCGAACAACACCGCGTCCAGCGGGAAACCCGTGATCAGCAGCAGGGCGAACGTCGAGGCGGCCACCGCGCCGACGCCGAGCAGCGCCACCGTGAGCGCCTGGCGCTGCACCTCGGCCGACAGCCGCCGACCGAGCACGTGCACGCTCGGCTCGCCGCGGATCTCGGCCGCGATGACGAACGCCAGCAGCGCGAACGTGGTCACCTTGATCCCGCCCGCGGTGCCCGCGCTGCCGCCTCCGATGAACATCAGCAGGTCCGTGACCAGCAGCGACGCCGGCGACATCTGCGCGACGTCGAGCGAGTTGAACCCGGCCGTGCGCGGGTTGACCCCGTGGAACGCGCCCACCAGCAGCTTGCCGGGCACGCTCAGCGGACCGAGCGTGGCCGGGTTGGACCACTCGATCGCGGTGATGGCGACGACGCCGAACACCAGCAGCGCGGCGTAGGTGAGCAGGGTGATGCGGGCGTGCAGGGTCCAGCGGCGCAGCGTGCCCCGCAGCCTGCGGCCCAGCTCGAACAGCACCGGGAAGCCCAGGCCGCCGGTGATGATCGCCAGCATCACCGGCACCGTGATCCACGGGTCGGTGGCGTAGGGGGTCATGCTCGTCGCGTAGAGGGCGAAGCCCGCGTTGTTGAACGCCGAGACGCCGTGGAACACCCCCTCGTACACCGCGCGTCCCCACGGCATGCCGTAACCGGTGGCGAACCGGAGGGTCAGCACGACCGCGGTCACCGCCTCGACCGCGAGGCTGACCGCGATGACCCGCCGCACGACGCCGCGGACCTCGCCCAACCCGCCCGCCTTGGTCTCCGCCTGCGCGGTCAGCTGCATCCGCAGCCCCAGCCGGCGGGCCACCAGCATCCCGAGCAGCGTGGCCAGCGTCATGATCCCCAGCCCGCCGGCCTGGATCAGGCCCAGCACGACCACCTCGCCGAACGTCGACCAGTGCGTCGCGGTGTCCACCACCACCAGACCGGTCACGCACACCGCGGACGTCGCGGTGAACACCGCCGTGACCACGCCCGCCGACGACCCCGACTCGGCCGCCACGGGCAGCGCCAGCAGCACCGTGCCCAGCAGCACGGCCGCGCCGAACCCGAAGACCACCGTCCGCGCCGGATGAGCCGTGCCCGCGGTCACCCGTCGTCGAGGCGCGAGCCACGTCGTGCGCACATCCACCCCGTCCGGACGAGGGCGGTGCACTCGGACGCACCACCCGGAACACGTGCACCCGATCACACCGGAAGTCGGGCCGCCCCGCTCATTGACGCTTCCTTGACGCTGCTGAGCCGCATCTCACCGGCGTGAGGCCGCGGGCGACGTCAAGATCCCGTAAGGAACCGCGCACCGGGGTCCGACGGCCCGGTTCACCCTTTAGGGTCACCCGCGGTGGTCGGGGGACACGCCTGCCGGGCCGACCCGGAGCCCGGGTGGAGGTCCGGCGCGCCGGGAGCGACCCGACCCGCCCGCCACCGGTCGCCGTCGACCGCACGCCGTGCCGGCAACTCCGGACCACACCAGGCCGGACCGAGACCCCCTAGGCCCTGCCTCCATGTCCAAGCTCGCGACCGTCGCCAAGCGGCTCTTGGTCGGGCGGCCGTTCCGCAGCGACCGCCTGTCGCACACCCTGCTGCCCAAGCGGATCGCGCTGCCGGTGTTCGCCTCCGACCCGATGTCGAGCGTGGCGTACGCGCCGGAGGAGATCCTGCTGGTCCTCTCGGTCGCCGGCGCGTCGGCGTACGCGTTCAGCCCGTGGATCGCGCTGCTGGTCGCGGTGGTGATGGCCGCCGTGGTGGCCTCCTACCGGCAGAACGTCCGCACCTACACCTCCGGCGGCGGCGACTACGAGGTGGCCACCGTCAACCACGGCCCGAAGTGGGGCCTGGTGGTCGGCAGCGCCCTGCTGGTCGACTACGTGCTGACGGTGGCGGTGTCGATCGCGTCCGCCGCGGCCAACATCGGCTCGGCCGTGCCGTTCGTGGCGACCCACAAGGTCGAGTTCGCGGTCGGCGCCATCGTCGTGCTCACCGCGATGAACCTGCGCGGCGTGCGCGAGTCCGGCACCGCGTTCGCCATCCCCACCTACGCCTTCGTCGCCGGCATCCTGGCCATGATCGCGTGGTCGCTGGTCCGCGTGTACGTGCTGGGGGACGACGTGCGAGCGGAGAGCGCCGACTTCCGGCTGGTCGAGGAGCACGGTGGTCTGGCCGGACTCGGGCTCGCGTTCCTGGTCCTGCGCGCGTTCTCCTCCGGCAGCGCCGCGCTGACCGGGGTCGAGGCGATCAGCAACGGCGTGCCCGCGTTCCGCAAGCCAAAGGGCCGCAACGCCGCCATGACCCTGCTGATGATGGGCGTGCTGGCCGTCACCATGTTCCTCGGCCTGATCATGCTGGCCCGGCTCACCGGCGCCCAGGTCGCCGAGGACCCCGCGCACCAGCTGATCGGCGCGCCCGCGGGCTACGAGCAGAAGACCCTGGTCGCCCAGCTCGCCAACGCCGTGTTCGCCGGGTTCCCGCCGGCGACCTGGTACGTCATCTTCTTCACCGGCCTGATCCTGGTGCTGGCCGCGAACACCGCGTTCAACGGGTTCCCGGTGCTCGGCTCGATCCTGGCCCAGGACCGCTACCTGCCGCGCCAGCTGCACACCCGCGGCGACCGGCTCGTGTTCTCCAACGGCATCGTCTTCCTCGCCGGGTTCGCGATCGTGCTCGTGGTGGCGTTCGACGCCGAGGTGACGCGGCTGATCCAGCTCTACATCGTCGGCGTGTTCATGTCGTTCGTGATCAGCCAGAGCGGCATGATCCGCCACTGGACCCGGTTGCTGCGCACGGAGACCGACCCGGCGGCGCGGCGGCGGATGCGGCGCGCCCAGGCGGTCAACGCGTTCGGCTTCGCGATGACCGCCCTGGTGCTGGCCGTCATCCTGATCACCAAGTTCACCCAGGGCGCCTGGATCTCGCTCGCCGCGATGGCGGCCATCTACGCGTTGATGGCCGCGATCCGCCGCCACTACCAGCGGGTCGCCGACGAGCTCCGGGAGGACGACGACGAGTCACCGATCGGGCTGCCGTCCCGCAACCACGCGATCGTGCTGGTGTCCAAAGTGCACCGTCCCACCAAGCGCGCGCTGGCCTACGCCAAGGCGGTGCGGCCGGACCGGCTCGAAGCGGTCACGGTCAACGTGGACGACAAGGACACCAGGGAGCTCGTCGCCCTCTGGAACGAGCAGGACTTCTCCATCCCGCTCAAGGTGATCGAGTCGCCGTACCGCGAGATCACCAAACCGGTTCTGGACTACGTCAATCGGGTGCGCACCGACAACCCCCGCGACGTCGTCACCGTCTTCCTCCCCGAGTACGTCGTCGGGCACTGGTGGGAGCAACTGCTGCACAACCAGAGCGCGCTGCGCCTCAAGGGCAGGCTCCTGTTCCAGCCCGGCGTCATGGTGACCAGCGTGCCGTGGCAACTGGCCTCCTCGGCCAAGGTCCGCGACCGCCTCACGCCCGCGCCGGGCGCGATCCGCCGCGGCCTCGACGCCAAGAACGAGGAACTCGACCGCTGAGCCACCCGCTCGACCGCCGCCGCCCGCGCGCCCGGCACCGCTGCCGCTGGGCCGCCGCGCGATCGCCCGCGCGCCCGCCACCGCTGCCGCCCGTTCGACCGGGCGGCAGCGTGGTCGGCTCTGGGGTGTCAGGGCTGGACGGTGAAGGTGTAGCTCTTCTGCCCGGTGGTCACGGCGCCGCCGGCGGCCTTGGTGGCGGTGGCTTCGAAGACCACGGTGTAGGTGCCCGCCGCCTCGAACGCCCAGTTGGCGTGCGCGTGGGTGTTGACCGCGATGGTCCGGCTGTCGGGCAGGCCGTTGCCGCTGTCGAACCACACGGTGGGCGTGCCGAGGCTCGTCGTGTACACGCTGACGTCCGCGGGGCCGGAGACCGAGACGAGCTTGGCGGTCACGGTGTTGTTCAGCAGCACGCCGGACGGCACGCCCTGCGTGTTGATCCCGGGCCACAGGATGCCGGTGACCTGGGCCTGCGGGAGCACCCACACCGTGGAGCCGGGCGTGCCGAGGAACGAGTACGCGGAGTTGGCCGGCACGGTGGTCTTGCTCGCCGGCACGGCGTCGAGCACGACGGTGGACGGGTCGCGGTCGACGGCGGGGGACACGGTGGCGTCGTGGACGTCCAGCGTCAACGTGCTGCCGGTCCAGTCCACGTCGAGGACGTCGACGTGGCCCTGGGAGATGGTGGCGGCGTGCGCGGTGCCGGGCAGGAGCAGGGCGGCGGTCGCGGCGAAGGCCGCGGCGGCGAGGACTCGGGATCTCATGCGTTCACCTTGAACCGGTAGAGGGCGGGCGCGGAGGTGACCTTCTGGCCGGTGGCGGCGAGCACGCCGCTGACCCGGACCACGACGGCGTAGTTGCCGGCCGCCTCGAACGCCCAGTTGGCGTGCTGGTGGTTGCCGGCGGTGAGGCCGACCGCGTCGGGCAGGCCGTTGCCGCTGTCCACGAGCACGGTGGGCGCCCCGACGGCGTCGGTGGTGAAGACGCTGAACCCGGCGGGGCCGTAGACCCACTCGAACCGCAGGGTCAGGGCGTCGCCGACGAACACGCCGGGCTCGATCTCCTCGGTGGCGATGCCGGGCCACAGCAACGCCGGGTCCTCGACCTCGGGCAGCACCCAGACCGGGCTGCCCGCCGCGCCGAGGAACGAGTAGGCGGGATCGGCGGGCACGGTGGTGCGGGCCGCCGACTTGGCGACGATCTTCACGTCGGACGGCGCGTACTCGACGTCGTTGGTCTCGTCGTGGACGTGGACGTCGAACTGCCCGTCCTCGAAGGCGATGCCGATGACGTCGACGTGCCCGCTGTCGAGGACGACCGCGGTGGTGGACGCGGTGGCCGGTGCGACGACGGCGCCCAGGAGGGCCGCCACCGCCAAGGGCAGCAGAGCGAGGCGTGCTGAGGTGCGCACGGTGGAGTGCTCCGTTCGTGGGGTGGATGGGCCCGATCGGGCCGCGACCGCAGTGTTGCAGACGATAATCATTTCCGTTAGGGCTGAACGGTCGGTGATCGACTGGGCCGCCCGGCCTATTGAAAACGGTTGTCGTTCGTATTAGGTTCGCGGTGCCACGCCGGTCGACCGGCGTCCGTCTGGAGGAAAAACCCATGCACGTGCGTGCGTTCCCGCGCGCCATCGCGGCGTTCTCGGTCGCCGTGCTGACCGCCTGCTCGGCCGCCGGCGGCGGTGCGGCGGACGGGGTGTCGGTGGTCACGACCACCGAGATCCTGGCCGACCTCGTGCGCAACGTCGGCGGCGAGCGCGTCCGGGTCGACTCGCTCGTGCCGCCCGGCGGCGACCCGCACTCCTACGAGCCCGTGCCCGCCGACGCCAAGAAGGTCACGCGGGCCGACGTCACGTTCACCAACCACCTCCTGCTGGAGGAGCAGCGCCTGATCAAGGCCATCGACGCCAACGTGCGGGAAGGCACGCCCAACGTCTCGCTGGCCGAGGTGTCGGAGACCTACGGCGCGCACGTGATCCCGCTGGTGGAGAACATCGGCCTGGACGTGCTCTGGCTGGGGCTGCGGGTGCGCGGCGACGGCAAGCACAAGGGCGCCACCCGGTCCTCGGAGGTCCGCCTGGCGGCGACCGCGCTGGACGGGCCGGGCGAGCTGGTCCTGTACCTGACCGAGGCGTTGGGCAAACCGGTGGTGTACTTCAACTCCGCGGACGAGCTGTCCGAAGTGGACGCCACGACCCTGCCGCCGGCCGCGCACACGCACCTCAACTGGGCGTTCACCCGGCCCGGCGTCTACCGGCTGACGCTCGCCGCGACCCTGCTCAACGGCGGCGCGAGCGCGCCGATCCCGTTGGGGGAGAGCACGTTCACCTTCGCCGTGGGCGTCGACCCGACCGGCGTGGCGGGCACCGTGCTGAACGAGGGGCACACCGACCTCACCGTCGACCTCGACACCGGCGAGCTCTACACGCTCAACGACGCGACGGGCGGCGCGAACCAGCGGCAGGTCGTCCCGGCGGCCGACGCGGTGATCGAGGTGCCCAACAAGGCCATCGCCACCATCCCGGACGACCCGCGGTTCGCCTTCCTCGGCGCGCCCGGCGGCTCGGTGCACCAGCTGCCGCAGGCTGTGCTGGGCAAGCACGTGCACGGCGAGATCGACCCGCACCTGTGGCAGGACGTGCGCAACGCGCGCGCCTACGTCGAGGTCGTGCGGGACACGTTGCGCACCGCGGACCCGGACGGGGCCGAGGTCTACGACCGCAACGCCCGCGCGTACCTCGACCGGCTCGACGAGCTGGACGGCTACGTGCGCGAGACCGTCGCCCGCGTGTCGCCCGAGCACCGGCACCTGGTCACCACCCACGACGGCTTCGGCTACTTCGCCGCCGCCTACGGGTTGACCGTCGCGGGCTTCGTGGTGCCCAACCCGGCGCAGGAACCGAGCGTGGAGGACGTGCGCAAGTTGTCGGAGACGGTGCGGAACCTGAAGGTGCCGGCGGTGTTCATGGAGCCCAACCTCGCGCAGCGCGCTTCGGTGCTGAGCCAGGTGGCCCGGGACCAGTCGATCGACGTGTGCCTGCTCTACGGGGACGCGTTCGACGACAAGGTCGGCAACTACGTGGACATGATGCGGCACAACGCGGACGAGGCGGTCCGATGCCTCGCCTGACGCGGTTGCTCGCGCTGCTAGCCGTGCTCGTGACCGTCCAGCCGGTCGCCGTCGCGCACGCCGCCGAGCAGGTGGTCGTCTCGGACGGCCACGTGGACCTCGGGCCGCGCTTCGTGGACGGCCGGTGGACCGTGCAGCTGCGTGACGACACCGGTGACGCGCCGCAGTGGCGCGCGCTGTCGGACGTCGTGCTGCACGTGGCCGACACGGCCCGCACCACCGTCCCGGACGACCCGGCGTACGACTTCCTCGGCGACCGGGGCGGCCCGATCTGGGTGCTGCCGCAGGTCGAGCAGGACGGCGTGGTGTGGCCCGGCTGGAACACCCAGGACCCGGAGGTCACCGCGGCGGTCGAGCGCGAGGTCACCTGGCGCCTGCACGGCGTGCGCGGCCCCGGCCGGTTCGTGCTGTTCCTCAGCGGCAACTTCGGCGCGCCGACCACGATCTTCAGCAGCGCCGAGCCTGCGCCGCAGGAGACGGGCATCGAGGCGGGCACCCACGTGCACGGCAACTGGGTGTTCGGCGCGCCGGGCACCTACCTGCTCGACGTGGAGATGGCCGCGACCACGAAGGAACGCGCGCAGGTGGCCGACCGGAGGGTCCTGCGCGTGCACGTCGGCGACGCCACCGACCCGCGATCTGCCTTTGACGTGGCGGAAGCGGAAGCGAAGCCGGAGCCGGAGCCGCGTGCGGAACCCGAACCGGCGAGCGACCGGTCGTGGACGTGGGTCGGCCTGGGCGGCGGCGCGCTGCTCGTGGTGGCCGTCCTCGTGGCCGTGGTCCTGCGTCGTCGGAGGGGAGAGCGATGACCGAACCGATCCTGCGCATCCGCGACCTGGCCGTGCAGCTGGGCGGGCGGGAAGTGCTGTCCTCAGTGGACTTCGACCTCCGCGCCGGCGAGCTGGTCGGGCTGATCGGCCCCAACGGCGCGGGCAAGACGACGCTCCTGCGCACCGCGTTGGGCCTGCTGCCACCACACCGGGGCACGGTCGCGGTGCACGGCCGCACCGCCCGGCAGGCCCGGGGCGCGGTCGGCTACGTGCCGCAGCGCCACGAGTTCGCCTGGGACTTCCCGATCTCGGTCGCGAAGGCGGTCGCCACCGGTCGCACCCACCTGACCGGCCTGTTCGGCCGGCGGACCGCGGCGGACCGGGCGGCGGTGGACGACGCCATCACGCGCGTGGGCATGGACGACCTCCGGTCGCGTCCCGTCGGCGAGCTGTCCGGCGGCCAGCGGCAGCGCGTGCTGGTCGCGCGGGCGTTGGCCCTGCGTCCCCGCGTGCTGCTGCTGGACGAGCCGTTCACCGGCATCGACGCGCCGACCCAGGAACTGCTCGGCCGGCTGCTCACCGACCTGCGCGACGAAGGGGTCGCCGTGCTCATGACCACCCACGACCTCGCCGCCGCGACCACGTTGTGCACGCGGTTGTGCCTGCTCAACCGCACGGTCGTGGCCGACGGCGAGCCGGCCGCGCTCGCCGACACCGACATCTGGCTGCGCACCTTCGGCCTGGACCACGCCGAACAGCTGCTCCGATCCCTGGGGGTGAGGCGATGAGCGCCGTCCTCGACGCGCTGGCCGCGCCGTGGGAGTACGACTTCTGGCGGCGTGCCCTGCTGGTGGCGCTGCTGTCCGGCCTGGTGTGCGGCGTCGTCGGCGGGCACGTCGTGCTGCGCGGCATGGCGTTCATCGGCGACGCGGTCGCGCACGCCGTGTTCCCCGGCATCGCGGTGGCGTTCGTGCTCGGCGCCAACCTGGTGGTCGGCGGCGCGGTCGCGGGCGTGATCACCGCGCTGCTCATCGCGGTGGTCGCGCAGAACCGCAGGCTCAAGGAGGACTCGGTCATCGGGATCTTCTTCGCCGCGGCCTTCGGCCTGGGCATCGTGATCCTCAGCGCGGCGCCGGGCTACGGCGGGTCGCTGGAGTCGTTCCTGTTCGGGTCGATCCTCGGCATCAGCGACGGCGACGTGGTGTCGGTCGCGGTGATCGGCGCGGTCCTGCTGCTGGCCACCGCGCTGCTCAACGGCAGGCTGGTCGCCGCGAGCCTGGACCGCGAGCAGGCCCGCGCGGTCGGCCTGCCGGTGTTCTGGCTCGACATCGCGCTGTACGTGATGGTGACGCTGGCGATCGTGATCTCCTTGCAGGCCGTCGGCAACGTGCTCGTGCTGGCGCTGCTCGTGACGCCCGCCGCCGCGGCCCGCCTGCTCACCGACCGGTTGGGCGTGATGATGCTGCTCGCACCGGCCATCGGCGCCGGCGGCAGCGTGCTCGGCCTCTACCTCTCCTACGCCTTCGACCTCGCCGCGGGCGGGCTCATCGTGCTCACCCTCACCGGCGTCTTCGTGCTGTGCTGGCTGTTCGCGCCGCGGCACGGCCTGCTCACCCGTCCCCGTGGCCGCCGTTCGACGGCGGCCACCCCGGTTCCCGCGGAGGTGTCGTCGTGATCGCGGTCCGTGCCCTGGCGGTGGGCGGGGTGGCCGGTGCGCTGCTCGTGCTCGCTGCGCCGGCGTTCGCCGTGCCCGGTCAGGCGTCGGCGGTGCTGAGCGTCCGCGAAGGTGCCTTGGACCTCGCGGCGGGCGTCGACACCGTCGCGGCGGTGGACGGGCGGGTCGGCCTGCGGTGGGACACCACGGCGATCGCGCCCGGCGTCGCGTTCGGCGACGTGGTGCGGCTGCGCGCGGTCGTGCTCGATGGCCCGGGGCGGACCGGGTCGGAGCCGGTGACCGTGCCGGTGGCCACCACCGGGATCGCGGACTGGGAGTTCACCGCGCCGGGTCGGCACACGGTCCGGCTCGACGCGGACGCGCACCTGCTCGACGGCAGTCCCCTCCACGCCGAGCGCGTCTACGCGGTGGAGGTGGGCGCGCCCGCGCTCCCGGCCGACAACCGCGCGGCGGCGGAGCCCGCCGTCGTGCCCCGGGTCGGACGCGCAGTGCCGGAAGCCCTGCCGGAGGTCGTGCCACAGGTCGTGCCGGAGGTCGCCGCCGCGGGGCAGCCGCCCACCGCGACCGGCAAGGTCACGCTCGACCGCGGGCACGTCGACGCCCTGGCGCCCAGGCTCGTCGGCGACGGGTTGAGCGTGCACGTGAAGGACGGCAGCACGATCGGCGCGGTCACGTGGCGCGAACCGGCCGACGTCGAGTTCCGGATCACCGACGCCGCGCGCACCGCGTTGCCCGCGATCCCCGCGCTGTCGTTCCTCGGCGCGGCGGGCGGGCAGATCCACCTGCTGCCGCAGCAGGAGCAGCCGGGCATCCTCTGGATCGGCTGGTCCACCGAGGAACTGCGACCGGCGGACGTCGGCGGACCGGTCACGTGGACGCTCACGGGGGTGGACGGTCCCGGCCCGTTCGGGCTGTTCACCACGGGCTCGTTCGGCGCTCCGACGCTGATCTTCAACAGCACCGACGGCCTGCCCGACACCCACACCGTCGCGCTCGGCACGCACGCGCACGCGAACTGGGCGTTCGGCAAGCCCGGCCGCTACCGGCTGGACTTCAGCGTGTCGGCGGCCCGGCCCGACGGCAGCCCGCTGACCGACACCGCGAGCTACACCTTCGTCGTCGGCGACGCCCAGTCCACCGGCACCGCGGACACCGGCAACACCACTCCCGACGGCAGGCGGCCGACGCAGCTCGCCTCGACCGGTCCCGCCGAGGCGCCCGCCGCCACCGCGCTGGCCCTGGCCCTGCTCACCACGGGTGTGCTCGTGCTGGTCGTCACCCGCCGCCGTCCAGCCAAGGAGTCCTCGTGACCACGCACCACCGCCGTGGCCTCGCGCTCGTCGCCGCGTCCCTCACGCTGCTCGCCGGCGCGTCCATCCTCCCGGCCTCGGCCCAGGACGCCACGACCGTGGTCGACCAGGGCCACGTCGACCTCGTGGCCGGCTCCGTCGTGGACGGGGAGCTGGCCATCCGGGTCAAGGACGGCACCGTCGACCCGCCCGTGCTGCGCGACCCGGCGACGGTCGTGACGCACGTGAAGCCCGAGGCCCGCATCCAGGTGCCGGACCGGCCCGAGTACGCGTTCCTCGGTCCGGCGGGCAGCGACATCTGGGTCAGCCCCGAAGTGCAGGACCCCAACCTGGTCTGGCTCGGCTGGAACACCGAGTCCCTGACCGCGGACCAGGTCGTGCCCGGCTCGGTGCGCTGGACCCTCGACGCGATCGGCGGCGACCTGCCGGGCAGCGCGCCGCCGGGTGCGGTGACCGTGTTCCAGAGCGGGTCGTTCGGCGAGCCGCTGCCGCGCGTCTTCGACACGGCCAACCCCCTGCCCCAGCAGCACCCGGTGGAGCTCGGCACGCACGCGCACGCCAACTGGACGTTCGCCGCCGAGGGCGTCTACCGACTCACCTTCGCCCTCGAAGCCACCACCCCGACCGGCGAACCGTTGCGCGACACCGCGACCTACGCCATCGCGGTCGGCGAGATCGACCCGACCACCGTGGTTCCGGGCGCGGGGGAGCCCACTACTACTACGACGACAACGACCACAACAACAACAACAACCACGACGACTGCCGGTGCCACGACGACGACCACCACCACTGGTGCGCCGACGCCGTGCGTGGTCCTCGATGACGGGCACGTCGACCTCATCGCGCCGGGTCTCGTGGACGGCGTCCTGCGCACCCGGGTCAAGGACGGCACCGCGGGGCCGGACAAGGCGGTCTGGCGCGATCCCGCGGACGTGGTCGTGCACCTCGTCCCCCGAGCCCGCAACACCATCCCCGCCGATCCCGCCTACGCGTTCCTCGGCGACGCCGGGCAGCCGGTGTGGCTCATCCCGCAGACGCAGATCCCCGGCATCGTCTGGGCCGGCTGGAACACCGAGGCGCTGCGGCCCGAGCACGGCGACGTCACCATCACGTTGTCCGCGGTGGACGGACCCGGCCGGTTCGCGTTGTTCCTGACCGGCCTGACGCCGACCGTGCTGGCGAACTCCGGTGACGGCCTGCCCGACGCGGTGACCGTCGCGCCGGGCACCCACGCGCACGCCAACTGGGCGTTCGGCCGGGAGGGCGTCTACCGGATCACGGTCGAGGTCGCCGTCACGCCCGCCGGCGGGCAGCGCGTGGTGGACACCGACGAGTTCACCATCGCGGTCGGCGACGTCGACCCGGCCACCGCGCTCGGCCGTGACTGCGCGGCTCCCACCGGCACCACGTCACCGACCACGACCAGTCCGGCCGGCACCGTGCCGCCGACCACGACCACCCCGGCGGCGGCGGGCGGCTCGCGGCTCGCCAACACCGGCGCCGGATCGCTGGGTACTGTGTCGACGGTCGGCGCACTACTGCTCACCGGTGGCGCGGCACTGCTGCTGCTCACCCGATCCCGACGGCGAGGACTGGATGGCTGAGTCGATCCCGGCCGTGGTCGAGGCGTTCGACCACGGCAGTGCCGAGTTCGCCGAGTGGACGCCGCTGCTGTGGGACCCGATCGGCGCCGCGACCGTCGAGGCCGCGCCGCCACGACCGGGTGGACGAGTGCTCGACGTGTGCTGCGGGTCGGGTTCGTCGGCCATCCCGGCGGCGCGGGCGGTCGGCGTCGAAGGGCTCGTCGACGCGGTCGACCTCGCGCGCGAGCTGCTCGACCAGGGCATCCGACGCGCCGAAGGGTTGCCGCAGCTGCGGTTCCACCACGCCGACGCGTCCCGGTGGACCTCTGTGGACGGTCTGCCCTACGACCGGGTGCAGTGCGTCTTCGGCATCTTCTTCCTGCCGGACATGGACGCGGCCGCCGCGCACCTGGTCGGCCTGCTCCGGCCCGGCGGCGCGTTCGGCGTGACGACGTGGCGGCAGGGCAGCGTGGACGACGTGGTGGGTCCGCTGGTCCAGGCGCTCACCGAGCGGACGGGGCGGACGCTCGACCGCCCGGCGTCGGCGGAGCGTGCCGCGCGCGTGGACACCGGGGAGAAGCTGGCCGGGTGGTTGAGCGGCCTCGGATTGGGCGGGGTCGACGTGCGGTCGGTGGAGCGGGACATCCCCCTCACCCCGGACTCGGCGTGGAGCTTCGTGATGGGCTCGGGCATCCGGGCCGCTCTCGACGGTCTGGACGCCCCGGTCGTGTCCGCCGTCCACACCCGCTACCGCGAACTGATGGCCACGACGACCACACTGCGCGCCCGTGCGCTGGTCGGGACGGGCAACCGCCCGAGCTGAGCCTCCGGACGCCCCTGCCGCGGCGACCCGCAACCCGCGCCCGGCAACGCCACCCTGCCATCACGACCCGCAACCTCGCGCTGAGCGACGCGGCCCTGCCTCGGGAGCCGCAACCCGCGCCCGGCAACGCAACCCTGCCATCGCGAGCCGCAGCCCCGCGCCGAGCGACGCCCCCGCCCCGGCGAGCCGCAACCCGCGCCCGGCAACGCCACCCTGCCATCACGACCCGCAACCCCGCGCCGAGCGACGCCGCCCTGCCATCGCGAGCCGCGCGAGCGATCCGAGGCCTGCGACCCGGGATCGGGAGCGGTCGGCTCAGTCGATGAGCCGGCCTTCCTCCAGGCGCACCGTGCGGTCGCAGCGGGCGAGGGTGGTGGGGCGGTGGGCGATGACGAGGATGCCCACGTCGTCGCCGGTCGAGGTGAGGGCGGTGGTGATGGCCGCGTCGGCGTCCGCGTCGAGGTTGGCGGTCGCCTCGTCCAGGACGAGCACGCGCGGTTCGGTCAGCAGGGCCCGGGCGACGGCGACCCGTGCCCGCTGACCGCCCGACAGCCCGGCCCCGGACTCGCCGACGGTCGTGTCGAGCCCGGCGGGGAAACCGGCGCCGGGGTCGAGGATGCCCGCCCGTCGCGCCGCCCGCTCGACGTCGAGGTCGCCGGCGTCGGGGCGGCCGAGCCGGATGTTGGTCGCGATCGTCCCGGCGAGCAGCCCCGGGTCCTGCGGCACGGCGCTGATCGCACCCCGCAGCTCGTCGTCGGCCAGGTCGGCGAGGTCGACGCCGTCGAGCGTGACGCGGCCGGCGTCGGGGTCCCACATCCGCACGGCCAGCAGCGCGCAGGTGGTCTTCCCCGCGCCGGACGGCCCGGTGAGCGCGACCCGCTCGCCGGGGCGGACGGTGAACGACACCTCCCGCAACGCGGGCGGCCCGTCGCCGTACCGGAACGTCACGCGGTCGAACACGAGACCGGTCGAGGCGGCACGTGGCGGCAGTCGCCGTGGCGCGACGGCTTCGCGGACGACCGGTCGCCGGTCCAGGACGTCGACGATGCGCCTGCCCGCCGCGCGCAGCGTGCCGAGGTTGCGCAGCAGGTCGGAGATCTGCGCGACGGGACCGAGCGCGGCGGTGGCCAGCACCATGGCGACCGGGGCGAGCACCCGGCCCACGGCGTCGAGGTTCACCGCGCAGACCGCGAGCGCCCCGATCGCGCTGAGGGACAGCGCGGCGTCCGTGACCGCGCGTTCCACCCCCGTCCGGGAGCCGATCCGAGCCTGCACGGCGGTCAGCACGCCGGTGTGCCGGTCGAGCGCGGCGGTTCGGCGGTCCAGCGCCCCGGCGGCGCTGAGCTCGTCCAACCCGCGCACGGTGTCGACCAGCTCGGCGTTGAGCGCGGCGGCGGCCTCGGTCAGCTCGACGCCCTGCCGGGCGCCCACCCGCCCGAACAGCCAGGGCAACGCCGCCGTCACGACCACGAACGGCACCCACACCAGCAGCAGCCACGGCGTCACGAGCAGCGACAGCGCGGTGGTGGCCACGACGAGCAGGGCGGAGGTGAGCGCCTGGGCCGCGGTGTGCGCGTAGAGCCATTCGAGGCGGTCGACGTCGGCGAAGGCGACGGAGGCCAGGTCGCCGCCGCGCCGGGGCGTGCGGCGATCGGGCAGGCTCACCCGGAGGCGGTCGAACACGCGGGCGCGCAGCGCGCCGATCAACCGGTAGGCCAGGTCGTGCGAGACCCACGACTCGCGCCACGTCATCACCGCGGTCAGCACCGCGACACCGGCCAGGACGACGGCCGCGGGCAGCAGCGGCGCGTCGCCGGTCGCGGCGGTCCGGCCGGCGAGCCACGTGCCGCCCACCGCCGTGCCCAGCGCGCCGAGCTGGGCGACGGCGTTGGCCGCGATGGTCCAGCCGAACGTGGCCCGTCGCTCGGCGACGACCGGCAGGAGGCGCCGGAGCGGGCCGCTCATCGCGGGGCCGCCGGCGACGTGATGGCGGCGACGCGGCCGGACTCGACGGTGACGATCGCGTCGGCGTCGCGCAGGGCGCTCTCGCGGTGCGCGATGACGATCCGGGTCGTGCCGGCGCAGTGCTCGGCGAGCCGGGTCAGGACGCGCTCCTCGGTGTCGACGTCCAGCGCGGAGGTCGCCTCGTCCAGCAGCAGCACGGGTGTCGCGGCGAGCACCGCCCTGGCGATGGCCAGCCGCTGCCGCTGGCCGCCGGAGAGCCGGGCGCCGTTCTCGGTGAGCTCGGTGTCGAAGCCGTGGGGGAGCGCCTCGATGAAGTCGAGGGCGTCCGCGACGTGCGCGGCGGCACGCACCTCCGCCGGCGTGGCGTCGGGCCGGGCGAGGCGCAGGTTCTCCGCCACGGTGCCGTGGAACAGGTAGGTGTGCTGGCCGACGACCCCGATGCTCGCGCGCAGCGCGGCGAGCGTGTAGTCGGTGATCGGGGTCCCGTCGAGCTCGATCGTCCCGTGCCGCGGGTCGACGTGCCGCACGACGAGCCGGGCGAGCGTGCTCTTGCCCGCGCCCGACGGGCCGACGATCCCGGTGACGCTCCCCGGCCGGCACTCGAAGTCGACGTCGGCGACACCGGCCCCGTTCGGGTACCGGTAGCCGACCTGCCGCAGCACGAGCCCGGCGCCCGGTCGGGCGGGCTCGGTGCGCGTGCCGGTGTCCGCGACGGCCGGGGGCGCGGTGAGGATCTCGTCGATGCCCTCGACCGCGCCGAGCCCCTGGTAACCGAGGTGCCAGTGGGCGGACAGGTCCAGCACCGGCCGGAAGCACTCCCTGGCGCACAGCAGGAACAGCAGCACGGACCCGGCGGGCCCGCCACCGCCGAGGACACCCGCGCAGGCGACGACGATGGTGGCGACCGTGCCCAGGTGCAACGCGAGCGCGCTGACGGCGGACTCCACGAGCGAGACCCGCAACTGCGTCATCGTGGAGCCGTGCAGCTCCTCGCCGCGCCGGGCGAGCGCGTCCCCGGTCCGCCGGCCCGCACCGAACACGCGCAGCACGCCGATCGCCTGCGTCGCCTCCAGGTAGTCCGCGGCGAGCTTCTCGTAGGCGCGCCAACGGGTCCGTCCCGTCCGGAGCAGCCGGGCGTCCCAGAAGCGGGGCACCACCACCGCGCACAGCACCGACCCGGCGAGGACCGAGGCGGCCGGCACGGAGACGGTGAACAGCCACCCGGCGACGGCGGCGGGCACGACGCAGGTCACCAGCAGCTGCGGCAGGTAGCGGCTGTAGTAGGCGTCGAGGGCTTCGACACCGTCCACGACGGTGTGCGTGATCGCGCCGGACCGCTCGCCCTGCGCCCACGCCGGCCCGAGCGAGGTGATGCGGCGCAGCAGCTCGCCGCGCAACCGGGTGCGGATGGCGATGCCGAACCTGGCGGCGGCGACCTCCCGCAGCCACAGCAGGGCCGCCCGCACCGCGACGACGCCGACCAGCGCCGCGATCAGCGGCGCGGCGGCGGCCCCGTCCCCGCCGACGAGGTCGGCGAGGACGGCCGCCGTCAGGACGGCTCCGGCGACGTGGCACGCCGACACCAGCGCCGACAGCACGGCGAGCAGCGCGATCGGCCCGGCGACGACGCCGGCCAGGTGCAGGAGCCTGCGGTGGATCACGGGGTGAAGGCGTCCGGGTGCAGCCGCTCCGCGATCTCCCGCACCACGGCGACGTTCCCGAGCGTGCCCGGGTAGGTGTCGGCGGCGTCGATCGCGATCAGCCGCCGCTCGCGCACGGCCGTCATGTCCGGGAACGTGCGGTTCAGGTACTCCACGGTCGTCCGCTCGTGCTCGGGTCCGTTGACCGCGAACACGAGCGCGTCCGGGTTCGCCGCGGCGAGCGCCTCGGGCGTGATCTGCGCGGCGAAGAACTTGGCGAACTGCGGGTCCTGCGGCGAGAACACGTTGTCCCCGCCCGCCCGGCGGATGATGTCGTACTCGATGCCCGCGCCGATCGCCGTCACGGTCGCGCCCTCCAGGTACACCTGGGCGACGGTCGGCTTGGCGCGGCCCGCGAGGGCGGTGTCCACCGCGGCCAGGTCGGCCTTGCCCTTCTCCACCAGGGGCCGGGCCCGGTCGGACGCGGCGAACACCTCGCCGAGGTTCTCCAGGTCGGTGAAGACGTCCTCGACCGTGCCGCTCATCCGCCGCTCGGCGCACCCGCCCGTGGCGACGTACGCCGCGACACCGGCCTGGCCCAGCTGCTCCAAGCTCGCGAAGCCCTGCTCGGCGGTGAACTCGTACATGGTCGGCGAGAACACGAAGTCCGGCCGCGCGTCCAGCAACCGCTCGCGGCTCGGCGGCCCGGACTCGCTCAGCACCGGCACGTCGGCGGCCAGGCCCGCCACGTCGTCGGGCAGCGGCGCGGTGGCCGTCTGCGCCTGCCCGACCAGCGAGTCCGCCAAGCCCAACCGCACCAGCAGCTCCGTCTGCGACGGGCTCAGCCCGACCGCCGCCTTCGGCACGCCCGGGACGGTGACCTCCCGGCCGCAGTTGGTGATCGTGACCGCCTGGCCGGCGGCGCTCGTGGCCGTGGTGGGGGTGACCGCGGAGCCGCAGCCGGCGACCAGCGCGGCGCCGACGCCGAGCGCGATCAGGGACGGTGTTCTACGCATGGATCTCATCTCCGTGCTCGGGGTGACCGCTGGGGTGGTCGAAGACCAGGAGGGGACGGCCGGTGCGCGGGTGCGTGAGCTGGTCGACGGCGACCCGGAACACGTCTTCGACCACGCGCGGCGCGAGCGCCTCGGCCGGTGGGCCGGCGGCGACGAGGCGGCCCCCGTCGAGCACGGCGATGTCGTCGCAGTGGGTCGCGGCGAGGTTGAGGTCGTGCAGCGCCGCGATGATCGTGCGGTCGAGGTCGGTCGCGATCCGCATCAGCTCGAGCTGGAAGGCGATGTCGAGGTGGTTGGTCGGCTCGTCCAGCACGAGGACGGGTGCGTCCGCGGCGAGCGCGCGGGCCAGCATCACCCGCTGCCGCTGCCCGCCGGACAGCCGGCCGATGGGCCGGTCGGCGACGTCGGCGGCGCCGACCCGGGTCAGCGCCGTCCACGCCAGGTCGAGGTCGGCGTCGGTGTCGCGGCCGAACCCGCGCTGGAACGGCACCCTGGCCAGCAGCACGGCGTCCAGCACGGTCAGGTCGAACTCGGTCGAGGTCTCCTGGGTCATCACCGCCACCGACCGCGCGACCTCCCGGCGGTCGGTGCGCCACACGTCCCGCCCGTCCAGCAGCACCCGGCCCGACGACGGCGCGACGGCCCGGTAGAGGGTGCGGAGCAGCGTGGACTTGCCGCTGCCGTTGGGGCCCACCAGCCCGAGGAACCGGCCGGGGCGGATCTCGACGTCCACGTCCCGCAGCACGTCCCGGCCGCCGAGGGCGACGCTGACGCGGTCGAAGCGCACCCTCATCGGTCGAGTCCCGCCTGGGCCGCCGTGTCCCGGCGCATCAGCCACAGGAAGAACGGCGCGCCGACGACCGCGGTGAGGATGCCGATCGGCACCTCGGCGGGTGCGGCGACCGTGCGCGACAACAGGTCGGCGACCATCAGGAACGCCGCGCCGCCGAGCACCGCCACCGGCAGCATCCGCCGGTGGTCCGCGCCGACCAGGATGCGCGCCACGTGCGGCACCACCAGGCCGACGAAGCCGATGCCCCCGCTCACCGACACGATCGACCCGGTCAGCAGGGCCGCGGTCACCAGGAGGACGGCGCGCAGCCGGTTCACGTCCACGCCCAATGCGGTCGCCGACTCGTCACCGGTCAGCAGCGCGTTCATCGCCCGTGTCCGGAACCCGACGACCGCGCAGGCCACCACGAACGCCGCCGCGGGCACCACGAGCGAGCCCATCGACGCCGCGGACACGCTGCCCAGCAGGAAGAACAGGACGCTGAACACGTTCTGCGCCTCGGTCGTCAACGTCAGGTAGCTCGTGACCGCGCTGAACAGCGAACCGAGGGCCACCCCGGAGAGGATCATCCTGGTCGGCGACAGCACGCCGCGGTGCCGGGCGGTCAGCGCGACGCACGCGCAGGCCACCAACGACCCGGCGAACGCCGCCGCGCCCAGCGGCAGACCGCCGACGGCGGCCGAGCCGAGCGTGATCACCAGGACCGCGCCGACCCCCGCCCCCGACGACACCCCGAGCAGGTAGGGCTCGGCCAACGGGTTGCGCACGATCACCTGCATGATCGCGCCGGCCAACGCCAGCCCCGCGCCCGCCAACCCGGCCAGCAGCGCGCGGGGCAGCCGGAACTGCCACACCGCCTGGTCCTGCAGCACGGTCAGGCTGCCGTCCGACATCCACGGCATGCCCGGCGCCAGGTGCCCGACCACGATCCGCCCCGCGTCCGCCAGGCCGACCTCGACCGTGCCGATCGAGCCGGAGACGACCAGCAGCACCGGGATCGCGAGCCCGAGCACCGCGACCGTCACCCTCTGCGTCAACCGTGACCGGCGGAGGAACACCTTGCGGTCACGCTCGACCGACGACGCGGCCGAGCGCGGACGAACAACCATGAGCGAACCGATCACTGTGCGGCGGGGGACCGCGGGAGCGTAACCGCACCTGATAACCGTTATCAACAGTGACGCCGGTCATGATCGGCGCGCGGATCCGTCATGACGCACGTCTCGCTTGCTGTTGCAAGTCACTTGCTGTTAGCTGCTATTGGCAATAGTTGACCTTCCCTGCTGAGGTGATGTGCGTGCGGCGGCTGCTGATCGGCGTCCTGGTGGCGGTTGCGCCGGCTTCGGCCTGCACCTCGCCGGACGGTGACGTCGCGGGCGACGCGGGGCGGTCGATCGTGATCGGGGCGGGCGGCGAGCCGGAGAACCTGAACCCGGTCCTCGGCTACGCGCCGGACGGCGCCTCGAAGGTCTTCGACGGGCTGGTGTCCCGGGACGCGCGGCTGGACCTCGTGCCCGCCCTGGCCCGGGAGCTGCCGACCGCTTCGGCGGACGGCCTGACCTGGACGGCGACCCTGCGCGAGGGCGTGGAGTTCACCGACGGCACCCCGCTGTCCGCGCAGGACGTCGTGTTCACCTACGAGGCGGTGCTCGACGCGAAGACCGACTCCACCATCGCGTCGCGCTTCGACGCGGTGGCCGACGTGACCGCGCCGGACGACCGGACCGTGGTGTTCCGGCTGACCCACCCCTACGCGCCGTTCGCCGAGCAGCTGACGCTGGGCATCGTCCCCCGCAAGGCTTTCGACGGCGTCGACGTCGACAGCGCGCCGTTCAACACCGCGCCCGTGGGCACCGGACCGTACGCGGTGGCCGAGTGGCGCAAGGGCGACCGGTTGGTCCTGAAGGCCAACGAGGACTACTGGGGCGGCGCGCCCGCGATCAAGACCGTGACCGTGGTGTTCGTGCCCGACGACAACGCCCGCGCCACGCGGATGGCGGCCGGGGAGTTCGACGGCACGGTCCTGCCGCCGAAGCTGGTGAAGTCCTACGCGGACCGGTCTGGCTACCGGGTCGTGCGCAACCCGTCGGCCGACTACCGCGGCCTCGGCCTCCCGTCCGAGCTGCCGTTCACCTCCGACGCGCGGGTGCGGCGGGCGATCAACCTCGCCCTGGACCGGCAGGCGATGATCGACACCGTCCTCGCGGGCGCCGGGACGCCGGCGGCCACCCCGATCTCGCCGCACCTGCGGGACTGGCACGACCCGGGCGCCACGTTCGCGCACGACACCGCCGAGGCCGAACGGCTGCTGGACGAGGCGGGCTGGCGCCGGGGAGCCGACGGCGCCCGGTCCCGGGACGGGCAGCCCGCCCGGTTGCCGATCCTGTACCCGGCGGCGGACGTGCTGCGCAAGGAACTGGCGCTGGCCGCGGCGAGCGACATCGCCAAGCTGGGCGTCGACGCGCCGGTCGAGTCCACCACGTTCGAGCTGATGCTCCAGCGGCAGAAGGAGGCCGCGAACGTCTGGGGCGGCGGCGACCCGTACGACCCGGACACCGCGGCCTACACGCTGCTGCACTCCCGGTACGCCGGTCAGCCCGGCTACCTGAACATGACGCACTACCGCAACCCCGCGGTGGACGCGGCGCTGGACACCGGGCGCCGCAGCCTCGACCCCGCCACGCGCGAGCAGGCCTACACCGACTTCCAGCGGGCCTACACCGCGGATCCCGGCTGGGCGTTCCTGGTGTTCCTCGACCACACCTACGTGCTGCGCGACCGGTGGGACGGCCAGGTCGAGCAGGTCGAGCCGCACGACCACGGGCTCGTGCACGCCGTGTGGTGGAACCTCGAACGCTGGACGCCGAAGCCGTGACGGCCACCCCGGTGGCGACCGCGCGGAACCGCGCGCGCCGCCGCGCCCTCGCCCTGCTCGTGCTGCGCAGGCTCACCTTCGCGGTCCCGGTGGTGCTGCTGGTCGGCTTCGCCGTGTTCGTGCTCGCCAAGGCGTCACCGTTCGACCCGGTCGAGCGCTACTTCGGGGTGCGCGTCATCGGCGCCTCCCCGGAACGGGTGGCGCAGGTGCGGGCGAACTGGGGCGTCGACCAGCCGGTGGTCGTGCAGTACCTGGCGTGGCTGCGGCACGCGGTCGCCGGCGACTTCGGCGACTCCTTGTCGATGCGGCAACCGGTGTCGCAGGTGATCGGCGAGCGGCTCGGCTGGTCGGTGCTGCTCGTCGCCGTCGCCTTCGTCCTGGCGCTGCTGCTCGGGCTGGTGCTGGGCACCGCCGCGGCCTGGCGCCAGGGCGGGTGGCTGGACCGGGCGGTCACCGCCACCGCCTACACGCTGGAAGCGGCGCCGGTGTTCTGGCTCGGGTTGGCCGCGCTGTCGGTGTTCGCGCTCGAACTGCGGTGGCTGCCCGGCGGCGGGCTCACCGACCCCGGCGCGGAGCCGGGGGTCGGCCAGGTCGCCCGGCACCTGGTCCTGGCGGTGTCCGTGCTCGCGCTGTCCCACGCGCCCTGGTACGTGTTGTTCGTCCGGCAGAGCCTGCTGGAGTCGTTCACCTCGGAGCACGTGATCGGCGCGCGGTCACGCGGTCTGCCCGATCACCTGGTGGTGTCCGGGCACGCGCTGCGCACGTCGCTGCTGCCGTTCCTGACCCTGGTCGGCTCCCGGCTGCCCGAGCTGATCACCGGGGCGCTGCTGGTGGAGACCGTGTTCTCCTGGCCGGGTATCGCGCGGGCCACCGTCGACGCCGCCCTCGACGTGGACTTCGCGCTGCTGGGCGCGCTCACCGTGCTCGCCACCGCGGTGGTGCTCTTGGGCAACCTGCTCGCCGACGTGCTCTACGCGCTGGCCGATCCGAGGGTGGGTCTCGATGGTTGACAGCCCGGTCTGGCGGCCCGTGCCGCGATCACGCGTCGCCGCCGCGAGCACGGCCCGATCACCGCGCCGGCGGCTGGTCCCCGCCGCGGTGGTCCTCGGCGTGCTGGTGACCGCCGCACTGGTGGTGCCCCTCGTGGTCGACCTCAACCAGCAGTACGTCGACCTGGCCTCGGCCAACCGGCCGCCCTCGGCGGCGCACCCGTTCGGCACGGACGAACTCGGCCGCGACGTCCTGCTGCGCTGCGTCTACGCGCTGCGGGTGTCGCTGGGCGTGGGTCTGTTCGCCGCCCTCATCTCGTCCGTGGTCGGCACGGCGGTCGGCGCGCTCGCGGGCGCCGTCGGCGGGTGGCCGGACCGGGTGCTGATGCGGCTGGTCGACACCGTCGCGTCGGTGCCGCACCTGCTGCTCGGCATCGTGATCGTCGCCGTGCTGCGGCCGAGCCTGACCGCCGTGGTGATCTCCATCGGGCTGACGCACTGGTTGACCTCGGCGCGGATCGTGCGCTCCGAGGTGCTCTCCCTGCGCGGGCGGCCCTTCGTCGACGCCGCGGTCGTCGGCGGGTCGTCCCGCGCGCGCGTGCTCGTCCGGCACCTGCTGCCCAACATCGCACCGCAGGTGCTGCTGGCCACCACGCTGATGATCCCGCACGCGGTGTGGCACGAGACCGCGCTGTCCTTCCTCGGGCTGGGCCTGCCGCCGCACGCCGCCAGCATCGGCAACATGATCAACGACGCGCAGCGGTCCCTGCTCTCCGGCGGCTGGTGGATGTCGCTTGCGCCCGGCGTCGTGCTGATCGCCGCCACCCTGTCCGTCGCCGGCCTCAGCGGTGTCTGGCGGGACCGGCTCAACCCCCGGCGCCGATCGGAGCTGACGTGGTGACCGAACTCGTGCTCGACCACCTGTCCGTGCGGTTCAGCCTGCCCGGCGCCACCGTGGCCGCGGTCAACGACGTGTCGCTGCGGGTCCGGCCGGGCGAGTGCGTCGCGCTCGTCGGCGAGAGCGGCTGCGGCAAGACCGTGCTGGCCAACGCACTGCTCGGGTTCCTGCCCGGCAACGCGCAGACCTCCGGCATGGCGGCGCTGACGGGCGACGGACCACCGCTGGACCTGCTCACCGCGCCCGACGCGGTGCTGGCCGCGACCGTCCGCGGCCGTCGCATCGGCCTCATCCCGCAGAGCCCGGCGTCCCACCTCACCCCGGTGCGCACGGCCCGCGCCCAGCTGGAGGAGGCGGTGCGCGTGCACCACCCCGAAGGGACGGCGACCCGTGACCACGCCCACCGCCTCGCCGCCCGGGCCGGCCTCGTGCCCGACGACCTCGACCGCTACCCGCACGAGCTGTCCGGCGGCATGGCGCAGCGCGTCGCCAACGCGCTGGCCCTGGTCGGCGACCCGTGGTTGCTCATCGCCGACGAACCGACCACCGGCCTGGACCGGCACCTGGTCGACGGCTTGATCGAGGAGTTCCGCCGCATGGTCGCCGACGGCCGCGCCGTCCTGCTCATCACCCACGACCTGGCCGCCGCCCAGCGCGTCGCCGACCGCATCGCGGTCATGTACGCGGGGCGGGTCGTCGAAGCCGGTCCCGCGGACCGGGTGCTGGACGCCCCGCGCCACCCGTACAGCGCCGGTCTGGTCAACGCCCTGCCCGACCGGGCGTTCACCCCGATCCCGGGCCTGCCGCCGCTGCTCACCGACCTGCCGCCCGGCTGCGCCTTCGCTCCCCGCTGCGACCGCGCGGCCCCGGTGTGCGCCGCGCGCCCCGCCCTCGCCGACGACCGGCACGCCGTCGCGTGCCACCTGCCGTGCTGACCGGGCTGACGGCCGACGCGATCACCGCCGGCTACGACCCCGCGCACCCCGTCCTCACCGACTTCACGCTGACCGTCCCACCGGGACGGACCGTCGGCCTGGCCGGCCCGAGCGGCAGCGGCAAGTCCACCCTCGCCCGCGTCCTGGCCCTGCTGCACGCGCCCTTCACCGGCGCCGTCCACCTCGACGGCGCTCCCGTGACCGCCTACCGCCACCGCGCGCCGCGGCGGCAGCGCACCCGCATCGGCGTCCTCTTCCAACAACCACGCCTGTCCGTCGACCCGCGGATGACCCTGCGCACGGCGATCGCCGAGCCCTTGCGCGCCAACGGCCGCCCGGCCGACGCCGTGGACGAGCTGGCCGACCGGGTGATGCTCACCCCGGAACTGCTGACCCGCCGGCCGCACGAGGTCAGCGACGGCCAGCTCCAACGAGCCTGCCTGGCCCGCGCGCTGGCGCTGGGCCCCGCGTACCTGATCTGCGACGAGATGACCACCATGCTGGACGCCTCCACCACCGCCGCCCTCGTCACCGTCATCCGCGACTACCAGCGGCGGACCGGCGCGGGCGTCCTGGCGATCTCCCACGACGCCGTGCTGCTGCGCCACTGGGCGGACGAGGTCGTGACGCTGCCCGGCGCCGCCACGAGCTGACCTCCGCCGACCTCTCGTCGGTCGGCGGATTGACGAACGGCCCCGCGCCGGCCTTGGATCCGATCATGTCGAAGCGGCCGACCGCTGTGGGCGACCGGGTGCCGGCCAAGGTCGCCGTCCGGATCCTCCCGTTCCTGGCACTGCTCTACTTCGTCAACTACCTCGACCGCGTCAACATCGGGTTCGCCGCGCCGAACGGGCTCAACGACGAGCTCGGGCTCACCGCGACCGCGTTCGGGTTCGCCTCCGGCATCTTCTTCCTCGGCTACCTGCTGCTGGAGGTGCCGAGCAACCTCGCGCTGCACCGGTTCGGCGCGCGCCGCTGGCTGGCCCGGATCATGGTCAGCTGGGGCGTGGTGGCCACCGCGATGGCCTTCGTGCCCAACGCGGCCACCCTGGTGGTGCTGCGGTTCCTGCTCGGCGTCGCGGAGGCCGGGTTCTTCCCGGGGATCATCCTCTACCTGACGTACTGGTTCCCGGCCGCGCAGCGCGCGAAGGCGGTCGCGCTGTTCATGGCGGCGGTGCCCGTCTCCTCGGCGATCGGGTCCACTGTGTCCGGTCTGCTCATCACGCACGGCGACGGCGTGTTCGGGCTGTCCGGCTGGCGGTTCATGTTCCTGGTCGAGGGCGTGCCGGCGATCCTGCTCGCCTTCGTCACCTGGTTCTACTTGACCGACCGGCCGGAGCGGGCCACGTGGCTCACCGAGGACGAGCGCCGCTGGCTCGCCGAGGAGTTGGACGCCGAGCGCCGCGCGAAGGAGGCCGAGCACCACTGGCCGTTGCGCAAGGCGTTGCTGCACCCGCGGATCCTCGGGCTGGCGTTCGTCTACTTCGCCATCGCCTACGGCCTGTACGCGCTGGGGTTCTTCCTGCCGACCATCGTCGCCGGGTTCGGCCGGCAGTTCGGCACGACGCTGACCGTGCTGCAAGCCGGAATGGTGACCGCCGTCCCGTACGCGGTCGCGGCGATCGTGATGGTGTTCTGGGCGCGTCACGGCGACCGCGCGGACGAGCGGAAGTGGCACGTGGTGCTGCCGATGCTGGTCGGCGGGTGCGCCATCCCCATCGCGCTCTACCTCGGCAACCCGTACGCCGCGATGGTCGCGGTCACCGTGTGCGCGGTCGGCGTGTGCTGCGCGCTGCCGACGTTCTGGGCGCTGCCGTCGAGCTTCCTGTCCGGCACGGCCGCGGCGGGTGGGATCGCGCTGATCAACTCGCTCGGCAACATCAGCGGGTTCGCCGCGCCCTACGTCACCGGCTGGCTGCGTGACTTCACCGGCAGCCAACGTGCGGGCATGTGGATGGTGGGCGCGTGCATGGTCGCCGGCGCCCTCTTGGCCCTTGCGCTGGGGGCCAAGCCGGAACAACGCCGCCCGGTCTCCCGCACACCGTGACCGGACCGCTCGACCGGGGTCTGCGGGCCGTGGACGTTATACTCTATAACCGGGCCCGAGGACGGGAAGTGGTGGACGATGGCGGAGCCGACCGGGCCGTACGAGACGAAGAGCGAGTACGCGTACGGCCGGCTGCGACGGTGGATCCTCAGCGGCGAGCTCGCGCCCGGATCGGGCATCAACCAGTTCACGTTGGCCAAGGCCATCGGGATCAGCACGACGCCGCTGCGTGAGGCGCTCAAGCGCCTGAAGGGCGAAGGCCTGGTCGAGCTGGACGCGCACCGCGACGCCCGGGTCACGCCGTTGCGGGCGGAGGAGGCCCGGGACCTGCTGGAGCTGCGGCGCGCGCTCGACCCGCTCGCCGTCGCGTTGGCGGCCGAACGGCGGACCGACGCCGACATCGCGGCGATCCGCGAGGCGGCGGACGGGCTGCACGCGCTGCCGGACAACCCCGATCAAGAGGACCTGGCGGCCCACCGGCGTTTCCACTCGGCCCTGTACCGGGCGTCGCACAACGTGCTGCTGGTCGAGACGCTGGACGGCCTGTGGGACAAGTCCGACCGCTACCGGCGGATGGCGCTGGAGGTCGACCGCGGTGACGCGGCGCGGGCGAAGACGGACCACGAGCACCGCGCCCTGGCCGACCTGGTGGTGGCCGGTGACGCCGAGGGCGCGTCGGCCGTGATGCGCGAGCACGTCGACACGAGCCTCGGCGCACAGGCCGCGTGGCGCCTGCGCGAGGAGCGCTGACCGCGCCGGGCCGACGCGCACCGCGGAGTTCCCCCAGGCTGTTCAGCGGGACTGGGCGTCATTCGCGACCAGCAGGCGGTGGGCCGCGCCGGCGTTGGCCATGACGTCGGACCAACGACGGTGGGCGAGGTACTCGACATCGGGACGCACCGGCCCGAGTTGGCCGAGGACCGCGAGCAACGGCTCGAGCACCGCCTTGATCGCGGCCACCTCCTCGCCGTCGCGCAGTCGGTAGCCGATGTCCTCCGACGGATCGCGCAGGTCCCAGAACGTGTCGTCGACCAGCCAGTGGACCGCGTCCGTCAGTGCGCCGCCCTGCTGTTCGACGGTCTGCGGGGTGAGCGTGGCGAACCGCTCCAAGGCGACGATCACGTCACCACGCAGCCCTGGGTACTGCACTTCCCCGGGAGATTCATCATTCACGGCGTCACCTTAAGTCGGACAGTCGCGCCGCGACCGACCGGCCGGGGGAACGCCGGCCGCTTCGGTGACACTGGAGCCGGCGCAGCGGGCCGACGGCACGCCGCCGGGGACGATCACCGGTTTCCGACCTCAGGCAGGCATCGAGTCCCCGCACAGGAACGCGTACAGGGCGTCGCCCGTCGGCACCGGCTGGTCGGGGTTGTGCCGCACCAGCCACAGGCACGCGTCGTCGGCCATGCCGTACAGGTCGAAGTTCTCGCCCTGCGCGAGCACCACCAGGCAGTCGCCCACCCGCCAGACCGCGTGGTGCCACTCGTCGTCGTGCGTGCCGACGACGTGCGGCTCGCCGAGGCGGTCGGTCAACCGCGCCACGGCCTCGGCGTGCCGCGCGTCGAACTCGGCCCGCGTCGCGAGCGCGTCGGCCGACCACGGCGCGACGCCGGCGGACACGAGGTCGCGCACGTCCTGGTCTTCGGGGTCGTGCTCGTCGAGGTAGGTGGCGAACGCGTGGAAGAAGCCGATCACCTCGTCCGGGTCGAACCGCATCGCCACGCTGACCCAGCGGTGGTCGTCGACGTCGAAGCGGTACTCGGCCGCGCCGTAGACCTCCTCCGCCAACGACCGCCCCTCGGGTAGCGGCCACCCCGCCGCCACCCACGCGTCGTCCAACCCCGCCCGCGCCCACGACGAGCCCGCCAACGCCAAGACCCCGTCGACCGTCCGGTCGTCCAGGGGGAGCCACACCAGTGCCATGCGCCGAACCTAGGGGCACGGGGGCCGAACGCGTGAACCCCGTTGCCCGGCGGGACATGTCCGCTGCACAACCCGCACAGCGCCTTGTACGGATAGTGATCATGCGGTAGCGATGAGTGCATGGAAACCTACGTGCTCGACCCGGCCGGCCGCGACCTCCAGCGCGAGGCGGCGGAGTTGCGCGCCTGCGGACCGGCGACCCGGGTCGCGCTGCCCGGTGGGGTGGAGGCGTGGTCGGTCGGCGACCTCGGCCTGCTGCGCGGCCTGCTCGCCGATCCGCGCGTTTCCAAGGACGCCCGCCGGCACTGGCCCGCCCTGGCGGGCATATCGCCGGACTGGCCGCTGTACCTCTGGGTCACGTCGCACAACATGTTCACCGCCTACGGCGCCGAGCACCGCAGGCTGCGCCTGTTGATCTCCAAGGGGTTCACCGCCCGGCGGACCGAGGCGCTGCGCCCGCGGGTCGAGGAGATCTCGGCCGACCTGATCGAGCGGCTCGCCGCCGGACCGGACGTGGTCGACGCACGCGCCGAGTTCGCCTACCCGCTGCCGATCGAGGTCATCTGCCGGCTGATGGGCGTGCCCGACGACGCCCGCCCGGAGCTGCGCCGGATCGTGGACAGCCTGTTCGCCACCACGACGACGCCCGAGGAGGCGATGGCCAACCAGGTCCGGCTCTACGAGATCCTCGACGACGTGGTCGCGGCCAAGCGGGCGGCGCCGGGCGACGACCTGACCAGCGGCCTGATCGCCGCCCGGGACGAGGGCGACGCCGGGCTGACCGAGGCCGAACTGGTCGACACCCTCATCCTGATGATCGCCGCCGGTCACGAGACCACCGTCAACCTCCTGGACCAGGCCATCACCGCGCTGCTCACGCACCCCGACCAGCTCCACCTCGTCCGCTCCGGCGAACGCTCCTGGGGCGACGTGATCGAGGAGACGCTGCGGTGGCAGGCGCCGGTGGCGAACCTGCCGCTGCGCTACGCCGTCGAGGACATCGAGCTGGCCGGCGTGACGATCCGGCGGGGCGAGGCGATCCTCGCGGCCTACGCCGCCGCCGGGCGCGACCCGGCGGTCCACGGCGACAGCGCCGGGCGGTTCGACCTCACGCGTGCGGACAAGACGCACCTGTCGTTCGGCCACGGCGTCCACCACTGCCTGGGCGCGCCACTGGCCCGCATCGAGGCCGAGGTGTCGTTGCCGGCGTTGTTCGACCGCTTCCCGGACCTCGCGCTCGCCGTGCCCGCCGACGAGCTGGAACCCGTCCACTCGTTCATCTCCAACGGGCACCTCGCGCTGCCGGTCAGGCTGAGGTAGCGAGCCCGTTGTAGGCGGCCAGCACGAGGCCGAGGCCGCGGTTGTCGCCCAGCGTGCCCTCCTCCAGCATCTGGTTCATCGCGTACGCCACGGTCAGCCGGGTGTCCAGGTCGACCACCACGACCGAACCGCCCCACCCGCCCCAGGAGCACGTCCGACCCTCGACCCGGTAGCCGAGGCCGTACCGGATCGGCACGTCCAGGTAGTGGTCCACGCCCCGGAACTGCTCCTCCAGCACCCGGCGGCACCCGGCCTCCGACAGCAGCCGCACGCCGCCGACCGAGCCGCCGCACGCCAGCACCGACTGCACGAGGCCGACCGACCTCGCGTTGCCGTGCCCGCCCGCGGACGGGACCTCGGCCCGGCGCCAGGCGGCGGTGTTGGCGTCCTGCGCCACGATGGCCGGGTTGGGCTCCTCGCCGTCCAGGCCCGGCGCCGCGATGTCGGACTTGCCCGGCGGCGGGATCACGGGGGCGACGCGGTGGTCGTGCTCGGCGGGCAGGCCGATGTGGAAGTCGGCGCCGAGCGGCCCGGCCACCTCCTCGGCGAAGAACGCGCCGAGGGTGCGGCCGGTGACGCGGCGGACCACCTCGCCGATCAGGAACCCCTGCGTCAACGGGTGGTAGCAGCCGACCGCGCCCGGTTCCCACCGGGCGGGCTGCGCGGCCAGCCGTGCCGTCGCGTCCTCCCAGTCGAACAGGTCGGGCACGGTGATCGGCTCGGTCCACGTCGGCAGACCGGCGGTGTAGCCGAGCACGTGCCGCACCCGCACGCCGCCCTTGCCCGCCGCGGCGAACTCCGGCCAGTACTCGGCGACCGGCGCGTCCAGGTCGATCACGCCCCGGTCGGCGAGCATCAACGCGCACAGCGCCACCATCGTCTTGGTGGTGGACCAGACGTTGACGATCGTGTCGCGCTCCCACGGCTTGGTGCGCGCCACGTCGACGTGACCGCCCCAGAGGTCGACCACCGGCTCGCCGTCCACGTACACCGCGACCGACGCGCCGACGTCGACCTCGTCCAGTGACGCCGCGAAGGCGTCGCGCACCCCGCCGAACCGGTCGTCGCACGTGCCCTGGATCTCCGCCACCGCCGGAACGTAACGCCACCCGCCCGCGCCCGGCGACCGCTTTGTTGCTCTACCGAGCGGTGGTCCACCCCGACCGAGACGATCACGCTGCGCTGTTCGGCCCAACCTCCCTTCCGCGACGCGCAGGCCGTCACCAGCGCACTTATGGTCGGTCCATGAGCCACTTCGGCGATGCCTTCTCCCGCCGCCGCTTCCTCGGGGCCTCGGCCGTCGCGTGGTTGCCGGTCGCCGCCCTGTCACCGGGCGAGGTCGCGGGCGACCCGCCGCCCGCCTTCCCGGCGGGGATCGACCTGTACCGGCAGGCGTACCAGAACTGGGCCGGCGAGATCCGCACCGACGACCTGTGGACGTGCGCGCCGCGCACCCCGGCCGAGGTGGCGCTGCTCGCGAACTGGGCGCACGGCCAGGGTTTCACCTTGCGGCCACGGGGTTTCCGGCACGGCTGGGCGCCGCTCACCGTCACCGCGGACACCACCGGCGCGGACCGCGTCGTGCTGGTCGACACCACCCGGCACCTCAAGGCCATGACCGCGCTGCCGGACGCGGTGCGCGTGCAGACCGGCGCGTCGATGGACGACCTGCTGGCGTTCCTGGAGGACGCGGGCCTCGGCGTGACCAACACGCCCGCGCCGGGCGACCTGACCGTCGGCGGCGTGCTCGCGATCAACGGCCACGGCACGTCCGTCCCGGCCGTCGGCGAGACCCGGCCGCCCGGCCACACCTACGGCTCGCTGAGCAACATGATCATGTCGTTGACGGCGGTCGTCTGGGACGGCGGCGAGTACCGGTTGCGCACGTTCCAGCGCGACGAGCCCGAGTGCGCCGCGCTGCTGACCCACGTGGGCCGCGCGTTCCTGACCGAGGTCACGCTCCGCGTGGGCGCGAACCAGAACCTGCGCTGCGTCAGCCGGGTCGACATCCCCACCGGCGAGCTGTTCGCGCCGCCGGGCAGCGGCGCGACCCGCACGTTCGCGAGCTTCCTCGACCAGGCGGGCCGGGTCGAGGCGATCTGGTTCGTCTTCACCGACCACCCGTGGCTCAAGACGTGGAGCGTCGCGCCGACCAAGCCGCCGACCTCGCGCCACGTCGTCGCGCCGTACAACTACGTGTTCTCCGACAACGTGCCCAAGCCGGTCTCCGACCTCGCCGACCTGCTCATCACCGGCGCGTGGGCGCTCACCCCGACGTTCGGCCGGTTGCAGTACACGACCGCGGCCACCGGGCTGACCGCCACGCTCACCTCTGACCTGTGGGGCGCGTCGAAGAACCTGCTGCTCTACGTCAAGCCGACCACCCTGCGCGAGACCGCGAACGGCTACGCGGTGCTGACCAGCCGGGCCGAGGTCCAGCGCGTGGTCAGCGACTTCGCCGCGTTCTACGAAGCCCTCCTGCTGTCCTACAAGGCACGGGGGCTGTTCCCGGTCACCGGTCAGGTGGAGATCCGCGTCGGCGGCCTGGACGACCCGGCGCACGTGGGCGTGCCCGGGGCGCGCAAGCCCGCGCTGTCCGCCGTGCGGCCGCGAGCGGACCACCCCGAGTGGGACGTCGCGGTGTGGTTCGACGTGCTGACGTTCCCGACCGCGCCCGGCGCGGCGGCGTTCTACCGCGAGCTGGAGCAGTTCTTCTTCACCAACTACACGGGCGCGTACGCGACGACCCGCGCCGAGTGGTCCAAGGGCTGGGCCTACACGGACGAGGCGGCGTGGGCCGACCGCACGGTGCTCACCTCCACCGTGCCGGACAGCTACCGGCAGGGCCCCGACCCGAGCTGGGACGCGGCCCTGGCCACCCTCGACGCGCACGACCCGCACCGGGTGTTCAGCAACCCGTTCCTGGACGTGCTGCTGCCGTGAGCCCTTACCGGGAGACCTTGTCCAGTTCCTTGCGCACGAGGTCCAGCTGCGCGCGGGTGAGCTTCCCGGTGAAGGTCCAGGTGTGGACCACGTCCGCGGCCTTGACGACGCTCACCTGGTCGAGCCGGACCCAGTAGACGCCGATCGAGGTCTCCACCTCGACGGCGCGGGCGCGGTCCGCCGGCTTGGGCCTGGTCGGGTCGATGCGGGCGACCCTCACCGCGTCGGCACCGTCCAGGGTCAGGCCGTTCTCGAGGATGACGGACTTCCGGTGCCGGTACTTCATGATCGTGCCGACGACGTGCTTGGCTGCCATCCGATGAGCCTTCCGAGCGAAGGGAAATTCGCACCGTAGGCACTACGCGGCGTGGCGGGCGAGACCCGAACGGACCAACTCGTCACCGTTCGGACGTCAGAGGAAGTGGTCGAGCGTCAACGGCAGGTCGCGGACGCGGACGCGGACGCCGGTCGCGTGGTGCGCCGCGTTCGCGATGGCGGCGGCGGTGCCGACGATGCCGATCTCGCCGACGCCCTTGGCGCCCATGGGGTTGGTGCGCGGGTCGTGCTCCTCGACCCAGTGGGCCTCCACGTGCGGCACGTCGGCGTTGGTGGCGATGTGGTACTCGGCGAGGTCGTGGTTGACCACGTGCCCGAACCGCGGGTCCGGCACGCCGCGCTCGTGCAGCGCCATGGACAGGCCCATGGTCATGCCGCCGACGAGCTGCGACCGGGCCAGCCGCGGGTTGACCACCCGGCCCACCGCGAACACGCCGAGCAGCCTGGGCACCCGGACCTCGCCGGTGTCGACGTGCACCCGCACCTCGGCGAACTGCGCGCCGAACGCGTGCATCGCGTACGTCTCGCCCGCGTCGTCCTCGGGCATCTCAGCGCCCGCCTCGGCACCTTCGGCCGGGTCGTCGCCGAACTCCGCGCGGAACGCCTCGGCCGCCGCGACCACGGTCGAGCCCCAGGACGTGATGCCGGAGGAGCCGCCGGCCACCGACGCCTTGGGCGACGCCGTCTCGCCGATCCGCAGGTCCACGTCGGCGAAGTCGACGCCCAGCGCGTCGGCCGCGATCTGCGCCAGGGACGTCCACGTGCCGGTGCCGAGGTCGGCCGCGCCGATCCGGACCAGGTAGCGCCGCGGGCCCGTGCAGCGGATCGTGGCGGCCGAGCCCGGCGTCCGGTTCACCGGGTAGGTCGAGGCCGCGACCCCCGTGCCGATCAACCACCCCGACTCCGCACGGGCGCGCGGCGTCGGGTCGCGGTGCTCCCAGCCGAACCGCCGGGCGCCCTCGCGCAGGCAGGCGACCAGGTTGCGGCTGGAGAACGGCTTGCCCGACTCCGGTTCCACCGCCGGCTCGTTGCGGACGCGGAACTCCACCGGGTCGACGCCGCAGGCGTTCGCCAGCTCGTCCACCGCCACCTCGGGCCCGAACATGCCGGGGCACTCGCCGGGCGCGCGCATCCACGACGGCACCGGGACGTCCAACGCGGCCACCCGGTGGGTGGTGGCGCGGTTCGGCGCGGCGTACATCATCCGGCTGGGCACGGCGGTCTGCTCGACGAACTCCTTGATCCGGGAGGTCTGGGAGACGGCGTCGACCGCGATCGCGGCCAGCCGCCCGTCCGCGTCGCAACCCAGCCGGACCCGCTGGATGGTGGGCGTCCGGTAGCCGGCGAGGGAGAACAGCTGCGGGCGGGTGAGCGCGAGCTTGACCGGCGTGCCGGGCAGCTCCCGCGCGGCCATCGCGGCGACGACCGTGTGGACGTGCGGCGTGCCCTTGGACCCGAAGCCGCCGCCGACGTGCGGCGCGATCACGTGCACCCGCCCGGGTTCGAGCCCGAAGACCTCCGCCATCGCCGCACGCGTGGTGTGCACGCCCTGCGTGGACTCGTACAGGACCAGGTCGCCGTCCAGCCACAGGGCCGTGGTGGTGTGCGGCTCCATCGGACTGTTGTTGTACCAGGCCGTGGTGTAGGTCTGGTCCAGCGTGAACGGCGAGTGGGCGAGGGCCGTCGCGACGTCGCCCGACGCGGTGTCGGTCGCCGCGCCGGTGTTCACCCGCTCCGGCGCGTACAGGTCGTCGCGGTCGGCGCTCAGCCGCACGTCGTGCCGCTGCTCGTCGATCCGGACGCGGACGAGCGCCGCCGCCTCCCGCGCGATTTCCCGGGTCCGCGCGATCACCGCCGCGACGACCTGACCGCGGAACGCCACCTCGTGCGACTGGAACGCGGCCAGCTCGGCGTCGTCCGTGGACGCCAGGCGCGGTGCGCCGTCCGGCGTCAGCACGGCCAGCACACCGTCCACGGCCCGTGCCGCGGCGACGTCCACCCCGGTCAGCACACCGCGGGCGACCTCGGCCTGCACCAGGTGCGCGTACGCGGGGTCCACCACGTGCTGGTCGCCCGCGTACCGCGCGGTGCCGGTCACCTTGGCCGGCTCGTCCACCCGACGCGGCGACCGGCCGAGCGCGCGGGTGCGCAGCAGGCCCGTCACCGTTCCTCCCGGCTCAGCTCGCGCAGCGCGGACACCACGAGGTTGCGGGTCAGCGGCACCTTGAAACCGTTGCCCGGCAACGGCGCCGCGCCCGCGAGCTCCGCGTCGACCGCCCGCCGGAACACCTCCTCGTCGGCCGGCGAGCCGAGCAGCACGTCCTCCGCCCGCCGGGCCCGCCACGGCTTGTGCGCCACACCCCCGAGCCCGATCCGCACGTCGCGCACCACGCCGTCCTCGACCCGCAGCACGGCCGCGACGGACACCAGCGCGAACGCGAACGACGCCCGGTCGCGCACCTTCCGGTACAGCGTCCGCGCGCCCGGCGGCAACGGCGGCAGGTCGACCGACGTGATCAGGTCCGACGGCGCCAGCACGGTGTCGCGGTGCGGCTCGTCGCCGGGCAGCCGGTGCAGCTCGACCAGCGGGACCACCCGCCGTCCCGCCGTGCCGAGCACGGTCACCTGCGCGTCGAGCGCCGCCATCGCCACCGCCAGGTCCGACGGGTGCGTGGCCACGCAGTGCGCGGACGCCCCCAGGATGGCGTGGTGCCGCGTGTAGCCGCCGATCGCCGAGCACCCCGTGCCCGGCTCGCGCTTGTTGCACGGCGTGGTCGGGTCCCGGAAGTACACGCACCGGGTCCGCTGGAGCAGGTTCCCGCCGGTCGTGGCCAGGTTCCGGATCTGCCCGGACGCGCCCGACAGCAGCGCCCGCGCCAGCAGCGGGTAGTCCCGCCGGACCACCGGGTGCGCGGCCAGGTCGGCGTTGCGCACGGTCGCGCCGATCCGCAGCCCGCCGTCGGGCAGCTCGTCCACCGCGTCCAGCGGCAGCCCGCTGATGTCGACCAGGACGTCGGGCGCGGCGAGGCCGAGCTTCAGGTGGTCGACGAGGTTGGTCCCGCCGGCGAGGAACGCGACCTCGGCCCACCCGGTCGCGGCGGCGACCGCGCCCTCCGCGTCGGGCGCGCGTCGGTAGTCGAACGGCCTCACCGCGCACCGTCCCGCACCGCGTCCACGATGTTCACGTACGCGCCGCACCGGCAGAGGTTCCCGCTCATCCGCTCGCGGATCTCGTCGTCGGTCAGCTCCACCGGCCCGGTCAGGTCCTCGGTGACCGCGCTCGGGTGGCCGGCCGCCACCTCGTCCAGCACCCCGATCGCCGAGCACACCTGCCCCGGGGTGCAGAAGCCGCACTGCAGCGCGTCCCGCTCGACGAACGCCTCCTGCACCGGGTGCAGCCGCTCGCCGTCCGCGAGCCCTTCGGCCGTGGTGACCTCCGCCCCGTCGTGCGCGACCGCGAGCGTCAGGCAGGTGATCACGCGGCGGCCGTCCAGCAGCACGGTGCACGCGCCGCACTGGCCGTGGTCGCAGCCCTTCTTGGGCGCGGTCGCCCCGAGGCCGTCGCGCAACGCGTCCAGCAACGTCGTCCTGGTGTCCACGCGCAACCGCCTGCGCCGCCCGTCCACGCGCAGCCCGATCTCACCGTCCACGGCCCGGCTCCTCCGACTCGGCCTCCCCCTGGGCTTCCCCCGGGCCGCCGGGTCAATCCACCGGTTAGGGGCACGTTCGGTGCGGCCGTCCGCGGCATGGCTGGTCATAGCCGGACGGAGAGCCCTCCGATGTCTCGCCGTTGGCGACTCGGCTGGTCGTCACCGCGCGTAGTAATGTTCCGCATCCACTACGGTATGTCGAGACTTGTCTGGCTGGAGGGTTTCCGACAGCTCGGATGTCTTGTTATCGTCGCCACCACACCGCGACCGCCGCCCACGGGTGCCGACGGCGGTCGTGGAGGACGCAGGAAACGGGCACGCAGCAGTGTGGCAGCGGTCGTCGTCGCGGGTCTGGCCTTCGGCGTCGCCGACCCCGATAAGGATGAGGCGGTGGCCGGGGTGGACCAGCGGGCGCTCACGCTCTGGTACGACGAGCCCGCCGCCGACTGGGAGCGCGAGTCGTTGCCCATCGGCAGCGGCGCGCTCGGCGGCGGTGTGTTCGGCACCGTGGCGACGGAGCGGGTCCAGCTCAACGAGAAGACGTTGTGGACCGGCGGCCCCGGCTCCGCGGAGGGCTACGACTTCGGCAACTGGACCGGCCCGCGACCGGACGCGCTCGGCGGCGTCCGGGAGCTGATCGAGCGCGACCACCGGGTCTCGCCGGACACCGTCGCGGCGGCGTTGGGCCTGAGGCGGCGCGGCTTCGGCGCGTACCAGCCGTTCGGCGAGCTCGCCCTGGCGCTCACCGACCCGCCCGCCGAGGTCGCCGACTACCGGCGTGCCCTCGACCTGTCCCGCGCGGTCGCCTCGGTGTCGTACGAGGCGGACGGCGTGCGGTACACCCGGGAGTACTTCGCCTCCGCGGCCGACGGCGTGATCGTCGCCCGGCTCTCGGCCGACCGGCCCGGCCGGATCGGGTTCACCGCCTCGATCACCGCGCCGGACAACCGCTCGAAGCGGATGACGGCGAACGGCGGCCGGGCCACCTTCACCGGCGCCCTGCACGACAACGGCCTGCGCTTCGAGTCGCAGCTCCAGCTGCTCCACCGTGGGGGAACCCGCACCGACAACGCCGACGGCTCGCTCACCGTGGCCGACGCCGACAGCGCGGTGCTGGTGTTCGCCGCGGGCACCGACTACGCCGAGGACTACCCGACCTACCGGGGCCCGGACCCGCACGACCGCGTCCGGCGGACCGTCGACGCCGCCTCGGCGAAGGGCTGGCGCCGGCTCCTCGACGCCCACCTGCGCGACTACCGCGCGCTGTTCGACCGCGTGCGCCTCGACCTCGGGCAGCAGCCGGTCGACGTCCCGACCGACGAACTCCTGCGCGGTTACCCCACCGCGCCCGCCCCGGCCCGGCGCGCGCTGGAAGCCCTCTACTTCCAGTACGGCCGCTACCTGCTGATCTCCTCGTCACGGCCCGGCTCCCTGCCCGCGAACCTGCAGGGCGTGTGGAACAACTCGGTGACGCCGCCGTGGAGCGCCGACTACCACGTGAACATCAACCTGCAGATGAACTACTGGCCCGCCGAGACCACGAACCTCGCCGAGACCACCGGGCCGCTGTTCGACTTCGTGGACGGGCTGCGCGAACCGGGCGCCGTCACGGCCCGGCAGGTGCACGGCAACCGCGGCTGGGTCGTCAACAACGAGACCAACCCATTCGGCTTCACGGGCGTGCACGACTGGGCGACCGCGTTCTGGTTCCCCGAAGCGGGCGCGTGGCTGGCGCAGCACTACTACGAGCACTACCTGTTCACCGGTGACCGCCGGTTCCTGCGTGAACGGGCGTACCCGGTGCTGAAGGGGCTCGCCCAGTTCTGGCTCGACGGGCTGGAGGTGGACCCGCGCGACGGCACGCTCGTCGTCACGCCCAGCTACTCGCCCGAGCACGGCGACTTCTCCGCGGGCGCGGCGATGTCGCAGCAGATCGTCCGGCAGCTGTTCGCCAACGTCGCCGCCACCGCCGACGACGTGGGCGACACCGCGTTCGGGGCCGAGGTGCGCAAGGCGCTCGACCGGCTCGACCCCGGCACGCGGATCGGCTCCTGGGGCCAGTTGCAGGAGTGGAAGCAGGACTGGGACGACCCCGCCGACACCCACCGGCACGTGTCGCACCTGTTCGCGCTGTTCCCCGGCAACGGGATCAGCCCTCTCACGACCCCGGAACTCGCCGCCGCCGCACGGACCTCGTTGACCGCGCGCGGCGACGGCGGCACCGGGTGGAGCAAGGCCTGGAAGATCAACTTCTGGGCGCGGCTCCTCGACGGCGACCACGCGCACGCGATGCTGGCCGAGCAGCTGATCGGCAGCACCACGGCGAACCTCTGGGACACCCACCCGCCGTTCCAGATCGACGGCAACTTCGGCGCCACGGCCGGGATCGCGGAAATGCTGCTGCAGAGCCAGGACGGCGTGGTGCACGTGCTGCCGGCCCTGCCGGGGGAGTGGCGCGACGGCTCCTGCACGGGCCTGCGGGCCCGCGGTGACGTCACGGTCGACGTGCGCTGGTCCGACGGCCTGGCCCGGGAGATCGCGCTGACCACCGGCCGGGACGGGCCCGTCACGGCGCGCGGCGCCCTGTTCGGCGACGGCTACCGGCTGGTGGACGCCGGCACCGGCCGCGAGGTGCCGTCACGCGCGGACGGCGACACCATCACCTTCACCGCACGCGCCGGACACCGCTACGTCGCCACGGCCCGCTGAGTCCCTACTGACCGACCCGGCCGTCGATCCGCTCGCGGAGGAGGTCGGCGTGGCCGTTGTGCCGGGCGTACTCCTCGATCAGGTGGATCAGGACCTCGCGCAACGGGATCGGGGTGCCGTCGTTGTCGCCCACGACGTCCAGGTCCGGGGCTTCGGCCACGAACCGCTCGGCGAAGGCGACCTCGGCCCGCCAGGTGGCCCACGCGTCGGCGACCACCTCGGGATCGGCCGTGGCCTCCCCGAACGCGACGGTCGCGGACGTGTAGTGCGGCGTGACGTCCTCACCGGCCATCACCCGCCGGAACCAGTACTGCTCGACCTCCGCCAGGTGCCGCACGAGCCCGAGCAACGACATGTCCGACGGCGGCACCGAACGCCGCGCCAAGCCCTCCGCGCCCAGCCCGGCGCACTTGAGCTCCAACGTCAACCGCCGGTCGCGCAGGTACCGCACGAGGGTCTGGCGCTCGCCGGCGTACGGCCCACCGGCCTCGCGCGGGTCGGCCCCGGGTTCGGCCCACATGTCCGACCAGCCGAACGCCCGCTCGGGCAGTGCCTCGCCGTCCTCGGTCATCGACCGATCCTCACCGGACCCGCGCGGGCGGCGCAATCGAATATCGGTCCCGTGCCCGGTGGTCGTGCCGCCGCGAGCCGGTGCGGGAGCCCCGGTCGTCAGACCTCGACGCGCGCCGGCCGTGCGTCCTCGCGGCCGTAGGCCAGGACCCGGGCGAGCACCTCGCGGAACCGGGCGATGTCCTCGGCCGGCGCGTCGAGGACCGCCTCGATCTCGGCGTCCTCCAGGCCCAGCGCGTCGAGCGCCGAGGGGTCGAGCGACACCCGGAGCACGTCGTCGGTCAGCACCGCCTCCCGCACGCAGCCGTACGCGGTGCCCTGGTCGGCCGTGACCAGGCAGTGGGTGTCGAGCCCGAGCGACACGTCCTGGTCGTCGGGCTCCCCACCGTCGCACATGAACAGGAGGACGAAGCCGCTGCCGTCCGGACCCTCCGCGACACCGGCCTCGATGAAGTACCCGTCGGGGTCGATCTCCACGCCGACCGCGCGGGCGACGAACCGGTGGCTCATGGCGACGTTCTACCAGTGCGGTGGTCCCGGCCGCACGCCGACTCCCGGGCCCGGCGGTGGCCGAACGACCGCCGGGCCCGGGAACCGTGACGCCTCAGCCGATCCGGAAGCTCGGGTGCGGCGGCTGGTTGTAGGCGGTGTTCTGCCAGGCGACCGCGACCCGGTACTGCCGGTCCTGCATCAGCGACGGCCGCGAGATGCTCGTCGGGTCCGTGGTCGAGTAGATGCGCAGCTTCGTGTTGTCCGACGTGCGCCAGACGACCTCCTCGCGCCAGTCGCCGAGGATGTCGGCCGACAGCGCGGGCGTGGACTTGGTGCCGTTGTTGGACGACACGCCCGACCCGGTCAGCAGCCGCGTGTCGCCGCCCGTGCCGTACTTGTCGATGTGGGTGCCGTCGAGCAGCTCGCGCTGCGCGTCGCCGTCCCACCAGATCACGAAGTTCGCCGACGACGGGATCCGGCCGACGCTGTTGCCCGAGGCGTTGAGCAGGTTCGACGGCGCGCCGCCGCCGGTCGCCCAGAACTCCGCGCCGGCGTTGCCCGCGTAGATGTCCGCGGCCACACCGCGACCGGGACCCTCGGCGCCGGTGTTGTTCGGCTTCGAGAAGATGATCGCGCCGGTGCGCGCGTCGTGCAGGTCGAGCCCGGTGCCGCCGCCCTCGTGGATGTCGAACACCTCCAGCCCCGCCCGGCTCGGCACGAAGTCGCTCACGTGCAGCGCGTCGCCGTGCCCGAGCCGCGTGGTGTAGAGGCCCGCGCCGTTGTCGTCCACGGTCATCGCGCCGTAGATGATCTCGTCACGGCCGTCCGCGTCGACGTCGGCGACCGACAGGTTGTGGTTGCCCTGACCCGCCCACGCCGAGCCGTTGGTGGAGCTGTTGCTGTCGAACGTCCACCGCCGGGTCAGCTGCCCGTTGCGCCAGTCCCACGCGGAGATCACGGACCGGGTGTAGTAGCCGCGGGCCATGATGATGCTCGGCCGCGAGCCGTCCACGTACGCCGTGCCCGCGAGGAACCGGTCGACCCGGTTGCCGTAGGAATCGCCCCAACTGGCCACGTTCCCGCGCGGCGGCACGTAGTCCGCGCTGGCGAGCACCGCGCCGTCGCTGCCGCGGAACACCGACAGGAACTCCGGCCCGGCCAGGATGTAGCCGGAGGAGTTGCGGTGGTCCGCGCTCGCGTTGCCGATCACCTGGCCGGTGCCCGAACGGGTGCCGTCGGCGGTCTTCATGACGACCTCGGCCCGGCCGTCCCCGTCGTAGTCGAACACCTGGAACTGCGTGTAGTGCGCGCCGGCGCGGATGTTGCGGCCCAGGTCGATCCGCCACAGCCGGGCGCCGTCGAGCCGGTAGGCGTCGATGAGGACGTTGCCCGTGTAGCCGGACTGCGAGTTGTCCTTGGCGTTGGTCGGCTCCCACTTCAGCACGATCTCGTACTGGCCGTCGCCGTCGAGGTCGCCGACGCTCGCGTCGTTCGCGGTGTAGGTGTAGTTCTCGCCCGACGGCGTCCGGCCGCCCGCCGGGATCTGCAGCGGCACGTCACGCGTGCTCGCCGCGATGCCGACGTCGCCGGACGTCGCGGTGAACCGCAGCGACTCCCCGGCGGCGGCCGCGGAGACCTGTTCGACACCGTCGACGACCGGTCGGACGACGTAGTCGGCGTCCGCCGGGGCGCCCCGGTCGACGTGGTTGGACGACCCCGAGATCGGGGCCGCGTTCACCTTCACCCCGTCGCGGTAGAGGTTGAAGGCGGTGCCCGGCGCGTCGCTCGCCAACACCCGCCAGTTGACGTAGTTGCCGGTTCCGGTGTGGACGCTGACGACACCCCGGTTCAGCCGTTCTCCCTGCCCGATCCCCGCGCCCGGCGCCGATGTCGCGGCCGGGGCGGACACCGCGGCCGACGTCGACACCGACGTCGCCACGAGCACGACCGCGGCCAGTCCGCGACCGATGGTCTTTGCGCGCACGCTACCTCCACATGTGCGATAACTCCGTTGTTATGGCGTGGAAAGGACACGCGGCGACCGAACCGGTCGACCACGTGCGGCGGCGACGATCTCACGTACGGCCGCGACTCTGCGTAGCGGCCTGGATGGGGACCGTACACACGCGACCGGGGTGCGCGCAACGGTCTGAAACGTATCAGCAGGCCGTGCGCTCTTCCGGGTCGTAGTCGCGAGGCGGACTCGGGCAGCCGTGTCTTGACGCGTTTTCCCGGCCTGGCTAGCGTGGTCGGCAGCGACTGAAACGGTTCATGACCAGCGCCGTCGAACGGGGTCTAGCCGCCGGTGGTCGCCGCGTCGGCGTGCTTGCGGGCGGGCTTCGGGAGCATGACGCCGAAGACGACGCCCAGCAGGGTCAGGCCCGCGGCGACGGCGATGGCCGCCCGGAAGCCGTCGGTGAACGACGCCGCCGAGTCGTAGGTGCCCGAGGCGCTGAAGACGGCGGCCAGGATGGCGACGCCGAACGCCGCGCCCAGTTGCCTCATGGTGCTGAACGCGCCGGACGCCTTGCCGACGTCACCGGACGCGCCCGCGCCGACGACCGCCTTGGTCACCGCCGGGACGGCCAGGGCGTAGCCGGTGCCGATCAGCGTCATGGGGCCGACCAGGGACAGGTAGGGCGAACCGCCGGTCGACACGAGGGCCAGCCACGCCAAGCCGAGCGACTGCGCGATCAGCCCGGCCAGGACGAGCGGGCGTTCGCCGAGCCGGTCGGCGAGAGCGCCGGCGCGCGGCGCCACCAGGAACGGACCGAGGCCCCACGGGAGCAGGCGCAACCCCGCCTCCAGCGGGTCGTGGCCGAGCCCGACCTGGAGGTGCTGGGCGAGCAGGAAGATCGCGCCGGTCAGCGAGCCGTTGAGGAGGAAGATGACGACGTTGCCCGCGGCGAACGCGCGCGACCGGAAGAGGCGCACGGGCAGCATCGGTGTGGCCGCACGGGTCTGCCACCGCACGAAGAGCCCGGCGACGACCACGCCGACCACCATCGCGCCGACCACCTCGACGCTGCCCCAGCCCGCGGCCTGCGCCCGGACCAGGCCCCAGACCAGGCCCACCGCGGCGACGCTGAACAGCAGCAGGCCGGGCAGGTCGAGCGCGACGCGCGCGCCGAAGCTCTCCGGCACGCGGGTCAGCACCAGGGGGATGGCCACGAGGCCGAGCGGCACGTTGAGCCAGAAGATCCACTCCCAGTCCAGGCCGCGGGTGAGCACGCCGCCGATGAGCGGGCCGAGCAGCGCGGCCAGGCCCGTGACGCCGCCGTAGACGCCGAGCGCCCACCCGCGGCGCCGCGGCGGGAAGGTGGCGTTGAGCAGGCCGAGCGCGAGCGGCATGACGACGGCCGCGCCGACGCCTTGGACGGTGCGCGCGGCGATCAGCGCCCCGGCGGACGGCGCGAGCGCGCAGGCGACCGAGGCCAGCGAGAACAACCCGAGCCCGCCCGCGAACAGCCGCCGGCGGCCGAACCGGTCGCCGAGCGCCGCGCCGGTCATCAGCAGGACGGCGAAGCTCAGCGTGTAGGCGTTGACGGTCCACTCCAGGTCCGCCATGGACGCGCCCAGGTCACGCCGGATCGCGGTGAGCGCGGTGGTGACGACCAGCAGGTCGAGCACCACCATGAAGGAGCCGACGGAGGCGAGCGCCAGCACCCACCGCTGCCCCGACCGCACGGCCCGGTCCTCCGTCACGGGCGGCTCCTGTCGGACGGCGCGGTGCTCCGGCACCGAGCATGCCGACCGGTCGCCCGGAAGTCTTCTTCACCGGTGCGGTCCTCGTGCGGCCTTCGGTGATCCGCGGGGCCCGCGCGCGGGCGGTGGACGAGCCGTTCGCGTTCCACCGCACCGCCGCCTGGCCGGGCTCGGCCAAGCGGCGGAACCGAGCGCGCTGCCGGGAGGTCCTCGCGGTGGTCGAGGGCGACCGCCCTACCGGGCCGTCTCCGTCCACGTGACCGGCAGCTCGTGCACGCCGTAGATGTTCATGTCGGTCTTGAGCTTCACCTCGTCGGCCGGGACGGCGAGTGCCAGCGTCGGGAAGCGGCGCAGCAGGGCGCCGAAACCGGCGCGCAGCTCGATGCGGGCCAGCTGCTGGCCGAGGCACTGGTGGATGCCGTGCCCGAACGACAGGTGGCCGCGCGCCTGCCGGCGGACGTCCAGCGCGTCGGGGTCGTCGAAGCGCCGCGGGTCGTGGTTGGCGGCCAGCAGCGAGACGACGACGGTCGAGCCCTTGGTGATCGTCTCACCGCCGAGCTCGATGTCCTCCGTCGCGTAGCGGTAGAAGATGTCGGCGACGGACAGGTAGCGCATGAGCTCCTCGACCGCGCCGGGCAGCAGCTCCGGGTCCTCGCGCAGGGCCGTCAGCTGCCCGGGGTTCTCCAGCAGCGCGAACGTGCCGAGCGACAGCATGTTGGCGGTGGTCTCGTGGCCCGCGAGCAGCAGCAGGAACGCGATGCCGGTCAGCTCCTCGATCGCGAGGTCGTCGTTGCGGGCGAGGTCGGACAGCAGGTCCTCGTCCGGCTCGGCGCGCTTGCGCGTGACCAGCTCGGTCAGGAACGCGTTCATCGCGCCGAACGCGGCCATCTTCTCCTCGAGCACCACGTCCTTCTCCAGGAACTTGGCCGAGTTGACCTGGAAGGCGGCCCGGTCCTCGTAGGGCACGCCGAGCAGCTCGCAGATCACCAGCGACGGCACCGGCAGCGCGAACGCCTCGACCAGGTCGACCGGCGGCGCGAGGCTCGCCAGCTCGTCCAGCTGCCGCTCGACGATGTCGGCGATGCGCTCTTCGAGCTGCTTCATCCGCTTGACGGTGAAGGCGCCGGTGAGCAGCCGCCGCAGCCGGGTGTGATCCGGCGGGTCCATGCTGATGAACAGGCCCGGCAGCTGCGGCGACGGCTCGGTGGCCGCGGGGATGCCGGGGGTCTCGTACGGCACGTGCATGACGCCGAGGTCCTGGCGCGAGCTGAAGCGGGTGTCGGCCATGAGCCGGCGGACCTCGTCGTAGCCGGTGACGAGCCAGCCCTCGTGACCGTCGGGGAACAGCAGCGGGCTGACCGGGTGGGCCTCGCGCAGCTCGGTGATCCGGCTGGGCGGGTCGAAGGGGCCCGCATCGCGCTCCATCGGCAGGCCGTGCGGGATGGGAACCGTTCGACTCATCGGTTTTCCTCTCGTGGTGGCTGTGGCGACCACGATCACCGAGGGGCCGGACACGGCGCTGACACGGGCCTGACACGGGTCTGACACCAGCGCTACGCGGCCAGACCCCAGGCGACGATGATCGCCGCGAACACCACCGCGACGACCACGAAGCCGAGCACGCCCGCGAGCACCAGGCCGGTACCCACCGAGTTCCAGGGCGGCCGGAAGAACTTGGCCGCGCAGCCCAGCACGATCGAGCCGATCGCCACCCCGATGAACGCGTACGCGTACTCGCCACCGCGCCAACCCAGGTCCGCGAAGTACCACGATCGGTACGCGGCCACCACCGCGACCTGGAGCGCGAACGGCACCAGGAAACCCGCGAACGCCACCCCGGGCCGTCTGCGCTGCTCGACGTCGATCACGCGGCCAGTCTCGCCGACCGCCGGGCGCCGCGCATGAGTACGACTACGCGGACCGGCGGCCCGGAGCGAGGGGTGCTCCGGGCCGCCGGCGTGGTGACGTGCGCGTGCGGTCAGGCGGTGGTGCCCGTGACCGACGTGCCGGACTTGGTGACGTAGTACGTCACCTTGGCGCCGCTCCAGTAGTGGAACGTCAGCGTGACCCGCGAGCCGTCCGTGACCTCGGCGAAGAACTCGGGCTTCAACGTCGTGGTGTTCGCGGTGTAGTTCGGCGCGAACGTGACGTCGAACTCCTTGTACGAGGTCCAGTTGTGCGGGCCGGCGTTGCTGCCGTCCGCGTACTTGGCCTCCATCGTGGCCAACTGGTCGCCGCGGAACTGGGACGGGATCGAGAACGCGCTTGTCGTCCCGGTCGCGTTCGACAGCACCGGAGTGTCGTAGGTGACCAGGTTGATCCGCCACGGCACGCCCGCCGAGAACCGGGCCGACAGCGTCGCGTTCGTGCCGTACGCCCGCGACCCGCTCAACCGGGTGATCAACGCCGCCTTGATGGTCAGCTGGTCGCCGCTGACCGTGTAGTCGGTGCCGCGCACCAGGTCGGTGGTGCCGTGGCGCAGCCCGACGAACGACGTGCCGTTCAGGTTGAGCGTCAGCGTCTTGTCGCTCACCGCCGAGGCCTTGGCGCTGAACACCTGGTCCGACGACGCCGTGCCGGACCGGGTCGTCCAGCTCGACTTGATCTGCGCGATCAGCTCCGGGTCGCTCCACGCGAACGAGGTGCGGCCGAAGTGCTGGCCGTTGTCCCACAGCATGGTGGTGATCTTCTTCGTGCGGGCGTAGTGGCCGAGGAACTCGAAGAACTTCAGCTTCTCGCCCTGCTGGACGGTGCCGGTGTGCCGGTCGAAGCCCAGCAGGCCGTACTCGCCCAGGATGACCGGGATGCCGCGCGCCACGAACGCGTTGGCCACGCGGTCGAACGAGTCGGTCAGGTCCTTCTGCACGGTGGCGTCGAACTTCGTGCCGCCCGCCACGTTCACGCTGAACGGCCAGTAGCCGTAGAAGTGGAACGTCGCGATCAGGTTCGGGTCGTCGAGCGAGTTGAACGTGGCCACCAGCTCGTCCACCCGAGCCTGCTCCGACGACGTGTGCAGGGTCGGCAGGACGAGCAGGCGGGTGGTGTTGTTGCCGCCCGAGCCGCGCACGATCCGGTGGAACGACGTGTTCAGCTCGTTGAGCAGCTGCGCGTTCTGCGCGTCACCCGAGCTGTTGGCGAACTGCGGCTCGTTGACGCTCTCCAGCATCAGCTTCGGCGAGGCGTCCCGGAACGCGGCCGCGATCTGCGTCCACGCCGCGTTGTAGCGGGCCAGCACGTTCGTGCGGTCCGTCGGCATGGCGTTGATCCACTGCCACGAGTCGTGGTGAATGTTGATCATGACGTAGAAGCCGTCCGCCAACGCCCAGTTCACGACCTCCTTCACGCGCGCCAGGTAGGCCGCCTCGATCGTGTAGCCCGGCGCGCCGCCCTGGTGGGCGCTCCAGGTGACCGGGATGCGGATGCTCTTGAAGCCCTGCGCCCGGACGTTGTCCAGCAGCGCCTCGGTGATGCGCGGGTTGCCCCACGACGTCTCGTCGGCGCCGGTGGCGTCGAGCGAGTTGCCCAGGTTCCAGCCGGGCTGCATCTCCGCGACCCGCGCCATGGCGTCGCCCGCCGGCGGGTTCGTCGTGGTCGTGGTGGTCGTGCTCGTCGTGGTGCTGGTGGTGGTCGTGCTACCGGTGCAGGTCACGCCGTTGAGCGCGAACGACGACGGCGCCGTGTTGCTGCCCGTCCACGTGCCGTTGAAGCCGAACGACACCGAGCCGCCGGTCGCGATGTTGGCGTTGTAGCCGACGTTGGTCGCGGTGACCTGGCCGCCGGACGCCGTCACGGTGGCGTTCCACGCCTGGGTGACCGTCTGGCCGGACGGGAACGCCCACGTGAGCCGCCACCCGCCGGTGATCGGGTCGCCCAGGTTGGTGATGTCGACGTTGCCGTTGAAGCCGCCCTGCCACTGGCTCGGCACCGAGTACGCGACCCGGCAGCCCGCCGCCGCCTGGGCGTCGGTCACCGCGACAACACCCACGCTCGCGAGCACCGAGGCCATTCCGGTGGCCAGCAGGCCAACCCGCCAACGGATTTTTCTCAGCTTGTCTCGCATATCGGCCATGACGCTCCTCGTAATCGCGTGCGGCAGCGGGAGGGGTGGGAACCGAAACGCGCGCGGGCGGTGGAGCCGGCCGCGGTGGGGAATGCGGGTGCGCCGGTCGCCGCCCGGCGCACCCGCACCGCCACGACCGTGTGACCGGGCGCGGCGGCGTGTTCCGGCGCTGCCTCGCCATGATGTTGGCGGTAACGGATGGGTGACGCAAGGGTTTCGACGGGAATCGACTCAGGCGACATCCCCGACCAATTCGGAATCGTCACCGGAAGTCGAAATCATTCGACGCGGGCATCGTCCGCCGTTCGACGAATCCGTCGAATGAATTCGACATCAGGCCCGCGCGGCACGACCTCAGCGACGGGGCAGCACCCACGTTTGCGCGCCGGTGCCGTTGCAGTCCCACAGCTGCACCGGCGCGCCGGCGTGGGGCACCCCGTCGGCCACGTCGAGGCACTTGCCCAGCGCGCGCACCGACCCGTCCGCGTCGAGCTTCCAGTCCTGGGCGCCCGTGCCGTTGCACCGGAACAGCCAGACGACCGTCCCGCTCACCGTGCTGCCGCCGTCCACGTCGACGCACTGGCCGGCGATCCCGGTCACCCGGTCGGCCGGTCGCGGCGGCTGCCAGGTCTGCGCCACGCCACCCGTGCACGGCGCGAGCCGCAGCGCGCCGGTGGACGAGTCGAGGCACCGGTCACCGGACCTGAGCGGCCCGCCGTCCGCCACCGCCCAGCGCTGACCGGCGCAGTCGGCCAGCACGACGGCGTCACCGGCGGGCGCCAGGCACCGGCCCATCGCCCGCATCGCGCCCTCCGGCGTCACCGTCCACCGCTGCGCGGCCGTGCCGTTGCACGCCCACAGCTGGACGGGCGTGCCGGGGGCGTCGTTCGCATCGGCCACGTCCAGGCACGAGCCCGCGTGCACCACCTGGCCGGTGGCGCCCTCGGGGATCCGCTCGGCCTGCCGGGTCACGGTCCCGGTGAGCCGGGCGTCCCGGGACGACGCGCCCACCGTGACCGCGAACGTCCCCGACGGCACCCGGAACGACCGCTCGGCCTCGTCCCAGACCGCGAACGACCGCCGGTCGAGGTCGACCGACACCCTGGTGGTGGCGCCGGCGGCCAGGGCGACCTTGGTGAACCCGCGCAACTGCCGCGGCGGCTCACCGGCCGCGTCCGGGTAGCCCACGTACACCTGCGGCACGGCCGAGCCCGCCCGTCCGCCCGTGTTGGTCACGTCGAACGACACCGTGACCGCCTGCCCGGCGGTCGGCGTCACGGCCAGGTTCGCGTAGCGGAACGTCGTGTAGGACAGGCCGTGCCCGAACGGGAACAGCGGCGTCGTCCCGGTGGCGTCGTACCACCGGTAGCCCACCCGGAGCCGTTCCGCGTAGTGCACGACACCGCCCTCACCGGGGTACTGCGCGGGCGAGGCGATCGGCGTCGCGTCCAGACTGGTCGGGAACGTCACCGGCAGCCGCCCGCCGGGCTCCGCCGCGCCGAACAGCACGTCCGCCACCGCGTGCCCGCCCTGCTCACCCGGGTACCAGGCCTGCAGCACGCTGTGCGCGGCCGGCAGCCACGGCATGGTCACCGGCCCGCCGGTCTCCAGCACCACCACGGTGTTCGCGTTGGCCGCCGTGATCGCCGAGACCAGCGCGTCCTGGTTGCCGGGCAGGTCGATCGACGGCCGGTCGGCGCCCTCGGTGCTGTCGTCGCCGACCACCACCACGGCGACGTCGGCGGCCCGTGCGGCCTCGACCGCCCGCCGCAGCTCCGGATCGGCTTCGGCGGGCGGGTACCAGCCGAAGCGCAGCCCGGCGTCACCCGCCGCCTCGTAGTACTCGACCCGGACCTGGTGCCGGTCGCCTGCCCGCAGCGGGATCCGCGTCGACCTGGTCCGCGTGGGGTGATCGCCCCAGTTGTCCACGACGAGGGTGCCGTCGAGGTAGAGCCTGCTGCCGTCGTCGCTGGTGACCGCGAGGTCGTAGGCGCCGGTCGCGGGCACCGACAGGGTCGCCGTGAAGCGGGCCGACCAGTGGTCCGCGGGCACGTTCGGCGCGGGCGGCCCGCCCGCCCAGTCGAAGCCGATCGATGCGGGCGCGGTGGACGCCACCGGCGGGCCGGCGAGGTCGCGGTTGGCGTAGTAGTCGGCGCGCAGGTCCGACAACGACTCCGGCGGCACGGCGAACGGCGACGGGCGCGCCCCCGGTGTGTACGTCAGGCCCGCGCCGACCCGTGCGCGCAGACCGTCCAGTGGCGTCACGGTGTGCTCGGGGTACGGCGTCACGTACGAGCTGCCCTTGCCCCCGGTGTGCGCGAAGCCGGCGTACCACCCGGACACGGCGACGCTCTTGGCGGTCAACGGCAGCAGTGAGCGGTCGTTGCGCAGCAGCACCATGCCCGCCGCGGCCTGCCGGCGCGCGACCGCCGCGTGCGCGGCCGGGTCCACCACCGGGCGCGGGTCGCCGTCGAGCAGACCGGTGCGCATCATCAGCCGCAGCACCCGCCGCACGTTGTCCTCGAACGCCGGACGCGCCAGGGCGCCGGAGCGCACGGCGTCCGCGAGGCCCGCGTAGTGCGTCGAGCCGCCGAACTCCTGGTCCAGACCCGCCAACGCGGACGTCACCCCGGAGTGCGTGGCCGGGTAGTCCGAACCGACCGCGCCGTCGAAGCCCCACCGGTCCCGCATCACGTCGTTGAGCAGCGGGAAGCTCTCGCACGCCCACGAGCCGTCGACCCGGTTGTAAGCGCACATCGCCGACCACACGCCGCCCTGCCGCACGGCCGTCTCGAACGCCGGCAGGTAGACCTCCCGCAGCGTCCGGTCGTCCACACCGGACGACAGCCAGAGCCTGCCCTCCTCCTGGTTGTTCGCCGCGACGTGCTTGACCTGCGCGGCGACCCGCTGCCCCTGCACGCCCGCGACGTAGCTCGCGGCCAGCTGCCCCGCCAGGTGCGGGTCCTCGCCGTAGGTCTCGAAGTTCCGCCCGCCCCGGGGCACCCGGACGATGTTGACCATCGGCGAGTACAGCACCTGGTAGCCGCGCGCCTTGACCTCGCGGCCGACCAACCCGCCCGCCTCCGCGGCCACCGCGCGGTCGAACGTGGCGGCCAGCGACACGGGCGCGGGCATCGCGGTGGCGGGCAGGCCGTCGCGGACGCCCGCCGGGCCGTCGGTGAGCCGCAGCGGCGGGATGCCGAGGCGCGCCACGCCCGGCACGTACCCGACCGCGTGCTCACCGGCCGGCGTCGTCACCCCGAGCAGCAGCCGCGCCTGCTCGTCCAACGTCAGTTGCGAGAGCAGGATCGTCACCCGCTGCTCCAGCGGAACGGCCGCATCACGCCAGGCGGGCTGCCGCTCCGCGGCGGTGCTCGCGGTGGTCGCCATGACCAGGACCAGCGCTGCCGTGACGTGAACTCCGGTCCGGCGTTCTCTCCACCGCATGACGCCCCCTCGCGCCGATGCGAACCGCGTCGGCGGACCGCTGCCGCCGATGCGCCCCTGGAACCAAGGTAGAGCAAGGGATTCCTAACACCGACCGCCATTCGAACGACATCCTGCAGTGGGACGAGCGAAGGGGAGTGGGCAATGGTCAGGGTGCTGAACGTGGTGGCGCACCACGACGACGACTTGCTGTTCTTGAGCCCCGATCTGCTGAACGACCTCCGCGACGGGGCGGTGGTGCGCACGGTATTCCTCGTGGCGTCGGACTACCACACGTACCCGACTTACATGCAGCAACGGGAACTCGGCGTCCGGGAGGCGTACGCGCACGCCGCGGGTCTGACCGGCACGCCGTGGAGGTCGTACGCGTACTCGTGCGCGAACCTCTCGGCGACGCTCTGGACGGCGGGCACGCGCGTCTCGATCCTGGAGAACCGGTTGCCCGACAACGCCACCGCGCCACCGAACCGGCTGTGGCAGCTCTACGCGCGCGACCAGTCGCTGACCGGCCGCCCGCTCGACCACGCGCCCGCCCAGACCACCGGACGTGCCCGGCTGATCGCCTACCTGCGCGCGGTGATCGCGGACTTCGCGCCGGACGTCGTCCGCACCACCGACCCGACCGCCGACCTGCACGGCCTGCACACGCCCGGTCGACCGCTGGAGGACTTCTACTTCCACCGCGACCACGTCGCCACCGCGCGGCTCGTGCGGACCGCGTTGCAGGACGTGCCGTCGAACCCCGAGGCCGTCTACTACCGCGACTACACGATCCGCGACGAGCCCGCCAACCTGACCGCGGCGGACGCGGCGTTCAAGCGGGCCGTGTTCCGCACCTACGCCGTGCACGACGTCGACATCTGCCCGAACGGGGGAGTGGACTGCCCGCCCGCGGGCGGGTTCTACGACGACCTGCTGAGCCGCCGTTACGTGGCCGACCCGGCGTGGTCGGGCGACCTCGTCGTGCCGCTGCCGGCCGCGGAGCACCAGCTCGTGATGGGCACCCACCACACCGTGCGGAACCGTGCCACCGGGCTGGAACTGGCCGTGGCGGACGCGTCGACGGCGGACCTGGCGCCGATCATCGGCTGGCCCCACACCGGCACCCCGAACCAGCGGTGGCGCTTCGAAGCAAACCCGCAGGGGTGGGAACTGGTCGCGAGCCACAGCGGCAAGGCGATCGACCTGCCCGAGTCGAGCCTGGAGCCCGGTGTCCAGGCGATCCAGTTCCAACGGCTGAGCGGCGTCAACCAGACCCTGCGCGTACGCGGCAACCCGACCACGGGCTACCGGCTGGCGTTCGCCCACTCCGGGCTCGCGCTGTCCGTCACGGGCAACGCGGGCGCACCGGTCGTGCAACGCCCCGTCGCCCCATCGCCCGACCAACTGTGGGACATCGACCCGGCCTGATCACGTGGGGATCACCCGATAGTGGAACCGGCGCGGTCGCTAGGTTGCCGCCGTGACCCGTCCCAAGATCGGCGTCGTCCTCGCCACGACCGGACGCCTGTCGTCGCTCGGCGCGCCGCTGGAGTACGTCGCCACCGGCCTGCCGTGGCCCGCCGAGGTGGTGTTGCGCGACAGCGGCTCGACGCCCGAAGGGGCCCGTGCGGCGACCCGGTCGCTGGCGGAGTCGGGTGTTCGCGTCGTGGTCACGTTGGGCGGCACGACGACGTTGCCCGCGGTGGTGGACGCCTGCGCCGGGCACGACGTGCCGTGCGTGTCCACGACGTTGCCCTGGCAGGTGTTCGACGCCGGTCGGCGGCCGGGCCCGGCGTTCCACTTCTGCTGGGGCCTGGACGACATCGCGGCCGTGTTCGCCGACCTGTGGGAGCGCCTCGGCCCGGCGCGGACGGTCGGCTGCGTGTGGAACGACGGCCCGCAGGGCGCGGCGCTGCGGAGGTGGTTCGCGCCGGTCGCCGCCGCGCGCGGGCACCACCTGGTCGACCTGCCGTACCGCGAGTCGAGCGGTGTCGTGCCCGCCGTCGGCGACGTGGAGGTGGTGACCAGCGCCGCGACCGCCGCCGACCTGGCCGCCGTGGTGCGCGCGCGGCGGCCCCGGCTGGTGACGTGCTCGCGGTGGCTCACCTATCCGTTCGGCGTGGCCCGGTACGGCCTGGACCGGGTCGCCACGATCGTGTCGTGGACGCCGGAGCACGAGCACGTCGGGCGGGGCGGGCGGACGCCGCGCGACCTGGCGCGCGCCTACGAGGAGGCCACCGGATCACCGTGGTTGCAACCGCTCGGGCTCGCGCACGCGTTGTTCGAGGTGGCCGTGCACGCGGTGAGCGAGGCGGACTCACCGGCGGCGGTCGCCGACGTGCTGGCGCGGACGCGGTTGGCGACGATCGCCGGCGTGCTCGACTGGACCGCCGGCCCCGCGCCCGGCGTGGCCGCGGTCCCGTTGGCGGGCGGGCAGTGGCGCGGCGGCCCGCGACCGACGCCGGCGGTGGTGGACAACCGCCGGGCACCGCTCGTGCCGGTGTCGGGCGTCTTGCTGGTCGACTAGTCCGTGATCACGGTGAAGACGAACTTGTAGGCGACTCCCTGGTCTGAGGCCGTCCGCGCCACCTTGCCCTCGCCGCGAGCGTTGGCGAACGCCCCCGTGCCGCCGATGATCGACATGGTCGTGTCGTTGAAGCCCGACGCGATGGTCTCGTACGTCCGCACGCTGGAGAGGTGGAGCTGGCCGTCCTGCAGCCGGAAGGTGGACGTGCAGTGGGTGGTGACCTCCGGCGGCACGGCCGCCGAAACCGCCAGCACGCCGCAGTGCGAATTGCCGTCGCCCACTTTGGTGGCGCCGTCGGCCGCGAACAGCTCGCCACCGCTGACGAACCCGAGGCCGACGGTGGGCGCCGCGGGCGCCGACATGAGCCCTCGTTTCGCCACCACCTCCACGGTCGCCTCTTTTGCTGTTTCCTCGGCGCGAACCTGGTCCGCGCCGACGAGACCGCCCACGAGTGCCAGGACCAGCCACCGGTTGACCTGCACGACGACACCTCCGGGTAGGGTGCTGAACCGTCTTCGTCGTCGGAAGATAATTCGGAAACCTGGATCACAGTGGGTCAACTCCACGTTCGACTGAAAATTGGGCACCGAACGTGTGACTTCACTTCACCGGACCGTGTACTGATCACACCTGTGAAACCGGTCATGAATGTGAACCATCATTGGGCCGAGAAGCGGATCGACCCCGGTGAATCCCGCTGATAGGAACCAGGGCATGACGAGAACAGCGGTCGTGACCGGTGGCGGGACGGGTATCGGCAAGGCGGTGGCGGCCGACTTGGTCAAGCGGGGGTTGGACGTCGTGATCACCGGCAGGCGGCAGGACGTCCTGACCGCAGCCGCCGCGGAGATCGGCGCACGGGCGGTCGTCTTCGACGCCGCCGACCCCGAGCAGGTGCGCGAGGCGTTGGCCGACCTGCCCGACCGGGTGGACGTCCTGGTGAACAACGCGGGCGGCAACATGGCCCGCCGCCGTCCCGCGCCCGAGGGGTTGGCGGACGTGCGCGAGCTGTGGCTGGCGAACTTCGAGTCGAACGTCCTCAGCGCCGTCCTGGTGACCACCGCCCTGGAACCACGCCTGGCCGACGACGCCAGGGTGGTCACGATCGGCTCCATCGCCGCCCGGCGGGGTTCGGGCAGCTACGGCGCGGCGAAGGCGGCGATCGAGGCGTGGACAGCGGACCTGGCTTTCGCGCTGGGCGGGCGAGGGATCACGGTCAACGTCGTGTCGCCCGGGGTCACCGAGGAGACCGAGTTCTTCGGAGGCACGCTGTCCGAGGAGCGGCGCAAGAAACTGGTCGGCAACCCAGCCAACGGCCGCACCGGCACACCCACCGACGTAGCCGCCGCGGTGACCTTCCTGACCTCCCCGGAAGCCGGCCACCTGACCGGTCAGGTCATCGGCGTCAACGGCGGCGCCGGCCTCGGCCGCTAACCCCACCACACCACAATCCCCGCCCGCCCCAACCGCCCGCCCGCCCGCACAACCGCACAACCGCCCGCACAACCGCTCAACGACCGCCCCACCCACCCGTACCCGCCGCCGGGCCGGCCGTTTTATCCGGCTAACGGAAGACATGCGATTCGGGTTGTCCCAGGTTGCATTCTCCGCCCAGTCGAGTGATCCACCCCCAAACCCCACCCGCCCACAACGGACCCGCAGCACCCGCACCCAGGCCCGATTTGACATGGGTTCGGCCTGCCTGGGGTGCCCGTAAGGGCCCCATGTCAAATCGAGCCGAACAGCACCACCGCGCCGCCCAACTCACCGCACCCGAACGCCCAACTCGACCCACCCGAACGCTCAACACACGCGCTCCCAACGCAGCACACCCGTAACTTGACCTACCGTGTGCCCATGCGGATGTGCGTGTTCTGCGGCTCCTCCAGCGGACGGGTGAGGCACGTCGAGGTGGCACGGGAGGTCGGCCGCACCGTGGCCGAACGAGGCATCGAAGTCGTCTACGGCGGCGGCCGGGTCGGGACGATGGGCGCCCTGGCCGACGGCGCGCTGGCGGCCGGCGGTTCGGTCATCGGGGTGATCCCGCGCAGCCTCGTCGACTGGGAAGTGGCCCACGAGAATCTCACGGAACTCCACGTGGTCGACTCCATGCACGAGCGCAAGGCGTTGATGGCCGAGCTGGCCGACGCCTTCGTGACCCTGCCGGGCGGCGCGGGCACGTTGGAAGAGCTGTTCGAGGTGTGGACGTGGGCCCAGCTCGGCCTCCACACCAAGCCGGTCGCGCTGCTCGACGTCGACGGCTACTTCACGCACCTGATCAAGATGATCGACCACATGGTGGAGGAGGGGTTCCTCAAGCCGCCCTACCGGGACATGCTGCTGGTGGACCACGATCTCGACCAGCTCCTCACCCGGTGTGGCGACTACCGGACCCCGGACTACACCTGGACCGACGACAACCCCCTGACATAGCCGTAAAACCCCTCCCACGGCACGGGGAAATCGGTACGGTGTAGGGCAACACGAAGGGTTTTCGCAAAGTTTCGCGCCATCCGGGGGGAGCGGGCGATGGACATCAACCACTGGGGGCGACGGTTGGCGGAGCTGTGCGAGGCGCACAAGGTGCCTGGCGCTTCACTGGCAATCCTCGTCGACGGCGAGATCCACGAGTGCGCGACCGGCGTGCTGCACCGCGGCACCGGAGTCGAGGCCACCACGGACTCGCTGTTCCAGATCGGCTCGATCACCAAGCTCTACACCGCCACCTTGATCATGCAGCTGGTGGCCGAAGGCGCGCTCGACCTGGACGCGCCGGTGGTCACCGTGCTGCCGGAGTTCGCCGTGGCCGACCCCGTGGCGACCAAGACCGTGACGACCCGCCAACTGCTGTCGCACACCAGCGGCATCGACGGCGACTTCTTCCACGACACCGGTCGCGGCGACGACTGCGTGGCCGCGTACGTCGCGGCGTGCGCGGATCTCGGCCAGAACCACCCGCCGGGCGCCACGATGTCCTACTGCAACAGCGGGTTCACCGTGCTCGGCCGGATCATCGAGGTGCTCACCGGCCAGGTCTGGGACGACGTCCTGCGCGAACGCCTGCTCGACCCGATCGGCGCGCACAGCACGGTGACCCTGGCCGAGGACGTGCTGCGGTTCCGCGCGGCCCTGGGCCACCTCGGCGAACCCGGCGAAGAGCCCGTGCCCGCACCCGTGTGGGGACTGGCCAGGTCCGCGGGCCCGGCCGGGACGATCAACGCCACCGCCGCCGACGTCGTCCGCTTCGCCCGGCTGCACCTGGACGGCGGCCGGGCGCCGGACGGCACGGTGGTCCTGCCCGCCGAGCAGGTGGCCGCGATGCACCGGCCGTTCGTGCAGCTGCCCGCCAGCCCGGCGCAGCGCATGTGCTGGGGCCTCGGGTGGATCGTCTACGACTGGCCGGGCGGTCCGGTGATCGGGCACGACGGCGCGACGGTCGGGCAGAAGGCGTTCCTGCGGGTCGTGCCCGAGTCGAACGTGGCGATCGCGCTGCTCACCAACGGCGGCGTGCCGGCCGAGGTCTACCAGCGGTTGTTCACCGAGGTGCTGGCCGAGCACGCCGGCATCGTGGTGCCGGACTTCGAGCCGCCCGCCGAGCCGCCCGAGGTGGACATCTCCCGGTACGTCGGTTCGTACGTGCGCGAGGGCTACGACGTCGAGGTGACCGAGCAGGACGGCGTGCTGCACCTGCGCGGCGAGAGCATCGGCGAACTCGCCGCCATCAACGCGGTGACCAACGCGGTGCTCGTGCCGGTGGAGGAAGGGTTGTTCGCCGCACGGCGCAACGAGCACGAGCCGTGGGTGCCGGTGGTGTTCTACACGCTGCCGGACGGCTCGCCTTACCTGCACTTCAGCCTGCGCGCCACGCCCAAGGGCACCGGAACGACCCGCCGCTAGACCGGCGCCACAGGAAGAGGACCGCCCGCCCGGCGTACGACCGAAGACAACCGGCCGTCAGGGGAACGGCCAGCCGTTCGGGCGGCAGACCTTGCCGTCCGTCGGAATCGTCACCCCCTGCGGCGCGCCCGCGATGACGGCGGCCACCTCGTCGTTCGACGTGCTGAACGTCTGCTGCATCATCACGGGCGCGAGCCCGCCGTGCGCCGCGCACGGCCGGTGGCCTTCGCCCAACGCGTGCCCCACCTCGTGGTTGACCACATAGCGCCGGTACCCGGTCAGGTCGCCGTCGAACGCGACCGCCCCGCGCACCCACCGCGCCGCGCTCAGGTGCACCAAGCCGCCGTTGCGGCACGACACGTCCACCGGGATCTCGTACCCGCACACCGCACGAGCGGTGCTCTGCGAGGTCAGCCGGATCCGGATGGCCGCGGGCCCGGTCACCCGCCGGAACGCGACGTCACCGCGCGCCGTCCAGCCACGGGGGTCGGACAGCGTCTCCTGCACGAACGCGGCGAACCCCTGCTCGTCGTACACGACCCCGTCCTCGACCTCCACCGCGTACGTGCGCTCGACCCCCGCACCGACGACCGGCGACGACCCCGGCACAGCGTGGAACGTCCCGTGGCCCTCGACCGGGATCGGGCCGCCATCGGGCAGGTCCGAGCTGGACGCGTACACCCGCTCGGCGGTGGTGGTACTCGCCGCCGGAACACTCGGAGCAGCCCGAACCGCAACACCGCTCGTGGTCTGCTGAGTGGTCGTCGCGGCGGACCGGGCGGCGGTGCGCTCGCCCGCGAACTGGACGAACGTCAACAGCAGGGCGGTGACACCACAGGCGAACAGGACCACGCGGACGTTCATGCTCCCCAAGATCGGGACGAACTGTGAAGAACCTGTTGTCGTCCTGCTCGATGGCCGTGAAGGTCGGCATACTGCGGTCGTGTGCGCCCACATCCTCGTCGCCGAGGACAACCCCCACCAGGCCGAGCTCGTCCGCCGCTACCTGGAGCACGACGGGCACTCGGTGGTGGTCGTGCACGACGGGCGGTCCGCGATCGACGAGGCGCGCCGGCGCGACCCGGACCTGCTGGTGCTCGACGTGATGATGCCTGCGGTGGACGGGCTGGACGTCGTGCGCGTGCTGCGCGCCGACTCCGACGTGCCGATCGTGCTGCTCACCGCCCGGTCGGCGGAGGACGAGGTGCTGCTGGGGTTCGACCTCGGCGCGGACGACTACGTGACCAAGCCGTTCCGGCCGCGCCAGCTCGTCGCCCGGGTCCGCACGATCCTGCGCCGCGCCGGCCGCGCCCGCGTCACGAACGCCGCCGTGCTCAAGGTCGGCGACATCGTGGTCGACCCGATCCGGCACGAGGTGACGCTGGCCGGCGAGCCGGTCGTGCTGACCCCGACCGAGTTCCGGTTGCTGTCGACCCTGGCCGCCCAGCCGCACCGGGTGTTCACCCGCGGCCAGCTGCTCCAGGACGGCTTCACCACCGAGCGGACCGTGGACGTGCACGTGGTCAAGCTGCGCCGCAAGATCGAGCACGACCCGCGCCGGCCGCGTCGGCTCCTGACCGTCTACGGGATCGGCTACAAGCTGGTATGAGCCTGCTCTTCCGCATCTTCTCGGTGTCCCTGCTGATCGCGGGCTCGTCCATCGCGGTCACCGCCTGGCTCGCCACCCAGGCCACCACCGGCAGCATCCGCCAGGAGCAGGGCGAGGCGCTGGCCACCGACGCGTCGATCTACGACCGGCTGCTCGGGTACGCGGCCGACCACCCGTCCTGGGCCGACGTCCAGTCCACAGTGGACGCCCTCGCGGACGAGACCGGCCGGCGGATCGCGCTGACCACGTGGGACCGCGCGCCGATCGCGGACTCCGGTGACGCCGGCTCGCCGCAGCTGCCGGTGAACCCGACCGTGGTCGTGGACCCGCTGAACGTGAACCCGGTGCTCAAGCCGGGCGTGGAGGACGAGATCGACCCCCGCGCGATCGGGCCGTTCAAGCTCAGCCCGGCCGAACGCCATGACCTGCAGGCCCGGGCCGAGACCGTCGCCGCGTGCGACGGGCGCACCGTGGTGGTGCAGCCGAGCGGGCGCCCGGTGCTGCGCGGGCCGCGCACCCTGCCGCCGGCCCGGTACGACGAGTGCCCCGTGGAGGACGCGCTGTACACGCCCACGGAGACGGAGCACAAGGCGGGCGCCGAACTGTACGAGCTGGTCAAGGGCTGTCCCGGAGCCTCGGCTCTGAAGGCGGCCTTGACGCCGTGGCTGGCGCGGGACGGCTCCGACTGGCCGCGCCCGACCGCGGAGAGCACGCCCGCGGAAGCGGCGTGCCTGGCCTCCGCCCGGCGCCAGCAGCTCGCGCCGTACGTCGCACCCGCCGCCCTGCTGTTCCTGACCGAACCGACGGGTGCGCGACCGGCGACCGTCGACCTGTCCACGGCGGGCGTCACGCGCATCGCGTGGACGGCGCTCGGCATCCTGGCCCTGGCCGGGCTCGCGTCCTGGCTGACGGCCAACCACCTGGTCCGGCCGATCCGCGCGCTCACGGCCGCGACCCAGCGGATGGGCGCGGGCGACCGGGAGGTGCGCGTGACCGCGGCCAAGGGCGAGATCGGCGAGCTGGCCAGGTCGTTCAACGCCATGTCGGCCAAGCTCGCCGACACCGAGCGGCAGCGCCAGGCCATGGTCGGCGACGTCGCGCACGAGCTGCGGACGCCGTTGAGCAACGTCACCGGGTGGCTGGAGGCGGCCCAGGACGGCGTCGCGGCGACCGACCAGCGGCTGGTGGCGTTGCTGGCGGAGGAATCCCTGGTGCTGCAACGGCTCGTGGACGACCTGCACGACCTGGCGCAGGCCGACGCGGGCACGTTGCGCCTGCACCCGGAGCCGATCGACGCGGCCGACGTGATCGAGCAGGTGGTGGCCGCGCACGCCAACGGCGACGTCGCCGTCACCGCGCGGACCGAGGGGGAGCTGTTCCTGGTCGCCGACCCGGTGCGGCTGCGGCAGGCGGTGGAGAACCTCGTCACCAACGCGATCCGCTACACGCCGGCCGGTGGCGCGGTGACCGTCACGGCCCGGCTCGACGGCGGCGTCGTGATCGAGGTGGCCGACACCGGCGTCGGCATCGCGCCGGACGACCTGCCGCACGTGTTCGAGCGGTTCTGGCGGGCGGACAAGTCGCGCAGCCGCAGCACCGGCGGCAGCGGCCTGGGCCTGGCCATCACCCGGCACCTGGTCGAGGCGCACGGCGGCACGGTCACGGCCGCCGCCGAACCCGGCTCGGGCGCGACGTTCCGGATCACCCTGCCCGTGCCGTGAGCCCGTGGGAGCTCAGCTGTCCTTGATGACGATGCCGAGCGTGTGGGCGAACGCCGGCGCGAGGTCGATCGCCTGGGTGGAGGTGATCGTCGCGCCGCGCAACGAGGCGAACCCGTCGCGGATGCCCAGCTCGGCGGCCTCGCGCAGGTCGACCTTCTTCAGCTTCACGCCCTCGAACCGGAGGTCTTCGAGCGTCGAGCCGGGGAACGTGACGTCGGTCAGCTCGGCCTCGGTGAAGTCCACGTCGCGCAGGACGCAGTTGACGAACGCGACCTCACGCAGCGCGGCGCCGCGCAGGTTGACCGAGACCAGCTTGCAGCCGAAGAACGTGACGCGGCTCAGGCCGGCCTCGAACATCGCCACCCCGGCGAACGCGCTGTTCACCACCTCCGCGTCGAGCCACCCGGTTTCGGCCAGGTCGGTGCCGATGACCTGGACGCCGTGCAGCCACACGTCGTTGAACCGCGACCGCCGCAGCGTGCCCTCGGTGAACCGGACCGCGGACAGCGCCGACTCGCTGAACCGCGCGTTGCCGGCGGCGGGTTCGGGGAACTCCCGGTCGGCGATGTGGACGACGTTGTAGTCACCACCCGACTCCAGTCGCCCGCCGTCGTGGTCTTCCAGGTAGGCGGCGAACGACAGGTCCGCGAGCGCCCGGGGTTCCGGCATGCGGGGGATGGTAGTCGTCCGCCGAACGACGCCGTAGCTGGTCACGCTGCTTATCGCCTTCGGCCTGGTCACGCGCGCCCGACCACGTGAGGCAGGCCGCGACGCCCGCCCCACGTGGCGGTGCCCACATCCGCTATTGGGAACGATAATCATCTTGTTAGGTTCACGGCGCCCTGTCACCGAACGCTGGGACGATCCGTGCGCCACCGCTCCTCCGCCGCCGCTCTCGTGGCGTGCGCCCTGCTGCTGACCGGCTGCTTCGCCCCTGCCGCGGAACCGTCCGACGGGCGGATCAAGCTCGCGATGCTGCAACCGCCGCGTTCGGGCCTGACCCCGTTCAGCGACGACGCGTTCAAGCTCTCGCGCTGGTCGACCGCGGAAACGCTGGTCACCCTCGACGCGGACGGCGACGCGCGGCCCGGCCTGGCCACCGGGTGGCGGCGGATCTCGGAGCAGGCCTGGGAGTTCACCGTCCGCCAGGGCGTGACCTTCCACGACGGCACCGCGTTGACCGCCGCGGCCGTCGCCAACACCCTCACCCGCGCCACCACCGCCTCGCCCAAGCCGCGCATCCTCGACGGCGTCGAGCTGACCGCCGAGGCGGCGGGGGACACCGTCGTCGTCACGACCGGCACACCCGACCCGCTGGTGCCGCAACGGCTCTCGTCACCGCAGCTGGCGATCCTCGCGGAGAGCGCTTACCGCGCGGACGGCAAGGTCGACCCGGTCGGCACGGGCACCGGACCGTTCCGCCTGGTCGCGGTGAACGGCACGACGACCGCCACCCTCGACCGCTACGACGGCTACTGGGGCCCGAAGGCCGCCGCCGAGGGCATCGACGTGTCGTTCGTCCCCGACGGCACCGCCCGTGCCGCCGCGATCCGCAGCGGTGAGGCGCACGTCGCGGAAGCCGTGCCGGTCTCGCAGGCGGCGTTGCTCGACCAGGCGACGATCACCGAGGTGCCGATGCCGCGCACCAACACCCTGTACCTGAACACCAAGGCGGGACCGTTCCAGGACCAGGGCCTGCGCGCCGCCGCACGCGAGGCGATCGACGCCGCCGAGATCGTCCGGAGCGTCTACGAGAGCCGCGCCGACGTGGCCGGAGGGCTGCTCGGACCCGCGCTGCCGTGGGCCGCGGCCGGACGCGCCCCGCTCGCCGAGCGAGCCAAGGCCTCCGACCCGAAGGGCGTCCCGATCACCCTGGCCACGTTCTCCGACCGCGCCGAGCTGCCCGAGGTCGCCTCGGTGCTGCAACAGCAGTTGCAGGACGCGGGGTTCACCGTCACCCAGGTCGTGCGCGAGTACGCGCACATCGAGGAGGACGCGCTGGCCGGGAAGTTCGACGCGTTCATCCTGTCCCGGGCGACCGTGCTGGACTCGGGCGACCCCGTCGCCTACCTCCAGTCGGACTTCACCTGCGCGGGCTCCTTCAACATCGCCCGGTTGTGCGACGGTGACGTGGACGCGGCCGTGCGGACCGCCGCCGCCACCGAGGCGGGCGAGCAGCGGCGGGCCGCGATCCTGGCGGCCGAGGCGGCGGTGCTGCGGACCGACGCGGCGATCCCGATGCTGCACGAGCGCGTGATCCAGGGCGACGCGACGTCGGTGGTCGACTCGGCCAAGGACCCGCGCGAGCGCACGCTGATCACGTCGGCGACCCGCCTGCGGTGACCGCGCTGGTCTCCCGCGTCGGCGGGCTCGCCGCGGTCGTCGCGGTGATCGGCCTGCTGCCGTGGCTGTCCGGGCGCGACCCGGCGCTGTCGGTGCTGCGCGCCCGTTCCGCCGAGCAGGAGCCGACGGCGGAGGCGCTGGACGCGGTGCGCCGCGAACTGGGGCTGGACGCCGGGCCGGTGGCGTTGTTCGGCGACTGGCTCGCGGGCGCGCTGCGGGGCGACCTCGGCCGGTCGTGGGTCGGTGGCGGCGAGGTGCTGCCCTCCGTGCTGTCCGCGCTGGGCGTCTCGCTGGCGCTGATGGGCGCGGCGCTGGTGGTGGCGTTGGCGCTGGCCGCCGCGCTGTCGGCGTCGACGGTCGTGCGCGGCGCCAGGGGGACGGCACGGGCGCGCACCGGCGCCACCGCCGCGGTGCCGGCCGCGTTGCCCGAGTTCCTGCTGGCCACGGTGCTCCTGGTGGTCCTGTCGGTGTGGCTCGGCTGGTTCCCGCCCTACGGCTGGCGGGGGCCGCAGCACCTGGTGCTGCCCGCGTTGGCGCTGGGCCTGCCGGCGGGCGGCATCCTCGGCCGGCTGGTGGACGACGCGCTGCCCGCCGTGTTCGAGGAGCGCTGGGTCGTGCTGTGGCGGTCGTGGGGGTGTTCGCCGGGGGTGATCGGGCGGGCCGCGGCACGTCGTGCGCTGCCCGCCGTGCTGCCGCAGTTCGGGCTGGTCGCCGTGGGGCTGACCGGGGGAGCGGTGGCGGTGGAGGTGGTGTTCGCCGTGCCGGGCCTCGGCCGGACCGCGCTGGGGGCCGCGGAGGCGCAGGACCTGCCGCTGCTGCAGGCGTCCGTGCTCGCGCTCGTGCTGCTCGGGTTGGTGGGCGGCGCGCTCGTGGCCGGTGTCCGGCGGCGGATGCTCGGGCAGGCGCTGCGCGACGCGGCCCTGCCTGCTCCACCGCCCGTGACGGCCCCGGTCGGCCTGCCGCACCGCGTGGTCGTCGTGGTGGGCGCGGTGGTGCCGGTGGTCGTCGTCTGCTGGGGACTGCTGGGTGAGCCGCTGCGGGTGGACGCGGCGGCCCGGCTCGCGCCGCCGGGGTGGGCGCACCCGTTCGGCACCGACGCGCTGGGCCGTGACGTGCTGGCCAGGGTGGGGCACGGTGCGGCGGCCACGCTCGGCGTCACGGTGCTGGTGTGCGCGTGCTCGTTCGCGGTGGCGCTGGTCGTCGGCTTCCTGCCCGGCCTGGCCGAGGGCGCCGCCGAGACCGCCAACGCCGTGCCGCCCGTGATCGCGGGCATCCTGGTCGCGGCGACCGTCGGTCCGGGCGCGGTCGGCGCGTCCATCGCGGTCGGCCTGGTGTCGTGGCCGCCGCTGGCCGCCCACGCGGCGGCGCTGGTGCGGGAGAACCGCGCGGCCACGCACGTCGCCGCGGTGCGTGCGCTGGGCGCGGCGCCGTCCTGGGTCCTGACCCGGCACGTGCTGCCCGCGGTGGCGGGTCCGGTCGCGCGGCACGCCGTGCTGCGGCTGCCCGGTATCGCGTTGGCCCTGGCGTCGTTGGGTTTCCTCGGCCTGGGCGCGCCGCCGCCGACGCCGGAGTGGGGGCTGATGCTGGCCGAGTCGCTGCCTTACCTGGAGCGCGCGCCGTGGGCGGCCCTCGCCCCGACGGCGATGCTGCTGCTCCTGGCGGCGTCGGCGGTCTCGCTCTCGACCTTGCCGAGGAGGCCGGGGCGATCGTTGTCCTGAGTGGATAGTGCGGGCCGTGCGATAAAAGCGTTGCGCTGCCCGGTGGTTCGGGGCAAGCTGATCGCACACCACAGCGGAAGGGCGGGAGTCATGGCGGACATGCGGCAGCACGAGCTCCTGCTCCTGCTGGGTCTTGCGGACTCCCCGCCGTGACGTGACCGCGTCAGGACTGCGGGAGCCGCCCATCGGGAGACCGATCCGGGCGGCTTCGTCGTTTCGCGGAGCGCGTCCGCTCGCGGTTCTAGCCCAAGTGGTAGAGGCGTCTGGTTGAGGGCCAGTCCAGTCGGGGTTCGAATCCCCGGAACCGCACCAAGCCCCTGTAGCCCAACGGAAGAGGCATCGCGCTCAGAACGCGACCAGTCCAGGTTCGAATCCTGGTGGGGGCACGGAGTTCACCTGAAAGTGCGGCGGAACGTGGAATACGCGGCGGTCGGCCGGAGGTTGGTGCGTGCATGACCGAGACAGGATTCGACCCGCACGCGCTGCTCGCCCAGAGCAAGATCGGCGTGCTCGCGACGATCAAGGCCGACGGCCGTCCCCAGCTCTCCCCGATCATGCCCTCCTACGACCAGGAGGCGGGCGTCATCCGGGTGTCGACCACGGAAGGGACGGCCAAGGTCGCGAACCTGCGCCGCGACCCCCGGGTCGCGCTGGAGGTGACCAGCCAGGACGGGTGGAAGTGGGCCACAGTCGAGGGCACGGCCACGATCGCCGGGCCGAGCACGGACCCGCACGGCCCGGAGGTCGAGGGGCTGGTGGACTACTACCGCCGCGCCGCGGGCGAGCACCCCGACTGGGACGAGTACCGGGCGGCCATGGTGTCCGACCGGCGGGTGCTCGTGACGATCAAGGTCGACCGGGTGTAC
>NZ_JBFAMT010000022.1:0-119020 GCF_040656635.1 Actinosynnema sp. NPDC049800 | reverse complement strand
TTGGGCGGCGCCGCGCTGGACGTCCTCGAAGGAGAGGAAGGGATCTTCTACGCCGCCAGCCCCGCCCCGCCCCCCGCCCGCCCCCCCCGCCGCGGGGTCAGCGCCGAGGGGTGACCGAGTTCGCCGCGACGAGCGGGGCGAGTTGGACCCAGTCGACGTTGGGACCCGCGCCGGTGGCGTTGCCGAGGGTCAGCGCGCCGCCGGCGGTGGTCAGGTCGAGCGGCGAGGTCTCCGGCCAGAACCCATCCCAGGTGTAGTTGTGGCGGTAGGGCGCACGGGTCGTGCCGCCACCGTCCTCGGTGGTGTCGAGGAACCTGGTGACCGCGTCGGTGTTGTAGGGGTGGCCGGTGTTCTTCTCGGCCTGGGCGTAGGCCACGGTCAGGTTGTACTGGCCGGCCCCGCGGACCGCGGCCGGCCGGGGCACGGTCAGCGTGCCGCCGTTGCCGAGTTGCCCGACGTAGGAGCCGCCGGACGCCCACGGGCCGGACGTGATCGCCGCCGTCCCGCCGAGTTGCCCGGCCTCGGCCTCGACGCGGACCGCGTGCCGGTCGGCGGTGGTGTCGCGGACCTGGGTGAGCGTGCCCAGGACCAGCGGGGTGCGGCCCTCGTTGGAGAGCACGACCTCGGTGACGCCGGCCTTGAGGTGCGCGGTCACGCTGCCCGTCCACGCGCCCGCCCGGTCGGCGGTCAGGTCTCCGCCCTCGACCCGGCGGTCGGACAGGGTCAGGCCCAGGGCGCTGCGGCCGGCGCCGAACCACGTGGTGGACAGCCCGTAGTAGCCGTCCTCCGCGGCCGAGACGTAGGTGGTCACGGTGTCACCCGGCCCCAGCACCACGGCGTCGGGCACGAGGGCGCGCAGCGCCCGGACCCCGCGGTCGACCGAGCCGCCGGTGCGGCGCGAGTCGGTCAGCTGGTAGGTGCTCGTCTCCGGGCCGGTGATCTCGGTGAGGTCGATGCGGTCCAGCGCGACGTCGGCGGGCCTGCCGAGGAAGCCCGTCGGGTCGCTGGTGCGCAGGGACAGGCGGTGGCGACCGGCGGTGAGCTGGACCGGCGTGTCGAGCCGGCCGCGGTACTGCCAGTTCAGCGTGGCCGGGAAGGTGAGGGTGGCGCGGTGGGCGTCGTCGACGTAGAGCGCCTGCCTGCCGACGAACCCGCCGGTGCCGTACAGCACGCCGAGCCGGTAGGTCCCGGTGCGCGGCACGTCGACGTCGACCGTGACGCGGGAGCCGGCGTTGTTCATGTAGCCGACGTCCTTGCCGCCGGACGTGGTGTAGCGCCAGCCCGACGGATCGGCCTGGTTGACCACGGCGGCGTTCTCCACCAGGCCGGATTCGGCTTCGTGGCTCGCGGTCCACGGCGCGTTCGCGACCGGGGCGGAGGCGAGCCCGGCCGGGGTGACGATCACCTGGTAGGCGGCCAGGGGGTCGCCGCCGGGCACCTTGACGGTGATCCCGCCGTCGGAGACCCGCACGCGTGCGGCGGCCACCACCGGTGGCTGCCCGGCGTCGCCCTCGTAGCCGGACCAGCTGGTCTTGGACACGCGCACGTCCACGTGCCCGCCGAAGGTCTTGCGGTCCAGGCCGGTGACGGCGACGTCGACCGGGTTGGCGGTGCCGCCGAGCAGGACGGTGGCCTTGGCGTCGGCGCGGTCGAGGGTGGCCAGGCCCTGGAGGGTGTCCCGGGTGCTGGGCCGGGGAGGGGTGACGCGGACGGTGTCGCCGGACAGGTCGGCGTACCACTTGGTCAGCCACCAGCCGCCGTTGGCGCGGGACGTGCGCACGGCGTGGTCGCTGAGGTTGCCGGCGAGCGTCCAGTACGCCATCTGCCCCTCGACCTTGGTGTCCTCCAGCATGGTGATCCACTGGATCATCTGACCGGGCACGGAGGTGTCGCGGCGGTTGGCGTACTCGGTGATGTTGATCGGGAGGGGATCGATGCCCAGGGACTTCTCGATGGCTCGGTAGTCCTCGTGGTGGGCGCGGTAGTGGTTGAGCGAGTCCGGGCTGAGCTCGTGCCAGGTGATGATGTCCGGCAGGACGTCGTTCGCCTTGGCGTAGGCGAGGAAGTCGCGAAGCCGGCCCGGGTTGTAGCTGGCCTCGCCGGGTCCGTCGATGCGCGCGTCGGGCAGCACGGACTTGACGGTCCGGTAGACCTTCGTCCAGTCGGCGAGGAACTTGTCCTTCTTGGTGGCCCAGTCGCCGTACCAGATCCAGTCGGGCTCGTTGAAGATCGTCCACACGAACCGGTCGCGGTCCGGGCGTGCGGCGACCTTCTCCAGCTGGGGCCGCAGCCGGGCGATGTAGTCGTCGATGCCCAGGTCCTGGTAGGGCCAGGCGCTGTAGATGTCCTGCGAGTTGATGTAGACGTCCGCGCCGCCGGAGGCGAAGAGGTCGTCGGCCACGACGAGCGCGTCGCCGTTGGGGTGCTGTTCGCCGTCCGGGGGCTTCTGGGCGACGCTGCGCGGCTTCATGCCGGCGATGAGGTCGTGGGAGGGCACGCCGGGGTCGCCCAGGCCGTAGAGGATGCCGGTGGCGCCGCCGCGGAACGCCCCGGTGGAGGCGGCGAGGTCCACGCGCAGCGTCTCGGCCGTGGGCGCGGGCTGGGCGGCGGCGGTCGGTGAGCCGGGGATCGGGGACAGGGTGGCCAGCACCAGCGCGGCGGTCACCGCGCCGATGGTGGTCCGGGATCTTGCCGGTCGTTGTCGCATCGGTGCTCCAGGGTGGTCGTTGTCTACCGGAAGAGGGCGTTGACCTGCTCGTTGGCCTGGGTCAACGAGCCGGGGTCGGCTTGGGACGACAGCACGGCGTCGATGGCGGGCCCCATGACGGCGGAGATCTCCGGGGCGTGGTCGGTGATCGGGAACAGGTGGGTGGAGCCCTCGGCGAGGGGCTTGGTGAAGGCGGTGATGTCCACGCCCTTGGCGGCGAACGACTTCTCGGCCACGGCGAGGGCCTCGGGCAGGGCGGGGAACACCACGGCCTTCTCGCCCACCGACTTCTGGCACTCGGCGGAGGCGAGGTGCTTGACCCACTTCCAGGCGCCCTCGCGGTTGTCGGTGCCGGTGTAGATGGAATCGGCCAGGCCGTTGAAGATGGTGGCGCGCTTGCCGGACGGGCCGGTCGGGGTGGGTGCGACGCCGACCTCGACGCCGTCGTAGCCGAAGTAGCTGTTGATCATCCAGGAGCCGTTGGTGCTCAGCGCGTACTTGCCCGCGCCGAAGCCGTCGTTGACGCTGGTGCCCGAGCGGGCGACGGCCAGACTGGGCATGTAGCCCTTGTCGATCAGGCTCCGGAACCAGCCCATGGTCTGCTGGAAGCGGGGGTCGTCGTAGTTGAAGCGACTGCCCCACGGGTTCTTGTCGGTGTAGGTCCAGCCGGTGCTCAGCGCGTACGCGCTCCACATCTGCTGGCCGACCCCGGCGCCGTTGTTCTCGTCCAGGCCCAGGCCGTGCACGGCCACCTTGGACTTGTCGAAGCCGGGCTGGTCGCCGCGCACGCCGTTGGCGTCGACGGTGAGCCGGGCGATCAGCTTCTCGTAGGTGCCGCCGTCCTGGGGGTTCCAGGTGAGGTTCGCCAGGTCGGACTCGGCGACGCCCGCCTCGGCGAGCATCTTCTTGTTGTAGAACAGCGCGACGGTGTCGAAGTCCTTGGGCAGGCCGTACCGCTTGCCGTCCTGGGTGGTCCACAGGTCGGCCAGGTCGTTGGGGTAGACGTCGGTGGGCACTGCGTCGCGTGCGACGAACTCGTCGAGCGGGAGCAGCTGGTTCTTCCCCGCGTAGGTCGGGAAGTAGTTGAGGTGGTTGGTGAACACGTCCGGGGCGGTGCCCGCGACGAGGTCGGTGGTCAGCTTGTTCCAGTAGTCGGCCCAGCCGAACTGCTCGACCTTCACGGTGGTGCCGGGGTTGGCCTGCTGGAAGGACGTGGCGCACGCCTGGTAGGCGGGCAGCTGGTTGGCGTCCCACAGCCAGTAGGTGATCTCGTCGGAGCCGCTGCCGCCGCCCGGCGCCCCGGCGCAGCCGGCGAGCGCCAACGAGACGGCGGCGGCCAGGGCGGCCGGCTTGGACAACTTGTTGTGCACGGTGAAAACTCCTTTGTCCCACCCGTGTCCGGACGGCTACTTGATGCCGGAGAACTGGATGGAGTCGACGATCCGCCGACCGAAGGCGGCGAACAGCGCGATGACCGGCAGCGCCGCGAGCAGGGTGGCGGCCATGAGGCCGGCCCAGTCGGGACTGCCCTGCGGGGTCTGGGAGCGGAACACGCCCAGCGCCACCGTGAGGACGCGCACGCCCTCACCCTGGCCGACCAGCAGCGGCCAGAAGTACTCGTTCCACGCGGTGACGTAGGCCAGCAGCGCCAGCGTCGCCAACGGGGCCCGACTCATCGGCAGGATGATCCGGAAGAAGATCCTCGGGTGCCCGGCGCCGTCGATGCGCGCCGCCTCCTCGACCTCGCGGCTGATGCCCAGCATGAACTGGCGCATGAAGAACACCGCGAACGGCGTCATGAAGAAGAACGGCAGCACGATCGCGGCGTAGGTGTTGAGCAGCTTGAGGTCGCGCATCAGCACGAAGTTGGGCAGCGCGGTGAAGATCGGCGGGATCATCAGCGCGGTGAGGAAGACGAAGAACACCGCGTCGCGCCCGGGCCAGCGCAGCCGCGCGAAGGCGTAGGCGGCCATCGAGCTGAACAGCACCTGCCCGGCGGTGATGAGCGTCGAGGTGAGCACCGAGTTCAGCAGGAAGCGCCCGAAGTCGATCGACGCGCCGGACCCGCCCTGGGCGCGGGCCTCCTCCAGCGACGCCAGGCCGAGCACGCGCTCGAACGCGCCCAGCGTCAACCCGGCGGGCAGCAGCGAGTCGGCGTCGGCCGCCAACGCCCGGTTGTCCGACAGGGAGACGCGCAGCATCCAGTAGAACGGGAACAGCGTGATCAGCACCAGCAGCGCCAACACCGCCCAGCCGAGCGCCTTGCGCCACCCCGTACCGATTGCGGTCATCGCGGGCTCCCTTCAGTCCAGGTCCGAGCTGCCCGCGCGCAGCAGGCGCAGCTGCGCCACCGCCAAGCCCGCGAGGATGGCGAACAACACGACCGAGAGCGCCGCGGCGTAGCCGAAGTCGAACTGCTGGAACGCCTTCTCGTAGATGTAGAAGTAGATGACGCGGGTGGCGTCGACCGGGCCGCCGCGCGTGGTGACCGCGACGGTGTCGAAGATCTGGAACGACCCGATGACGGTCAGCACCAGCACCATGGCCAGCACCGGCCGCAGCAGCGGCAGCGTGACGCCGCGGAAGATCCGCCACTCCGACGCGCCGTCGATCGCCGCGGCCTCGTACACCGACCTGGGGATGGCCTGGAGCCCGGCGAAGATCAGCAGTGCCGTGTAGCCCAGGTGCCGCCACACGTTGACCAGCGCGATGGTCGGGATGGCCGTGGAGGTCTCGCCGAAGAACGCCACCGGGTCGATCCCGACCCACGACAGCACCGCGTTCACGATGCCCAGCTGGGCGTCGAGCATGTTGTACCAGACCAGCGCCACCACGACGTTGGCGATCAGGTAGGGCAGCAACAGCAGGCCCCGGACGAAGGACGACTTGGTCAGCCGGTGCATCAGGACCGCGACGAGCAGCGCCACGACGGTCTGCACGCCGATGTTGATCACGACGTACTCGACGGTGACCAGCAGCGCGTTGCCGAACCTGGCGTCGCCGAGGGCGTCGCGGTAGTTCTGCGCGCCCACCCAGTTCGGCGCGGCCAGCAGGCTGTAGTCGGTGAAGCTCAGGTAGAACGTCTGCAGCGCCGGCCAGGCGTAGAACAGCACGAACCCGAAACCCGCCGGCAGCAGGAAGAGCAGGGCCACCCGCAGATCGCCGCGGCGTGCGGCGGTCATGCGCCCTCCTCCCGCTCCAGGTGCAGCAGCAGGGCCTGCTCGGGGTGCAGCGGCGGGATCTGGACGCCCACCTCGGCCAGTTCCCGCCCGGACAGGCAGGTGCCGGTGGCCAGCCACGGGACTGCGACCAGGGACGTGGACGGCGGCAGGCCGGCGTGGTCGACCGGGCGCACGGTGAACCGCGCGTCGGGCGGCAAGCCGGGCAGCGTCACCCGCCCCGGCGACGTCGTCGTCCCCGAGGCCACCGCGACCACGGCGAACAGCGCCTGCACGTCGTCCTCGGACACCACGCCGTGCACCAGGATCGCCGGGTCCGGCGAGTCCGACCGCACCACCCGGCCGCGGTGCGACCAGCCGCGGACCTCCTTGTAGAACGCCACCCAGCGCGCCAGCCCGGCCAGGTCCGCCGGGTCGGCGGCGGCGAGGTCCCACTCGATGCCCAGGTGGCCGAACAGCGCGGTGACGGCCCGGAAGGACAGGTCGTGCCTGCGCCCGGTGGTGTGCGACCGGGCGGCGCCGACGTGCGCGCCGATGAGCTCGGGCGGCAGCAGCAGGCCCGTCCAGCGCTGGATGCCCTGCCGGTCCAACGCGTCGATGCAGTCGCTGGCCCACACCCGGTCGGCGCGCTCCAGGATGCCCAGGTCCACCCGCGACCCGCCGGAGGAACAGGACTCGACCTCCAGGCCGGGGTGGCGGCGGCGCAGCTCGTCGAGCAGGCCGTAGACCGCCGACGTCTGGGCGTGCACGGCGGCGCGGCCGGTGCGCGAGTCGCCCGCGTCGACCAGGTCGCGGTTGTGGTCCCACTTGAGGTAGGCGATCCGGTACTCGGTGACCAGCGCGTCGAGGCGCTCCAGCAGGTGGTCCCGCACCTCCGGCCGGGTCAGGTCGAGCACGTACTGGCCGCGCATCAGCGGCGGGCGACGACCACCGGTCGACAGGATCCAGTCCGGGTGCTCGCGCAGCAGGTCGGAGTCGGCGCTGACCATCTCCGGCTCCACCCACAGGCCGAACTCCATGCCCCGTGAGCGGACGTGGTCGACCAGCGGGTGCAGGCCGTCGGGCCAGACCCGCTCGTCGACGTGCCAGTCGCCCAGGCCGGCGGTGTCGTCACGCCGGTTGCGGAACCAGCCGTCGTCCAGCACGAACAGCTCCGCGCCCACCTCCGCGCCCCGGTCGGCCAGGTCGCGCAGCCGCTCCAGGTCGTGGTCGAAGTACACCGCCTCCCAGGTGTTGAGCACCACGCGCCGCGGCCCCCGCGGGTGGTGGGGCCTCGACCGCAGGTGGCGGTGGAAGCGGGCCGACAGCTCGTCCAACCCGTCGCCGCAGGAGCCGAACACCTCGGGGGTCGTGTAGGTCTCCCCCGGCTCCAGCCGCACCTCGCCCTCCAGCAGCAGCTCGCCGCCTCCGATCACGGCCTCGCCGGTGGGCACCCGCTCGGCGTAGGTGCGGTGGTTGCCGCTCCACGCGACGTGCACGCCCCACACCTGCCCCCGTCGGAAGCCGAAGCCGCTCTCACCCGCCACCAGGACCAGCGTGGCGTCCGACCCGGTCCGACCGCGCCGGCTGTCCCGCACGTGCGCCTCCACGCCGAACGGCCTGCGCTGGGGCGTGCGTTCCCGGCCCCAGCGCCCGGTGAGGTCGAGCAGTTCGGTGGCACGACGCGGCAGGGGCAGCGCGAGCACCAACCCGGCGAGGGTGTAGGCCGTGTCACCGGTGTTGCGCACGGTGGCGCGCAGGCGCACCAGCCCCGCGGGGGTGAGCCCGACCTCCAGGTCCAGGGCGAGACCGGCCGCCGCGTCGACGGCCCGGACCAGGCACGAGCCACCGTCCTCGACGACCCGTTCGACGGTGAACAGCGGCGACCAGTCACGCCCCTCCCGGTGGCCCCGCAGGCCGGGCAGCCCCGGCCACGCGGTCGCGTGCTCCGGCACCACCGCCACGGCGCCCGGCGTGTCGGTGGCGTTCGGCACCACAGCGGGCACGCTCGTCGACGCCAACGCCTCGAGACCGGCGTCGGGGCCGAGGTCGGCGCCCCAGTGCAGGATTTGCGGCAGCCCGGAGTCCTTGTGGTGCAGCACCAAGCTCACGCCGTCGGCTCGCAAGTGGACGATCCGGCCGACGCCGTCGACGGCCGGCGCGATGACCGGTGGTGCGGTGGACACACGACCTCCAGGCGGTGAAGCGCTCGTCACATTGAACGTTCCATGGAAGATGTCAGCACGATCTCGGCGGGTCAACGGTGGCGGTGGTAACGAGTGCGCAACATTGAACGTTCAATGCGACGACGTGGTCACCCGGGGTGAATGATGTCCCGGTACGAGGAGGTGGACCCCGGTGCCCAGAGACGGTGCGGACCAGGGAAGGCGGCGCGTCGGCATCGTGGACGTGGCCGCCGCCGCGGGCGTGTCCAGGCAGACCGTGTCCAACGTCCTCAACGGACGCGACGAGTACTACTCCGCCGCGACCCACGAGAAGGTCACCAGCGCCATGCGGGCACTGGGCTACCAGCCCAACCGCGCCGCGCAGACCCTGCGCTCACGGCGGACGATGCAGATCGGCTACCACATCTTCGGCGAGCAGCTGGACCGGGCGCAGGGCTTCACCCTGCACTTCCTGCTCGCCCTGGTGAAGGCCGGCGCCGACGTCGACCACCAGGTGCTCGTCTTCACCCACCACCGCGACGACCCCCTCGGCGTGTTCAAGGACCTCGTCGCCCGGCACGCGGTGGACGCGGTGGTCCTGTCCGAGTCCAGCGTGCGGGACGAGCGGGCCCGCTTCCTGGCCGACAGCGACATCCCCTTCGCCTCCTTCGGCCGCCTCTCCCCCGACCTGCCGCAGCACTGGGTGGACGTGGACAACGTGGCGGGCATGCGCGCGGTGGTGGACCTGCTCGTCGCCGAGGGCCACCAGCGGTTCGCCTACCTCGGCACCGACGGCGACCAGTACTGGAAGGCCGAACGCCTCGACGGCTTCCTCCAGCGCCTGTCCCACCACGGCCTGCGCGTGCCCAAGGCGTCGGTCTTCCGCGGTCCCGACCAGGGCGTCCGCCGGCGTGCGCACCAACTGCTCACCGGCAAGAACCCGCCGAGCGCCATCGTGACGGGCAGCGACGCCGTGGCCGCGGTCGTCCTCAGCGTCGCGCACTCCCTGGGGCTGCGGGTCGGCGCCGACGTGGCGATCACGGGCTTCGACGGCGGCGCCGTCGGCCTGGTGACCGAACCGACCCTCACCAGCGCCCGCATCCCCGTCGAGCGCATCTCCCGCGAACTGATCGCCCGCTGCCTGCGCCAGGTCGAGCACGGGCACGACGGCGAATCCGGTCTCCTCCTGCCCACCGAACTGGTGCGCGGCGGCAGCGCCTGACGGGGGCACGACGGACCGCCACGTCCCTGTTGAACGTTCAATCCGGAAGGCTCATCGGCGGCCCGCACGCACGACCTCCTCGGCCCTCTCGACCGGGAGCCCGCGGCCCCGCGCGACGTGCCAGAGGACCGGCGTCCACCTTTCGACCAGCCGCCGATACCGCGCCGCGCCGGCGCGACGCACCCCGACGTTCGAGCAACAGGGCCCGCGCGGCGTCGGCGCCGTCGGCGGTGAGCCGGTAGAAGCGGCGGCGCGGCCCGCGGTCGGACCGACTAGAGGTCTCCCAGAAGCTCTCGACCCAACCCGCGCCCTCGAGTCGGCTCAGCCTGCCACCCATACCGGTCACGCCGCGCGCGGGGTGTCGGGTCAAGATCGGTCGACTGCGCCGTTTCGCGTAGGCTGCCGCTCGTGGCTGTGGATGGGCGCGGGGGCGGTGAGGTGCGGGTTTCCCGGATCGCGGACCTGGCCGGGGTGTCCGCCTCGACCGTGTCGAAGGTGATCCACGGGCGGCCGGGGGTGTCCGACGGGACGCGCAGGCGCATCGAGGAGCTGATCCGCGAGCACGGCTTCCAGAAGAACGAGAAGACCGAGGCGGTCCCGATCGTCGAGGTGGTCTTCCAGTCCTTGGACAGCCTGTGGGCGTTGGAGATCATCCGCGGGGTGGAGGAGGCGGTCCGCCCGCACGGCCTGGCGGTGACGCTGACGGAGATGCAGGGCGGCCACACGCCGGAGAGCGCCTGGGCGCGGCAGATGCTGGCCCGCCGGCCGGTCGGCGTCATCGCGGTCTCCGCCGAGTTCAGCGAGGCCCAGTTGGCCCAGCTCGGCAGCCGCGCCATCCCGCTGGTCGCCCTGGACCCCACCGGTGAGCCGACCCACTCGATCCCGTCGGTGGGCGCGACGAACTGGAACGGCGGCCTGGTCGCGACCCGCCACCTGGTCGGCCTCGGCCACCGCCGCATCGCCATGGTCAACGGCCCGTCGGAGTTCCTGTGCTGCCGCGCCCGCCTGGACGGCTACCGCGCGGCCCTCGACGCGGCCGGCGTGCCGCAGGACCGCAAGCTCGTCCGGACCGCGCCGCTCTACCACGACGGCGGCCGGGACGCCGCGCGCGAGCTGCTGCGGCTGCCCGACCAGCCCACCGCCGTCTTCGCCGCCAACGACCTGCAGGCCCTGGGCGTCTACGACGCCGCGCGCGAAGCGGGGCTGCGCATCCCGCACGACCTGAGCGTGGTCGGCTTCGACGACCTGGCGTTCACCCAGTGGTCCGATCCCCCGCTGACCACCGTGCGGCAGCCGTTGCGGCGGATGGGCGCGGAGGCCGCCGGGATGCTGCTGACCCTGGCGGCGGGCGGTGAGCCCGACAACGACCGCGTCGAGCTGCCGACGAAGCTGGTCGTCCGGGGCAGCACCGCGCCGCCGCCGTGACGCGGGATCAGCCGGTGCAGGTGTAGCCCGAGGGCAGCGCGGTGCTGCCGTCCGGGCGCGCGGCCTGGAACCCGAACTCGGCCGTCGCCCCGGGCGCCAGCGAGCGGGTGGCCCGCGCGGTCACGGCCTGGCCGCTGGTGGTCACCGCCGCGTTCCACGACCCGGTGATCGAGTGCCCGGACGGCAGGGTGAACGCCACCGCCCACGTGATCGTCGACGTCCCGGTGTTGGTGATCCGCACCGGTTGCACGACGTAGCCGGTGCCCCACTGGGTCTGCGTCGTGGCGACGACCGTGCAGCCGGCCCCGCCGCCCGGCACGGTCACCGAGACCGACGACGACACGGCCGACGTGTTGCCCGCCGCGTCCCGCGCCCGCACCTGGTACCGGTAGGTGCCCGCGCCCAGGCCGCTGTCGGTGTGCGTCGTGCCGGGCGCCGTGGCGACCTGCGTGAACGTGCCGGACGAGCCGGTGGCGCGCAGGACGTCGTAGCCGGTCACGCCGACGTCGTCGGTCGACGCGCCCCACGACAGGGACACCGAGCCGCCCGAGGCGGTCGCGGTCAGGCCGGACGGCGTGCTGGGGGCGGTCGTGTCCGCGGGCGAACCGGGCCCCGCCTTCTCCGCCGCCCACGCCGACAGCCACGCCAGCGCGGAGTTCCAGTTCAGCGCGACCTCGTTGACCGACCAGGCGTTGATGTCGTCCAGGTAGCACTTCTGGGGCTTGCAGCCCGCCAACTGCGCCTGGGCGACCGGGTCCTGCAGGTCGGCGTTGGGGCCGCCGGCGAGCAACCCGGCCGGCGGGATGGGCAGCGACGGGTCCAGCTGGTTGGCCCAGAACCGGTGGTGGGAGTTGCGGGTGGCGCGCTCGCCGTAGCCGGTCACGTAGGAGTGGTTGAACGGGTTGCGCCCGAACAGGTAGTCCAACGTCCGGTAGACGCCCGTGCGGTACTTGGCCTGGCCGGTGAAGTCGTGCGCCAGCGCCAGCACGTTCGCCGCGTTGGCGACCACGCCGTTGGAGCCCCAGTAGTAGCCGCTCGCCGGCGCCGGGTAGCCCTGGGACGACGCCTGGTCGAGCAGCCGGTCGCCGTAGGAGGCGAACGCCGCGCGGGTGGCCGACACGTCCGAGGCCGACAGGCCGTTGGGCACCAGCGCCAACGTCGTGTCGCCCAGCCCCGAGGTCCACCACCAGTCGAACCCGCCCTGGTCGAACCCCTTGCCGCGGAACAACGACGACCCGGTCACGTCGCCGCGGTAAGCGCTGGAACCGGTGGTGGTGAACAGCTCCGCGGCGGCCCAGAAGAACTCGTCGGTCACGTTGTTGTCGACGTACGTGCCGCCACCGTTGCCGTCGTTGGGATCGGCGTAGCGGGCGGGGTTGGCCTTGGCCGCGGTGTAGGCGCGCTGCGCGGCGGTCAGGGCGCGGGAGGCGAAGTCGGCGTCGATGTCGCGCCACACCCGTGCGGCCTGCGCGGCCACGGCGGCGAGGTTGAGCGTGGCGGCGGTCGTCACGGCGGAGAGCAGTCGCGGCTGCGCGTCCTGGTCGGGGCGCGTCGGCAAGGCGGTCCAGTTCTCGTCGCTGACCTTGTGCCGCACCATGCCCGCGTCCGCCCGCCCCGGCGGCACCTGCATCTTCATCAGGAACTCGACGCCCCACCGGGCCTCGTCGAGGATGTCGGGCACGCCGTTGCCGCGTTCGGGGATCGCGAGCTTCCCGTCGCCGAGGGCCGCGCGGTCCGCGTCGGCCACGTGCAGGGTGCGCTCGTACTCGTTGATCAGCTGCCAGGCGGCGATCCCGGTGTTCACGCCGTACTTGCCGTGGTCGCCCGCGTCGTACCAGCCACCCCGCACGTCGGAGGTGTAACCGCACGACACCCGGCACGGCACGCCGTCGTCACCCGTGTTCGGGGCGACGTTGAGGTGCCCGGCGGGCCGCGCGTACCGCGAGCCGACGTACTCGGCCTGGATCGGGGTGCCGCTGCGCTGGTGGTAGAAGAACGCCAGGGCGTCGTAGCGCAGGCGCTTGAGCGGGTCGGCCGAGATGTCGAACGGGTTGCTGTTCGCGCCCGCCACCGACAGCACGTAGCCGGCGCCGGGGGTGTCGAAGGACGAGAAGTCGGCGATGTGCACGTGGTCACCCGACAACGGGTCCGCGCCGCGCACGCTGGTCTGCCCCGACGCCACCGTCACCCCGGAGGCGTTGCGCAGCGCCCAGGCCACCGGCGAGCCCGAGCCGTTGACCACCGTGGCCTGCTTCGGCAGGCCCGGCACGTAGGCCACCTGGTTGACCTTGACCGAGGGGCCGGCGTCGGGGGCCGCCTGCGCGGCGGACGGTGCCAGCGTGGCGGCGACCAGTGCCAGAGCCGCCGCGACCGCCGCCCCTCGACGACGTTGAAGATGAGTGCGCACGGACAGATCCTCCTTGGATCACGCCGCCACCCTGGCCGAAATGTTCTCGATCCAGAACGACAGTGTTGCGGACCGGGAGCGCTCCCAGAAGAACGCCTTCCGTCAGCCATGGTGACCCACCAGGCATGTCCGGGTCAACGTTCTCTCGTTGGCGAGAAATTTTCTTAGCGCCCCCACCCCGTCGCGGTCAGGCACCCCGGATGGCCGCGATCGGCCGGTCGCCCGCACGGGGGGTCTGCCCGGGTCGGCCGCTCGTCTGGCGGAGCAGTGCCAGGGCCTCCTCGGAGGACGAGCCGCCGGAGGTCGTGCACACGACCAGCACCTGGTCCGGCGAGCGGGCGATCGACAGCGTCTGCTGGGTCACCGTCAAGGCGCCGACGACGGGGTGGTGCAGGTCGTACGTCGCGGCGTCGCAGGGCGCCACCCGGTGGTCGGCCCAGAGCGCGACGAACTCACGGCTCTTCATCGTCAGCTCACCGATCAGCTCCGCGAGCAGCGGGTCCTGCGGGTGCTTGCCGACGGTGATCCGCAGGTTGCCGACCACCGCGTGGGCCTTGCGCTTCCAGTCCGCGTACAGCTCCCGGCAGTGCGGGTCCAGGAACAGCAGCCGGGTCATGTTCGGCCGCGCCGCCAGGTCGTCCGGGCCGTGGAAGTCCAGGTGGCCGGCCAGCAGGGCGTGCCCGAGGGTGTTCCACGCCAGCACGTCCGCACGCCGGCCGAGCACCAGCGCCGGGACGCCGTCCACGGCGCGCAGCAGGTCGCGCGTCTCGTCGGCGAGCTTCTCGGGTCGGGGGCGGCGCGCGCGAGGCGTGCGGCGGGCGGCCCCGGCGAGCCGGTCGAGGTGCTCGCGCTCGTGGTCGTCGAGCAGCAGGGCGCGGGCGATCGCGTCGAGCACCTCGGCCGAGGCGCCGCGGGACAAGCCCTGCTCCAACCTCGTGTAGTACGAGACGCTGACGCCCGCCAGCTGGGCCAGTTCCTCGCGCCGGAGGCCGGCGACCCGCCTGCGGGGCCCGAGGTCGCGCAGACCGACGTCCTCCGGTCGCAGCCGAGCCCGTCTGGCCCGCAGGAAGTCGCCGAGTGGGCCAGGTGCGTCCATGCGCCCAGTATCCGGGGCACGGCGGGACCCCGACCACACCCTGCGAGGGGTAGGACAACGCGGGAGTGGTTCGTGCCCGTCCGCGTGTCCAGGCTCGGTCCTGTTCGGCCATACACACTGGATCGAGGATGGACGCACATGGAGCAGCACCCCGAGGAGATCACCCTCGGCGACGTCACCGTCACCCGCATCAAGGAGTTCTACGGCCCGGTCGGCCTGACGCCGGGCGAGTTCTTCCCGGACAGTCCCGACGGCTCGTGGGACGAGCACCGCGACTGGCTGGCGCCCGACTTCTGGGACCCCGAGACGGACGAGTGCCACACGGCGGCCCAGTCCTGGCTGCTGCGCAGCGAGGGGCGCACGATCCTCGTCGACACCGGCGTGGGCAACCACAAGGACCGGCCGTACTCGCCGGTCTGGAGTCGGCTGGACACGGGCTACCTCGACCAGCTCGCCGCCGCCGGCGTGCGCCCCGAGGACGTCGACATCGTGGTCAACACGCACCTGCACGTCGACCACGTCGGCTGGAACACCCGGCTCGACGGCCGTGACTGGGTGCCGACGTTCCCGAACGCCACCTACCTGATGACGCGGCGGGACTTCGAGTTCTGGGACCCGGCCAACGAGCACAGGTCCGTGCTGGGCCGCGGGAACCAGAACGTCTTCGAGGACAGCGTCACCCCGGTCCACGAGGCCGGCCTGACCCGGCTGTGGGAGGGGTCGTACCGGATCGACGGGAACCTGCGGCTCGACCTCGCACCAGGGCACACCCCCGGCTCGTCCGTGCTCGCCTTGGAGTCCCGCGGCGATCGGGCCCTGTTCGTCGGGGACCTGGTGCACACCGCGCTGCAGATCGCGGAGCCCGGGATCAACTCCTGCTTCTGCGAGGACCCGGCCGAGTCCCGGGCCACCCGGCACAAGCTGCTCGGCCACGCCGCCGAGCACCACGCGCTCGTCTTCCCCGCGCACTTCGGCGGCCACGGCGCCGCGCGAGTCGAGCGCGACGGGTCGAAGTTCGCGATCAAGGAGTGGGCGGCCTTCTCCCGCCTCTCCTGAACCCCCCGAAAGGAAGCGCTTCCCGTGACCCAGCACGCAGACCCGGTCGTCGCGACCCCGGCGGGCGCCGTGCGCGGCGTCCGCGACGACTCCGGCGAGTTCTACCGCGCCATCCCCTACGCGGCGGCGCCGATCGGCGCCGGCCGCTTCGCACCGCCCGCGCCGCACCCGGGCTGGTCCGGCGTCCGCGACGGCACCCGACCGTCGCCCACGGCTCCGCAACCGGTCCGCGACTTCGGCCGGCTCGACCTGTCCCCCTACTTCGGGCCGGGTTGGGTGCGTGGCGAGGAGTACCTGACCGTCGACGTCCGCACGCCCGCCGCCGACAGCGGCAAGCGCCCCGTCATGGTCTTCGTGCACGGCGGCGGATTCGTCACCGGCTCGACGCGTGCCGCGCTCTACGACGGCCGCGCGTTCGCCCGCGACGGCGTCGTCCTCGTGACGGTGAACTACCGCCTCGGCGTCCCCGGTTTCCTCGACCTGGAAGGCGCTCCGGCCAACCGCGGGCTGCTCGACGTGCTCGCCGCGCTCGGCTGGGTGCGCGCCGCGATCAGCGCGTTCGGCGGCGACCCGGACAACGTCACGGTCTTCGGCCAGTCCGCTGGCGGCACGCTCGTCGGAGCGCTGCTCGCCACCCCAGAGGCCAAGGGCCTGTTCCGGCGGGCGATCGTCCAGAGCGGCAGCGGCACCGGCGCCTTCACCCCGGAGCAGGCGCGACGGGTCACCGCGGCAGCCGCCACGGCGCTGGGCGTCGAGCCGACCGCCGAAGCGTTCGCCGCGATCCCGGACGAGCGCTTCCTGGAGGTCCTGCCCGCGCTGGCCGGCCTCGACCTGCGCACCGGCGCCGCGACGGACCCGCTGGTCGGCCTCAGCCCGTTCAGCCTGGTCCTCGCCGTCCAGCCGGCCGACGGCCTCACCGACGGCCCGGCCGGCGACGTCGACCTGCTGATCGGGGCGAACACCGAGGAGGGGCGCCTCTACCTCGTGCCGCGGGGCGACCTGGAGTCCTCCACGACGGCGGACGTGCTCGCCCTCGCCGCCAGGGTGCACGCGGACCCGGAGGCCAAGGTCGCCGCGCACCGCACGGCGCTGCCCGACGCGACACCGGGCGAGCTGCGCTCCGCGGTGCTCGGGGAGGCGCTGTTCGGGGCCGGCACGGCCCGCCTGGCGCAAGCCCACGCCCGGCTCTCGGGTGGCCGCACCCACGTCTACTCGTTCGGGTACCGCTCGACGGCCTTGGACGGACGACTCGGCGCCGCCCACACCGTCGAGCTGCCGTTCGTCTTCGACGTCGCCGACGAGCCCTGGTTGCACGGTGACACGGGCCTGCTCGGCCCCGACCCCGTCCCGCCCGGCCTCGCGGCCCGGGTGCACGACGCCTGGGTCGCGTTCGCCGGCACCGGGGACCCGGGCTGGCCCGCGTACGACCCGCGGCGCCCCGTGGCGGAGACCCTCGGCATCGGCTGAAGCTCCCGGTCCCGGCGGAGGCCCGCACCGCAATGAGCCGGGGGCGGCCGCGCGGTCGTTCCCGGCCCTGGCCGAGGCCGCCACCGGAACGAGCCGGGGACGGCCGCGCGGTCGCGGCCGTCCCCGGAGGTCTTGCGGACGCGTCAGCGGTTCGCGACCCCGCTGCCCGCGGCCGGCTGGACCCGCTCGAACCGCACTCGGTTCAGGCCCCCCGGGAGGTCGCTGAGCGAGTACAGCTCACCCTTGGCGTCGGTGGCGATCGCCGACGGTTGGGTGGGGAGGTGGCCGATCGCGGCGGACTCGTAGGTGCCGTCGAACTTCGGACGCACGGCGTACACCCGGGTCGAGCAGTAGTCGGCCGCGACGTAGGTCCCCCACGCCTCCGGCGTCCGGGACCCGCGGTACACCACACCGCCCGTCACCGAGCAGTTGTCGTTGTAGTGGTCGTACTCGAAGACCGGATCGGTGTACCGCCCGCCCGGCTTGCACTGCTGCGGGTCGAACACCGGGGTGCCCTCCTTGCACGACCAGCCGAGGTTCGCCCCGCCCTGCCACGGGCGGATGTGGTTGACCTCCTCGACCAGGCCCTGGCCGACGTCACCGATCCACAGCGAGCCGTCGACCGGGTCGACGGAGAACCGCCACGCGTTGCGCAGCCCGTAGAGCCAGATCTCCGGCCGCGCGCCCGCCACGCGGACGAACGGGTTGTTGGTGGGCACGCAGTACGGCTTCGGCCCGCAGGTGCGGTTGACGTCGATCCGCACGATCTTCCCGAGCAGGGTGCCGAGGTCCTGACCGGACTTGAACGGGTCGTACGCGCCGCCGCCGTCGCCGAGGGACCAGTAGAGGTAGCCGTCGCGGCCGAACGCCACCTGGCCGCCGTTGTGGTTGCCGTACTCGGCGTGCTCCTGGGTGAGCAGCACCTGCACGCGTTCAGGAGCGCCGATGGGCACTCGCGCCAGGGTCAGCTCGCCCGCAGGCAGGCTCGTGTACGCCACGTAGAGGATCCCGGTCCGGGCGAAGTTCGGCGCGGGCGTGATGCCGAGGAGCCCGCGCTCGTTGTCCGACGCGTCGATCCGGGAGGTCAGGTCGAGCACCGGTGCGGCCGCGAGGCCGGTGTCGGGGTGGTACGCGCGGACGGTGCCCTCTTTCTCCGCGATCAGCATCCGGCCGTCCGGCAGACCGGTGATCGCGATGGGGCGCCGCAGGCCGGACGCCACTTGTTCGGACGCCACGGTCAGCTCCGTGAGCGGCGCCGCACGGGTGTCGGATCTGCCGGCCGCGGCGCTGCCGCTCACCAACACCGACGGCAGCAGGGACGCGGACAGGGCCAGGACGAGCAGGCCGGCCATCAAGGTGGCCGGGCGACAACGCCGTCGCAACATGTTTTCGGCTCCTCGTGCAGGGTGGAAGACACATTCTGGGAGCGCTCCCAAACGTACCGCGACTTCCGCACAACATCCAGCCGCGGTCTTGCCGCCCGGGCATCCGCTCGGCGGCCCTGGTCCGATCGGCGGTACCGCGGGGAAGAAAGCGCACGACGAGCGCGTCACCCTTTGGCACACTGCGGCGGTGCACGACCCGATGGCGTTCACCGACGCGGAGAACTGGACCGGCGGCTTCTACGAGCTGTCGTTGGAGGTCGGCGACCACGACGACGAACGCCTTCAACGCGCGTTGACCGCGCTGTGGGGAGCAGCCGCCGCCACCGACGGCTACGGCCACCGGGACCGGGAACCGGCCGACCAGGTCGCGGTACCCGTCACCGTGGCGTCGCTCGACGAGTTCGGCCACCTGCGCGGCATCGCGCGCACGCCGGTCGGCTCGGTCGTGTGCGGCTGCCTCGCCACCCGCTTCGACGAGGCCGAGGACTGGGTGACGTGGTACCTCCCGCTCGGCGCGCTGGCCCGAGTGGACCGGCGCGTCGGCGGCTTCCCGTTCGGACCGGACGGTGAGCCGCGGTCGCAGGCCTGGCGTGCTCCGCTGGACGCGTGGCTGGCCGGTGTGGCGGAGGAGGTGTTCCGACAGGTCGACTTCCGGCTCGGACTGATCGGCTTCGAGGTCGACCTCGTCACCGCGGCCGAACTCGGCGGCGAGGTGCCCGAACAGCGCTGGAACGGCTACCTGCTGCCCGCCGACGGACAGCTGACCTACACGCCGGCGAACCGCTGACGCCGGAGCACCGGGAACCACCACACCCGCGGCCGGCGGCACGGGTCCGCGGCCGTGTCGGTCGATCGACCGATTGACGGCGCCGAAGATCCTGTGCAGGTTGGTGGCCCCACAAGATCAACGCGGAAACGGCGGGCACATGAGCACGACACTGGCGTTCACCCGGGTCAGCCCGGCGGAACTGGACCGGGCGATCGAGGATCCGGAATGGGCGCTGGAGCACTTGGAGGAGGACCTGCCCTACTACTCCCTGGAGAAGTCGTGGGCGGGCATCCAGTTCCTGTTGGACGCGGCCGGGGTGGCGATCGAGCTGAACGAGGACGGCTTCGTCATCGACGAGGAGAGCACCCTCTCGGGGTGGACCGACCACATGGTCGCCGAGGCCGCCACCACGCTGAGGGCGACGCCGTTCGAGGTGTTGGCGACCCACTACGACCCGCGGGAGTTGAGTGCGCAGGAGGTCTACCCCTGGCGGCGGTTCTGGGACGACGACGGCATCGACAACCTGCGCGACGACTACGTGGACCTCGTCGAGTTCTTCGAGGAGACGGCCGCGTCGGGAGGTGCGCTGATCCGGGAGATCAGCTTCTGACGCCCAGGTCGCCGGTGTCGCCTCACCCCAGCGTCCGCAGCCGGTCGAAGCCGTCGGCCAGGTAGCCGCGGCAGAACGCGAGGTGGTCGGGGCCGTACCCGCGGGGGCCGCACTCGATGACGAGCAGCAGGCCCAGGTAGAGGTGGTACAGCGCCAGGCGGTGCCGGAACGCGGGCGTGAAGTCGAGGACGCCGCCGGCCTCGGCGTACCCGGTGACGAGGTCGCTGTCGGGGCCCGCGTCGCCGCCGAAGGCCAGGGAGATCAGCTCGGCCGCCGGATCACCCCAGAACGCCCGCTCATGGTCGATGAGGCCGACGATCCGGGGCGGCCGGTCACCGTCGCCGTCGCCGGGCAGGTCGACGAAGATGTTACCCGGCCACAGGTCGAAGTGGACCAGCCGCGGTTCGGCGACCTCGTCGAGGGCGGCTCCGCCCTCGGCCACCAGGGCGCGGACCTCGGCGGGCGTCGCACCCAGCGGGGAGTGCCAGCGCGCGGCGTCGTCGAGGAGCGCGTCGACCATGGCGGTGAAGGCCGTCCGCCAGTCCGGCGCGGACAGCCCGGACGCCGCGGCCGGGTAGCCGAACCGGCCGTCCTCCGGTGCCAGGGTGTGCAGGCGGGCGGTGATCGCGCCCAGCTCGCGGCGCAGCGCCCGCTGGGTGGCCGGGGGCACGCGGCTGGCCGCCTTGTCCCACGGTTCGCCCTCCAGGAGGGAGACGGCGAGGAACTCCTTGCCCGCGTGGAGCAGGTCGGGTGTCGGCACACCACCGCCGGGCAGCGCCGCGATCCGCCGGTAGACCATGGCTTCCGTCCCCAGGATGCCGCGCTCGTAGCGCAGGACCGGGGCATCGGCCGACGGCGCGATCTTGATCACGGCGGCCCGGCCGTCGTCGAGCAGGACGCGGTAGGCGGTGTTGAACCAGCCGTCGGTCAACTCCGCCTCCAGCCGGCACCCGACGCCGACGGCGTCGGACACGAGCGCGTCGAGGTCTTCGGGCGACAGGCGGCGCTTGGTCTGGCTCTGCACGGGGGTCCACTCTCGACGGCAGGGATCACGGGAGCGCTCCCACAATGCGGTTCGGCGGCGGTCCGGTCAAGGGCGACCTGATCACCGGACCCGGCGGGCGACGTGCGGCCAAGGTGACCGTTTGCGGCCAAGGCCACGCCCTGCCGCCACCGGATGGCGTTGACTGGGCCACCACGACGGCGAGCGAGGAGCCGCTCCCGACGGGGTGGCGGGACCGCTGGACGTGGTGCCGGAGTCGGCCGATCGGAGGACGAGTTGATGTACGGACCGGTCGCACAACCGCAGCCGCAGCCGCACGGCCGCCGGACGCGCGGAGTCCCGCTCGCGGTGACCCTCGCGCTGGCGCTCGGTGCGTTGACGCCGGCGGCGGCGTTCGGGGCGCTGGGCGCGGCGGACACCCCGGCGAACGCCTTCGGCACCGTGCTCAGGAGCGTGCTGGGCGTCGAAGGCGCGTGCTGCCTCGCCGGCGGGGTGCTGCTGATGCTGCGGCAACCCGTGGGTCGGGCCCTCGCGGTGGTGGGCGGGGCCGTCGCCCTGGCACTCCCCCTGCTGATGGTTCCGCTGATCGTCGTGGCGCCCTCGGAGTTCGCGTCCGGCATCCGCCAGGCCGGAGGTCTCCTGGTGCCCCTGGTGCTGTTCGTGCTCGGCCCGTCGACGATGGCGGCGAGCCTGCGCTGCGACGTCCGCGGCGACGGATCCCGGTAGCCGCCCGAAGAGCGCCGGGAACCCGCGGCCGGGTCGGAACGACTTCCTGGACGGGGACGAAACCGGGAGGTTCACCGTGGAGCGTCGTGGTTTCCTGCGGGCAGCGGCGTTGTCCGTCGGCGCGACCGCCGGTCCGGGCGCACGGGCGACGGGAGCGCCGACGGCGGCGAACCCGTTGCGGGTGCAGGTGCTGATGTTCGACGGGGTGGAGGAGCAGGACTGGGCCGCGCCGGCGGAAGTGCTGGGCCTGGCCGCGGCGATGAGCGACGGCGCGCTCACCACCACGCTGGTCACCACCGGTCGGCCCGGGACCGTGACGTGCAGCTTCGGTGCGCGCGTCGAGGTGGGCCGGGGTTGGTCGCCGCGCGAGGCGGACGTGCTGGTGGTGCCCGGCGGTGGCCGCTACACCGACCCGGACGGCGTCGGCGTGCGCCGGCTGATGGCCGACCGGGACTTCCTGCGCCGCCTGGCCGACGCCGCCGTGCTGCACGTCGGGATCTGCACCGGTGTCATGGTGCTCGCGGCGGCGGGACTGGCCAGGGGCCGCAACGCGACCACCCACCACCGCGCGAAGGCGGACCTGGCCGCGCACGGCGCGACCGTCGTCGACGCCCGCGTGGTCGACGACGGGGACCTGGTCACCGGCGGCGGCGTCACCTCCGGCCTGGACGTGGCGCTGTGGCTGGTCGAGCGCTTCCTCGGCCCGCGGCAGGCCCAGCAGGTGGAGACCTTCCTGGAGTACGAACGGCGCGGCACCGTCTGGCGCGCCTGACCCGATCCACGGCGAACGCCCCGGGCAGCGGCGGCGCGCTTCCCGGGGCGTTCGTGGCCGGATCAGCGGCCGGATCAACGGCCGCCTTGCTGGACGGAGCTCGCGGCGGGCGTTCCCGGCCGGACTTCCTGGCCCGACTCGGCGTCCGTCGAGCCGTCCGTCGAGCCGTCGGCCGGCGGCGTCGACACGCTCACGCAGTCCGGCGCGGGGCCGACGACCAACGCGACGGCCAGGGAGACGCTGGTGGACGACTGCGCCGCTGCCAGCAGCAGCGTGTCGCCCTCCGGGATGACGTCCGCGTCGAACGTCAGCGAGCCGGTGCCGAGCCCGCCCGGCCCCTTCGTCAACGACGTGATCCCGGTGCCGTGGCTGTCGGTGTCGACGGGCAGGCTGGACAGCGCGACGCAGCCGTCGCGCATCGGCACCGCGGCCGCACGAACGCCCAGCCTGCGCAGTTCCTCGTTCGCACCGGTCACGCCGGTGACGTCGGTGATCGACACCGTCACCGAGCCGTCGGCGCCCTTGGTGACCGCGTAGGCGGCGGGGGCGCCGCCGGGGAGCAACGCACCGGTCAGCGCGACCACGCCCGCCACGCCCAGCACCGTGCCGCCGATGCCCACCGCGCGGCCGACGCCGCGCCGCCCGCTCGCCGCCCGGTCCGGCACGGCGTCCAGCTCGGACCCGTGGCTGCGCATCAGGTCTTCGAAGAGCTGGTCCTCGAACTTGGCCATCATCGTTGCCTCCCAGTGGTCTTCCGGAGTTTCGCCCGGGCCCGGAACAGTCGGATGCGCACGGCGCCCGCCGAGACGCCCAGCGCCTCGGCGGCTTCCTTCGGGGTGAGGCCGTCCAGGTCCACCAGCTCCACGACCTCGCGGTCGGGCCGGGGCAGTTCGGCCAGTCGGGCGAGCAGCGCGCCCGCCGCCTGCTCGGCGTCGATCCGGTCGAGCAGGTCGTCCACCACGTCGGGGTCGAGCGGCCGCTGCCCGGCGATGCGCCGCGTGCTGTCGGCGCGCTGGCTGTGCGCCTCGCAGTGCCGGGCGAACACCCGGCTCGCGATGCCGGTCAGCCAGGCCCGGGCGCTGCCCTTGACCGGGTCGAAGGTGGCGAACGACGTGATCGCCCGGACGAAGGTGTCCGCGGTCAGGTCGGCCACCGTCTGCGGATCGGCGCTGCGCCGCGCGAAGTAGGCGGTGATCATGCCGACGTTCGCCCGGTAGACCTTCTCGAACTCGGCCGCGGCGCCGGCCCGCGTCCCGGGTGGTGGGTGTTGGAGTGGCTCCACGTGGTCCGCCACCGCGTCTGCCATTGTCTCGCTCACACCACATGGTTGCCGCGATCCCGCCGGCCCGTTACACGAGTCCCGGACCCGCCGTCGCCGACGCGACCGTCGGCCGCACGGCGTGGGGGTGCGTGATCGCCGCCCGGACCGTGGGGCTGCTGGTCGGCGGCCTGCTGGTCGCGCGGTGGCGGCCGCGGCGGGGCGCCGGCGGTGGGCGGAGAACGTGCCCGGCAAGCCGCGCCGTTGCAGCGGGCGCCCGGCCGGGCCGCCTCGGGAGTCCCTCCCCCGTCACGGCCCGCCGACCCTCCCCGTCACGCCCCGCCGACCCTCCCCGTCACGACCCGCCGGCCCTCCCCGTCACGACCCGCCGGCCGTCACCCGTCGGCCGACTCGTGCCACCGGCCGACGACCCAGCGGGCGAGGGCGCCGAAGACCACGAACACCGCGATGCCCAGCGCGCTCGCCAGGATCACCGCGGCGAACATCCGGGCCGACGCGAGCTGCGACCGGTACTGGTCGATCAGCACGCCGAGGCCCGGCTCGCCCTGCCGGAAGAAGAAGTCGCCGACCACGGCGCCGATGACGCTGCCGCCCGACGCGATCCGCAAACCGGTGAACATCGCGGGCAGCGCGGCCGGCAGCTGGAGCTTCCACAGCCGCGTCCACCGCCCCGCCCGGTGCAGGTCGAAGAGCTGGTGCTGGGCCGCGGGCACGGACCGAATGCCGAACAACGTGTTGGCCACCAACGGGAACAGCGAGAGCAGCACGCACACCAGCACCCGGCTGGAGAACCCGAAGCCGAACCAGAACCCGAACAACGGCACCAGCGCCAACACCGGGATCGTCTGCACGACCACGACGTAGGGGTAGACCGCGCGCTCCAGCCACCGCGACTGCGCCATCAGCACGGCCAGCCCCACGCCGAGCACCACCGAGATCAGCAGCCCCAACCCCGCCACCCGGCTGGTCAGCGACAGCGCCGCGAGCAGCTCGGCGAGGTTGTCGGGATCGCCGAACCCGACCCTGATCACCTCGTCCACCGGCGGCAGCAGGAACCGGCGGCGCGGCGACAGCACGACGTGGCTGACGAACGTCCACGCGCCCAGCACCACCAACAACACCGCCAACGGCGGCAGCACGGTCCGCGCGACCCGCTTGATCTTCACGAGGCCCGCACCAACGTCTCCGACACCGACCCCACCAACGCCGCGTACTCGCCGCTGGACCGCAGCCCAGGCGGGCGCGGGTAGCCGAACGGCACCGCCACCTCGGCCACGATCCGGCCCGGCCGGGGCGACATCACCAGCACCCGGTCCGCCAGGTACACGGCCTCCCCCGCCGAGTGCGTGACGAACAACGCCCCGAACCCGTGCCGCGCGAACAGCCGCAGCAACTCGTCCCCCAGCTCGTGCCGGGTCAGCTCGTCCAGCGCGGCGAACGGCTCGTCGAACAGGAACAGCTCCGGCTCCACCAGCAGCGCCCGCGCCAACGCGACCCGCATTCGCATCCCGCCGGACAAACGCGCGGGCCGGACGTGGCCGAACTCCGCCAGCCCCACCGCCGCCAGCACCCGGTCGGCGCGGGCGCGGCGCTCGGCCTTGGCCAGGCCGTCCAGCTCGCCGAACAGCTCGACGTTGCGCCGGGTGGTCCGCCACGGCAGCAGGGTCGGGTCCTGGAAGACGTAGCCGACCCGGTCGGTGCGCCGGGTGACCGTGCCCGACGTCGGCGCGCGCAACCCGGCGGCGACCTGCAGCACCGTGCTCTTGCCGCACCCGGAAGGACCCATCAGCGCGACGATCTCGCCGGCCCGGACGTCCAAGCCGACGCGGTCCACCGCGTGCACCCCGCCGGGGAACGCCACGTCGACCTCGGACAGTGCCAGCAACCCCTCCATCGCCACCTCCCTGCCGGGGAGACTCTCACATCCGAAGGACGGCAATACGGGAGAACGGCGCACGACCTGGTTCGTCGCTATGCGAAGATGGGCTTCATGTCCTCTGCCCGACGTGCGTCATCACTGCTCGCGCTATCGGTGTTGCTACTGGCGGGCTGCGCGACGCCCGACGCGGGCCAGGGCGGCGAGCCGTTGCCCCCCGCCGCCGAGTCACTTCGCGGGACGTGCCCCGACACCGTCGTGGTGCAGATGAACTGGTTCCCGCAGGCCGAGCACGGCGGCCTGTACCGGCTGCTGGGCAGCGGTTTCACCGTGGACGGTCAGCGCAAGGCCGTCGAGGGGCCGTTGCTGGACGACGGGCGCGACACGGGCGTGCGGCTCCAGGTCCGCGCGGGCGGACCGGTGACCGGGTTCCAGCGGGTGTCGGCGCTGATGGCGGCGGACCCCTCGATCACGCTGGGCAGCATCGCCACCGACGAGGCGGTGCAGGAGGCCGGGACGTTCCCGACCACGGCGGTGTTCGCGCCGCTGGACAAGAGCCCGCAGATGATCATGTGGTCGAAGGAGCACCACCCGGACTGGGCGTCCATCGCCGACATCGGCCGCACCGACACCACGGTCGTGTACGCCAACGGCGCGTCCTACATGGACTACCTGGTCCAGAGCGGACAGTTGAAGCAGGCGCAGGTGGACGGCTCCTACGACGGCGCGCCGGCCCGGTTCGTCGCGGCCGACGGCGCGATCGCGCAGCAGGGGTACGCGACCAACGAGCCGTACCGCTACGAGCGGGAGATCGACGCCTGGAAGCGGCCGGTGGACTTCGCGCTGGTGCACGACAGCGGTTATCCGATCTACCCGGAGACGCTGGCGGTGTCGTCGGCGGAGGTCGAGCGGCTGAGCCCGTGCCTGACGAAGCTCGTGCCGATCCTGCAGCGCAGCACGCGCGCCTACTCGGCGGAGCCGAAGGCGACCAACGAGGCGTTGGTGCGGATGGTCCGCGAGCTCAACGCGGGCACCGAGTACAGCGTCGCGCGGGCCGAGTACGCGGGCGAGCAGATCCGCGGGCTGGGGCTGGGCAACGACGGCGTCACGCCGACCGTCGGCGACTTCGACACCGCCCGGGTGGCGAAGCTCATCGAGGACCTGAAGCCGTTGCAGGAAGCCAAGCGCCGCGCGGTCCCGGCCGGGCTGACGGCGGAAGCCCTGGTGAGCAACGCGTTCGTCGACCCGACGATCGCCTGGTGACCGCGCACTTCGACATCCTGGCCCGCCGCTACCGACGGTACGCGGAGGTCACCGACCTGTTGTACCGGCCGTGGCTGACCGGTGTCGTCGGCGACGGTGCGCGGGCGCTGGACCTGGGGTGCGGCTCGGGCCGGTACAGCGGTCTGCTGGCGGACCGCTACGCGGAAGTCCTGGCGGTGGACGGCGCGGCGCGCGAGATCGCCCTGGCGGAGGCCGACAACGCCCGGCCCAACATCACCTACCAGGCCAGGGACCTGTTCGACGTGGCACCGGACCGGGACGGGCGCTTCGACCTGGTGCTGGCGGTGAACACCCTCTTCGCCGTGCGCGACTACGGCCGCGTCCTGCCGCACGTCCGGTCGCTCATCGCACCGGGTGGCCGGTTGGTGGTGATCGACGTGGTGAACCCGCCGGGGCGCGGTCCATCGTGGCACCGGGCGCAGGCGTTCCGGGTGGCGGTGATGATGGCCGTGCGGCACCGGTCACCCGCCGTGGCCCTGGACGTCCTCCGCCTGCGCCTGCACCCGACGTGGCTGGAGCACGTGACCCGGAACACCCCGCCCACGCGCGACGAGTGCCACGCGCACTACCGGCGGGCCTTCCCGGGCGCACGCTTGGACGACTCCCTCGACCGCTACCTGTGCGGCGTGGTCTGGAACGCCCCGGCCTGATCCGGGGCCGGGCTGTCGCTCGGGATGGACCGTCAGTCGCGGCGCGCCGCCCAGACGGTGCGCTCGGTGCGCAGCGCGAGGTCGTCGCGGCGCAGGAGGCCGTGCGGGCTGCCGCGGTCGAGCAGCCGGTCGAGTGCGACGAGGTCGGCCGGCGCGAGCTCCGCGGCGACGGCCCCGCGGAGGCGGTGCAGCACCTCCGAGGCGTAGCGGCCGATCGCCGCGTCGCGTGACCCGTCGAGGTCGACGGCGACCGTGAGCACGCCCTCGACCGTGAAGCCGGCGGCGGTCAGCACGGGTCCCCAGTCGGCGCCGCGGTGGGGCACGTGCTCGGCGTGGAAGCGGTCGGTGGCGGCGTGGAGGCGGGCTTCCAGGCCCGGCCGGTCGGCGGGGGCGTCCTCGGGCAGGAAGCGGGGCAGGCCGGCGAGCTCGACGACGGCGAACAGGCCACCGGGCGCGAGCAGGTCGCGCACGGCCCGCAGGGCGTGGTCCGGGTCGGCCAGGTGGTGCATCGACGCCGAGGCCCACACGAGGTCGGGCGTGCCCAGGTCGGGCCAGGTGGCGTCGTCGAGGTCGGCCGCCAGGGTGCGCACCTGCTCGTCCACGCCACGGGCACGCGCCTTCTCCCGCAGCCGTGCCAGGTGGCCGGGCGAGGCGTCGACGGCGGTGACGTGCGCCTCGGGGAAGCGATCGAGCAGCGCGAAGGTGCCCGCTCCCGTGCCGGAGCCCAGGTCCACGATCCGCCGAGGGCCGCTCTTGAGGGGCAGCCACTCGGTGATGGCGGCGATGTGCCCGGCGAGGACTTCCGCGTCCAGGTCGAGGATCTCCGCCTGCCCGTCGTCCGCGCCGCGTTGCTGGTGGTGGCCGTGCTCGTGGGTGTGTGTTTGCGGCATACCCCCACGCTAGGTGCTTCATGCTCGTCAAGCACACCCTCTTGCGCATTACGCAAGGAAATGGCCCGGCGTGCTGCGGGCCGCGCAAGGTGTGGCTACCGGCCGTCTTGCGCGTCGCCGTTCTCGCGCTGGTCGTCGGTCTCGCGATGGCCGCGGCGGGCGTCGCGGTCGAAGATGAACATGATGTCGCAAGGACGGCCCTCCGCGCCGATGGCGTGCGGCATCATCGTCGGGAACTCGGCGGCCTGGTTGGCCTCCATCCGGAAGCGGCGGTCGCCCAGCATCAGGATCGCGGTGCCGGACAGCACGACGAACCACTCCCGACCCGGGTGGGCGCGCATCCTGGACGGGTTGTCGGGCGGTGGCCCGGTCAGCCGCCGACGCATGACGCTCATGGCCGGGTCGCCCTTCATCGGCCAGCTCAGACCGTGGGCGCCGTGGACCATCGGGCTGATGACGACGTCGTCGGCGGCGTTCTCGACCAGCTGATCGAGGGTGGTGTCCAGGGCGCGGGCCAGCGTGACGAGCTGGTCCAGCGCCAGGCGGCGCTGCCCGTTCTCGATGCGGCTCAGCGAGGACTGGCTGAGGTGGGCGCGGACGGCCAGTTCCTCCAGGGACAGGCCCTGGGCCACCCGCAGGGCTCGGATGCGTTTGCGCACGAGGCCGTCCAGCGTGCCTTCTTCTTGCGTCATACGCAACATGCTATGCCGTCGACGCAAAGTGCGCTTACCGTCCGAAAGCAGCGGCCCGATCGGCACGCACTGCCGCTCCTCCCCCATGCCGTTGTCGAGAGGAATCCATGAGTACGAACCAGTCCGCGCAGGAGACCACCGCCGACACCGGCGGTGGGCACGGCGCACCGGACGCGCGTCAGCTCCGCGCCATCCTGATCGCCGTCTCCGTCGCGCTGATGGCCGTGATCGCGTCGGTGTCCGGGCTGAACGTCGCCCAGACCCACCTGGCCGTCGAGTTCGGCGCCTCGCAGAGCACGGTGCTGTGGATCATCAACGTCTACACCCTGGCCCTGGCCGCGCTGCTGCTGCCGCTCGGCGCGCTCGGTGACCGCCTGGGCCGCAAGCCCGTGCTGGTCGCCGGACTCGGCCTCTTCGGCGTCGCCAACGTCGCGGCGGGCCTGGCGCCGACCGCCGAAATCATGATCGCGACCCGGGTGGCCGCCGGCGTCGGCGCCGCGATGATCATGCCGATCACCCTCGCCGTCATCACCTCCACCTTCCCCGAGGGGCAGCGCGGCAAGGCGATCGGCGTGTGGACCGGCGTCGCGGGAGGCGGCGGCGTGCTGGGCATGTTCCTCTCCGCCCTCCTGGTGGACGTCGCGGACTGGCGCGGGCTGTTCGTGCTGCCGGTGGCCCTGGTCGTCGTGGCACTGGGCATGGCGCTGAAATCGGTGCCCGACTCCCGTGAGCGCTCGACCCACTCCTTCGACACCCTCGGCGCGCTGGTCTCCACCGTCGCGGTCATCGGCCTCGTCTTCGCGCTCCAGGAAGGACCCGAACGCGGCTGGACCGCACCCGTGACGCTGATCGGCCTCGCCGTCGGCCTCGTCGCCGGCCTCGGTTTCGTGGCCTGGGAGCTGCACCGCCGGGACGCGTCGCTGCTGGACGTGCGCCTGTTCCGGGAGCGCGGCCTGGCCGGCGGCTCGATCACGCTGCTGGTGGTCTTCGGCGTCCAGGCGGGGATCGCCGTGGTCCTGTTCCCGTTCTTCCAGGCGGTGCTCGGCTGGTCGGGACTGCTGTCGACGGCGGCCATGATGCCGATGGCCCTCATGATGATGGCGACCTCCGGCCTGGCGCCCAAGGTGGCCGCCCGCATCGGTTCCCGCCCGACCACGGCCGCGGGCATCGCGCTGGCCGGAGCCGGCCTGGTGCTGATGGCGCTGTTCGTCTCCGTGGACGGCGGCTACCCGGCCATCCTGCCGGGCATGCTCGTGATGGGCACGGGGCTGGGCCTGTCCATGACGCCGTCCACCGAGGCCATCACCCGCTCGCTGCCGCGGGGGAAGCAGGGCGTCGCCTCCGCGCTCAACGACATCACCCGCGAGTTCGGCACCGCGCTGGGCGTCGCCGTGCTGGGCGCGCTCGTGTCCGCCGGCTACCGCGACGCGATCGACGACCGGCTGCACGGCGTCCCGCAGGCCGCCGCGGACACCGCCCGTTCGGGCATCGCCAACGCCGTCGAGGTCGCGGGCGGCGGCGGCTCGCCCGGGCAGCAGCTCGTCCACGCCGCCCAGCAGTCGTTCGTCGACGGCTGGCAGCAGGCGATGTGGGCGGGCGTCGCCGTCATGGGCGCGCTGTTCGCCTACATCGTCGTGCGCGGCCCGAAGAATCCCAGGGACGATGCCGCCGGATGACGACCTGCGGCCCCGCGCTCACGCCTGCGTGGGGCCGTGTCCGTACCGGAACTCGGCCCCGGACCCGTACGCGGCCATCGCGAACGCCGGGAGGGACTTGTCCCGCTCGTCGCGCCGGTCGAACGCCAGGAACTTCTCGAACGCCGGTTCCGGCAGGTACCGGCGCAGGTCCGTGGCGACCCGGGTGATGCTGGTGCCCAGCGTCGTGGCGCTGTGGTTGACCGCCGCCAGCACGAAGAGGCTGTTGCGCGGGTCGTCCAGCGTCCGCTCCGCCATCCCCATCCCGATGAGGCCGCGGTAGAGCGGCACCGTCGAGTCGGTCCGCACGGCCATCGTCGCCATCCGCTGACCGAACACGCAGAGCACGCCCGCCGCGCGGGGCCGGATCGCGTCCAGGATCTCCTGCCGCGCGGCGGGCGTCGCGTCGAGGTACCCGGCCACGACCGACTCCACGACGTCGTCCAGCTCGTGCGGCAGCTTGATCCCCAGGTACCCGTTGAACCGGCGGTCCAGCAGGTGTCTCACCGTGGCCGTCGAACCCCCTGATGCGGTGCCACGACAAGTAAAGCGGACCGGGCCGCGCTCTTCGCCCCGTTCGACGCATCCCGCCGGAGGAACGTCTAGTTCGCCTCCCCCGTCAGCGCGAACGACCGCAGCCGCCGGGTGGCCCCGACCGTGCCCACCACGACGAACGCCGACGCCAAGATCAACGCGGTCGGCACCGACATCGTCGAGGCGATCAGCGGGGTGTCGCCGATCGCGTCCGCGATGGCGGTCGCGTGCTGGCGGATGCTGAACACGCGGGCGCCGTCGACGAACGACACCAGCAGGTTCTCCCACAGCACGATGTAGACGAGGCCGACCGCGACCGGGCGCTTGGTCATCACGCTCAGCGCGAGGAACAGGGCGCTGTAGGCCAACGCGCCCAGCGCCGTGCCGAGGACCAGGCCGACCGCCAACGTGCCGGAACCCGCGATCAGGGCGGCGATCGCCAGCGGCAAGGCGGTGGCCGTGGTGGTCACCAGCCAGGACACCAGGAGCTTGGACAGGATGATCTCCGAGCGCGGCAACGGCTTGGTGATCAGGTGGGTGATGGTGCCGTCGTCGATCTCCAGGCCGAGTGCGCTGCTGCCGACGATCAGCGCGGTCAGCGGCAGGATGACCGCGAGCCCCAGGTTGGAGAAGACCAGCGGGCCCCAGTCGGACGGGGGATCGTCCTCGCTGCTCACGCTCAGCAGGGTCAGCCCGAGCAGGATGATCGGCATGGGGAGCAGCAGCAACACGCGCCTGCGGCCGAGCAGCGCCCTCGCCGTGAGGCGGATGATCGTCGGGTTCATGTGGTCACCAGGTAGGAGAAGACCTTCTCGAGGGACTCGTCCGAAGGTAGGATCGTGGTCAGCCGGATGCCCCGCGCCTTGGCGAGCTTGGCCAGGGCACGGGTGAAGGCGCCGTAGTCGCTCGTGTGCACCTGGAGACCCGCCTCGGCGAGGCTCACCCCGGAGACCGACGGCTCACCCATCAGCGCGGTCGCGAGGAGGCGGTCGTCGGAGGAGGCGATGGTGAACACGTGCGGGCGGGTGGTCATCAGCCGCCGGATGTGCCGGTAGTCGCCGGAGGCGGCCAGCCTGCCCGCCACGATCACCTGCACGGTGCCGGAGAGCTGCTCGACCTCCTCCAGGATGTGGGAGCTGAACACGATGGTGCGCCCCGCCGCGGCCATGCCGTCGAGCAGCTCCATCATCTGCATCCGCTGCCGGGGGTCCATGCCGTTGAACGGCTCGTCCAGCAGCAGCACGTCCGGGTCGTGCACCAGCGCCGCGGCGACCCGGCTCCGCTGGCGCATCCCCTTGGAGTAGGTGGAGATCCGGCGGTCCTGCGCGTCACGCAGGTCCACGACGTCCAGCGCGGCGCGGGCGGCGGCCGTCGGGTCGGGGAGCTTGTGCAGCTTGGCGCTCGCGAGGACGAACTCCCACGCGGTGAGGAACCCGGGCACGCTCTCGCGCTCGGTGACCAGGCCGAGCTTGCGGTACACGGCGGGGTTGGCCCACGCGGGCTCACCGCCGATCACGACCTGGCCCTGCGACGGGGCCAGCAGGCCCGCCATCAGGTGCAGCACGGTGGTCTTGCCCGCGCCGTTGGGTCCGAGCAGGCCGGTCAGCCCGGCGCCGACCGACAGGGTCACGTCGTTGACCGCGACCACGTTGCCGTACCAGCGGGAGACGCCGGTGAGTTCGACGGTGTTCACGACTTCATCCCCCTGTACCGCCACACCGCGGCCATCGTGCCCAGCGCGGCCAGCGCGACCGCGACCAGGCCGTACACCGGTCCGAACGAGCCGATCGAGACCAGGTCGACGTCCGCGCCGAACAGCCACTGGTCCACGCCGTTGAGCAGGCTCGCCGGGTCGAGCACCCCGGCGAGCCGGCCGATCGTGCCGGAGTCCAGCTCCCTCAGGACCGCCGAGATCGGGGCGGTGAGCAGGAAGACGCCGATGATCATGCCGGTGGCGAACACCCGCCGTCCCGACAGCGAGGCGATCGGCAGGCCCAGCGCCGCCAGCAGCACGGCGTGGACGACCGCCGCGACCAGGCCGACGAGCAGCCCGCCGAACTCCTCCAGCACCCCCGGGACGCCGTCGTCGGTGCCGAAGGCCATGCCGATGAACATGATCAGCATGGGCGCCGCGAACAGCAGGAACGTCGCCGTGGCCAGCGCGGCGACCTTGGTCAGCGCGTAGCCCGACCGGCTCAGCGGCCGGGACAGGTACAGCTGCACCAGGTTCGTGCGCAGGTCCACCGACACCAGCTCCGGCGCGACCACGGCCACGAACACCGCCGCGGCGAAGGTGAAGGTGGAGGCGATGCCGACGTAGTCGAGCACCGGCTCGGGCAGCTGGCTGTTGATGATCACGATGATCAGCGAGGCGAGGGAGGCCAGGCCCATCAGCCCGATCGGCAGCACCTTCGCCCACGGGCTGCGGCCGAGGCCGTAGGCGCTGCGGACGCTGTGCACGTACAGCGCGCGGGCCGAGTGGCCGGGGCCGAGCCTCGGGCCGGTGTAGCGCTGGTAGCCGATGTCGTGGATGACGCCGGACTCAGGCATGGGACACCTCCTGGGCCGGGCGGTCGCGGAACAGGTCGGCGACCTGGTGCCGTTGCCGTTCGAGCCGGTGCAGGGAGAGGTCGAGGTCCGCGACGGCGTCCCGGATGAGGTCGTACACCGCGCCGTCGTCCTCGCCGAGGCGGACGGTCAGCACGCGGTTCTGCCGGCGCACGTCCAGCCCCCCGGCGGTGAGCGCGGTGGCCAGCCGTTCCGCGCCCTCGTCGACCTCGACGACGAGCAGGTCGTTGTGCTCGGTCATCGACGACAGCGTCGCCGAGCGCAGGAGGGTGCCCGCGTCGATGGCGACCAGCGACGTGCAGATCCGCTCGATCTCGCCGAGCAGGTGCGAGCAGACCACCACCGAGATGCCGAACTCCGTGCCGATGCGGTGCACCAGGTCGAGCATCGCCCGCCTGCCCGCCGGGTCGAGCCCGTTGGTGGGTTCGTCGAGCAGCAGCAGTTCGGGGTCGTGCACCAGCGCCTGGGCGAGCTTGACCCGCTGCTTCATGCCGGTGGAGTAACCCCCGATCCGGCGGTAGCGCTCCTCGTAGAGGCCCACGTGCCGCAACGTCTCCGACGCCCGCTCCCGCGCCGCCGCCGCGGGCAGGCCGCTGACGCGCGCCATGTGCGTGACGAACTCGGCGGCGACCATGTCCGGCGGCAGGCAGTCGTGCTCGGGCATGTAGCCGACCTTCGCCCGGACCTGCTCCCCGTCCGCGATCGGGTCGAGCCCGAGCACCCGGATCCGCCCGCTGGTGGGCGTGAGCAGGCCCAGCGCGAGCTTGATCAGCGTGGTCTTGCCCGCGCCGTTGACCCCGACCAGGCCGACGACCCCAGCCTCGATCTCCAACGTCAGATCCGCCAGCGCGGTCACTTTGCCGTCGTAGCGCATTCCCAGCGCGGCGGTCTCTATGAGTGGCACACGAGGACCTTACGGCCGCCGTCCACCCGCCACATCCGGCCGCACCCTGAGACCGGTGGCCTCCCGACCCCTAAGGGTCGGCCGTCCCGAGCGGTCCCGGCATCGATTCGGCCTCGGCCCGGTCGGCGTGCGAGGGGGACAACGCCGACGCCGCCCGTGCGGCTCGGGGCGCCGCGAGCGCGACCGCCCCGGCGGCGGTGAGGATGTGGGCGGCCGGCGCACCGTCCCTCGACCGGAAGACCCGCGGGTCGAGGTGGATGGCGCGCCGGGCACGACGAACCCCTTCCGCCGCACGGTGAAAGGGGTTCGTCGTGCTCGGCCGGCTCACGACCGGGCGGTCGTGGGTGGTGCCGGGTGGAGCGGTTACGACGGGAGCTGGACCGTCCGTGGGGTCGCGCCGCAGTTCGGCCGGTACACCATCCGGTTGTTGCAGCTCGCCAGGTTCCAGTTCGTCGCGAGGAACGACCCGGCGGGCGGGTTCGGGTGGAAGTAGTCGTTGACGTTGCAGTCCCAGTAGTAGTCCAGGTTGCCGTTCGGGGACGGGCACACGTTCGAGCGGTAGTTGCCCGAGCGCGGGCCGCCGTCCTTGTAGCACATCACGTCGGCGTCGTCGTTGCAGTGACCGGCGCCCGAGCTGTTCGGGGTGTTCGGCAGCACGGCGCTCATCGAGTGCCCCTGCTCGTGCAGCATGTACGTGAACGGGCACCGCCCGTAGACCACCGCGATGCCGGGCGCGTTGTTGACGCCGTTCTCCACGCCGGGCCGCGTGTCACCGCTGCCGTAGGCGACGCCGCCGCCGCAACCACCGTCTCCCCAGTACACGACGTTGTCCTGACCGGTGATCCGCTGGCCCTGGCGCGCGACCTCCTGGTCGATGGCGCTGATGGCGCTGTTGTTGTGGCTGCTGCGCAGGACTCGGACGGCCGGCTGGCCCGCGGAGTCGCACGCGACGCGCAACGCCAGGTCCCCGCCGTACTGCGCGGCGCGGTTGGACACCATGGCGTTGGAGTCGAGGAAGTGCTGCCTCATCAGCGGCACCATCGTGGCCGACGCGTCGGGCGCACCGGCGGGGATCAGGTACACGAGCTGGATGCGGTACGAGTCCGTGGCGCAGTGGTGCGCACGCGCAGCCAGGGGCATGACCGCCGACGACGTCACCTCGTCCCGAACGCCCTTGTCCTTGGCCAGGGGGGCGTCGAAGTGGGTCACCCGGTCGCCGTGCGCCGTGCGCACCTTGAACTGGCCGTTGCCCAACGAGCACACGCGCTCGCCCAGCCCGGCCATGGGCGCGAACTCGTCGGCGTGGTGGCAACGGTCCGCAGCCGACTGCCCGTGCGAGTGCGGCGCCGCGCTATCGGCGTGGTCGTGGTCGTCGAAGGTGTGGGCGGCGACCGGGGCGGGGGTGCTCGCGGCAGCCGGGCCCGGTAAGGCCAGGACGGACGCGGAGATCACGCCGGAGGCGATCACCGCGAGGAGCTTCTTCATGGACACTGGGACCTCCGGAGGTCGGGCAGGGTCGCGCGTGGGCCGAGCCGGATGGCGACGGCCGGTCGGTGCGGGGTTGGAGAGGCGGCACGCCAGGGCGGAACGGGTGGCCCGCCGTCACGTGCCGGACGACGTGCTCACCTGGGCGCCATCGCGGTGGAGCGGTGGCCGGCCGGCGCCTCGTCCGGTGTCCCGGCGGTGGACGTGGCCGGTGGCCGGTTGCCACCGGTCGGCAGGGCGGCGATCGCGGCGCGCAGGTTCGGCAGGGGGCCGATGTTCCCGGTGCCGGGGTTCACCTGCGGGGTTCCGGTGGACTTCAGGATGGCGCGCACCTGGCCGGGGGTGAGGGTGACGCCCCGCTGCTCGGCGATGCTGGACAGGGAGGCCGCGGCCGCCGCCACGATGGGACCGGCGCTGGACGTCCCGCCGAAGGTCGCCGTGTAGTAGGCGTTGGCGCCGTTGCTGTAGAGGCTCCCGTACCCGGTGCTCACCACGCAGTTTCCCCAGCCCTGGACGTCGATGCGGCTGCCGTAGGTGGAGAAGTTCAGCCGGGTGCGGGCGGTGCCGCACCCGGGAGCGGCACCGGCGCCTTCGATGATCGCGCCGGAGTCGGGCTTGCCGCGGGGGAACCTGCTGCCGAAGCACGGGTTGTCCAGGTTCATCGAACCGTTGCCCGCCGTCTCGACCACGGTGATGCCCGAGGACGTGGTCGCGACGATCGCGTCGTAGATCGCGGGGACCCACTCGGGCGCGACGTACCCGGTGCAGCCGGCCGGACCCGACGTCTGCTGTTCGATCAGCAGCACGTCACCGGGCCGGAGCGCGCGGGCCAGGACGATGACGGCGTTCGCGACGTCCCAACCGCGCTCGGCGTTGGCGGCGTTCGTGACGTGGATCGGGGAGTCCGGGACCAACCCGGTCACGCCGCCCGCGTTGACGTCGCCGACGAGGATGCCCGCCACGGCGGTGCCGTGGTTGTTGTCGTTGAACGGGTCCGTCGCGGTGCCGTTGCGGACGAACACGCCGGGGGCCCGCAGCTTGGAGAGGTCCTCGTGGGCGAAGTTCCAGGCGTACTCGATGTCGGCCACGCGCACGTTCGCGCCGGTGCCGCCGGGGATCGTCCGCGCGTAGTCGGCGTCGATGCCGCCGCTGCCGGCGGCGGAGCGGTAACCCTGGCGAGGGGTGAAGTCGGGGGCGATCGGCGGTCGCACGGCGAGCGGTTCGGCGTACGCGACCTCGACCTCGCGCAGCGCGTTGAGCGCGTCGATCACCGCGGCCGGGTCCGTGCCCGGCCGCAGGTCGAGGCGGTACCACAGGTTCAGGTCGGCTTGCCCGCGACCCGAGCGGGCCGCCGCCTGGTCGGTGAACGTCCGCAACGCCTCCTCCGACGCCGTGAACAGCCGCCGCACCGCCGAGACCGAGCGGGACCGCAGCACGTTCCGGACCGCCGAGAGGTCCGCGCCCGCGGCCGACGTCAACTCGGCGTTGCGCAGTCGGACCTGAGTCCCTTCCGCGAACTTCACGTGCACGTGCTCACGCGAGTCGTTCTCGGTGAGGACGGTCGAGATCGGCTTTTCCGTTGTCGGGTAACGGTCTTCGGACGTGGGTGCGCCCGGCCCGGCGGCTCGGGCGGGCGTGGCGGACGCCAACGAGAGCGCCGCTATGAGCCAGACGGCGGTGGTGCGCGCCCGGCGTCGTGAACCGGTCGTTCGCGAGTTCTTCAACACGGAGACCTCTTGGTGGAAGCGCAGGGATGAGGCTGGGCTGAACGCGATGACGGCGAACGACCCGGAGGTCCGGCGGTGGACCGCCCGGCCGGCGAGGCGTGGGACGGCGCGCGGCACCGGAGCGCGGGTCGCACCCCGGTTGCGGGATGCTCGGCGCCCAGCGGCGTGCGGTGGTGCCCGGTGGCCCGGCGTCAGTACAGGAAGCTGCCGTACGGGCCGTTGAGGATGGCGTTCTTCTGGCTCTGGTTGAAGTGCGTGTTCGGGTAGTCGTAGAAGGACGCCGACATCGGGGTGCCGTCGGTGTAGCGGGAGTCGGGCAGGCCGAACGCGTGCCCGAGCTCGTGCACCATGCCGCCGTACCACCGGTTCATCGGACCGTTGACGCCCGCCGCGCCGTCGGCGTCGTGCCCGGACAGGATCACCCAACCGCTGCCGCCACCGCCGCCCGCGCCGGGGCCCTCCGCGCGGATCTCGCCGACGTTGAGCCACCGGCGGTCCGGCGCGCCGAGGCCGAGCCGGCGCATCAGCTCCTGCTGCATGTTGAACACCGTCCACCAGTAGCGGTCCGAGCCGTTGGGCGTGTTCTCGTACCAGCTGCGGACGCGCTCGCCGGTGACGACCTCGACCACCGGGGTGTTCAGCCGGAACGTCTTGCCCAGTTCCTGCTTGTAGTAGCGCTGGGCCTCCACCATCACCCTGGTGATGCCGTCGACGTAGCGCTGGTCGTGCGGCACGTCGGACGGGACCAGCAGGTGCACCCGGACGGTGCCGGTCGGCGGGGCCACCACCGGCGGGCCGGCCGCCGCCTGCGCCGCGCCCGGCCACGTCACGAGGCCCGCGAGCAGGCCCGCCAGCACCGGCACGACCACTCTGCCGAAACGCCTCATCGAATCCTCACATCCTCACGCGAGAGCTGATCGTCCGGTCGGGAGGCGGCGGAGGACGCATCGTCCACACAGGACGCATCGACTCGCCCGCCGGCCCCGCGACCGGCGGTGAGTGCGCCTCTCAGCACTGTGGCAGCCGAAAATCCTTTCGGCAATGCTTGCGATCCCGTTCCACAGTGGAGTCCTTCCGACGAGGGCGGTCGGCCTGGAGGTCGGAACCGAGGAGGAGGAAGCGCATACTCCGATCGGATGGCACACCTCTGTCCGACGGACCGCCCTTACGCCGCCCGTCGGATCGCCGCGAACGTCCTCGACCACGCGTGGGAGCTGCAGGACCGGGCGGAGCGCTCGCCGGGGACGGGTCTTCCGGCGGCACGGCGGCGGTGCGACCGACGTCCGCCGAGCGGGAAGACCCGTCCCCGGTCGAGGAGACCTGCCGGCTACAGCTCCCGCTCGGCCGAGGCCGCCTTGGCCACGACCGTGTCCCGTTCGGCCTGGGTGAACGCGCCCGCGGTGGCGAAGGCGTTGGCGAGGGCGGTGACCGAGGCGACGAACCGCCCGTGGTTGGCGAAGGGCGCCTGGTCCCAGAGCAGGTCCAGGAAGGTCGGGCCGTCGACGCCGGGCGAGACGACGCCCTGGACGGGGACGTCGTAGCGCGGGAGGCCGTCGTTGCGCTTGCGGTTGGGCACGCCGGTGTCGACGGAGCCGAAGACGACCGTCGGTTCGACCCGCCGGAAGTACGAGGACGCCGGCTGGTTGTCGCTGATGTGGTAGGGCCGCAGCGTGAAGCCGCCCGCGGTGAACGTCGGGTCACCGGACGCCGTGACCGCGCCGGGCGTGATCGCGGCACGGCCGTAGTCGCCGTCCCGCTTGAGGTGGCGGTACAGCGACAGCTCCCGGAACGCCCCGTCGCCGGGGTCGCCCATGATCTGCAACAGCAGCGGCCCCCAGAACACCGCCTGGGTGTCGGGTCGGTCGTGCGCGCGCTCGATCCGCAGCCCGAACGGCATCCGGACCCCCACCACGTCACCGCGGCTCCAGTCCCGGCTCAGCGTCACGTAGGTGCCGGGCCGCGCGTCGACGTCCTGCTCCCGGCCGTTGACGGTGACGGTGAAGCCGAACCGCGCCCACGCGGGCACCCGCAGCTTGAGGTCCAGCCTGCCGTCGCCGTCGACGACGAGCTCCGTGCGGTCCTGGCGCGGGAAGGAGGTCCGCTGCGTGACGGTGAAGCCCTTCTCGGGCCAGGTGAGCGTGGCGGGGACGTAGAGGTTGACCCACAGCGCGCTGCCGTCGGCCGTGCGGAAGAAGACCGTCTCCTGGTACTTCGTGTGGTTCTCCAGGCCCGTGCCGCCGCAGCACGTCCCCGTGTTGCCGTAACCGCGCACAGTGCCCGACGCCACCGGCTGGAAGTAGGTCACCTGCGGGTCGCCGGTGGCCGTCGTGTCGGCCCGCGACCCGGTGATCATGTTGAACAGGCCGCGCTCGTAGTAGTCCAGGTACACCGGGTCCTGCTCGTGCAGGAACAGGTTGCGGGCCAGCTTGAGCAGGTTGTAGGTCGCGCAGGTCTCCGCGCCGCTCGTGGCGATGGCGTTGGCGACGTTGCCGCGGTTCTGGAACAGTTCGAGGTTGTTGTTGGAGCCGGGGTAGTTGCCGCCCACGCCGCCGTGCGCGAACATGCGGCCCGGGACGACCATGCCGAAGAAGTTCTTCGCCGCGGTGAAGTACTCCCGGCCGCCGCCCCGCTCGTAGACGCTGAGGTAGCCGACGAACTGCGGCACGTGGGTGTTGGCGTGCAACCGCTCGGGACGACGGCGGCCGGGGCGGTTCTGCGGGGTGACCACGAGGATGTCCCGGTTCTCGACGGCGGCGCCGAACAGCGACTCCCGGTTGTCGAAGCACTTGGCGGTCTCCAGGTGCTTCGGGTCGCCGGTCAGGTGGCCGATCTCCGGGAAGACCTCGTTCGCGCCGCCGAACTCGCCGCCGATGTAGAGGTCCCACATGCGGTTGAGGTCGTCGCGGGTCAGCGGGCCCTCGTAGGCGGGGTGGTTCTTGTCCCCGACGGTGAGCGCGAGGTGGGCCCAGTCCGCCATCTTCGTCACGACGTCAAGGGCCTGGGCGTTGTCGGTGTGGTAGTACGCGTCGAGCAGACCGCGCATGATCTTGTGCTGGGTGTACCAGGGCGCCCACGTGTTCGTCTGGGCGTTGCCGCCGTAGACCGCCCAGCGCGGCGGACCCAGGCGCAGCACCGCGTCCTCGGGGATCGCGCCGAGGTAGCCGGGGAACGTCGGGACCCAGTCCGCGGGCCCGGCGGAGGAGGCCGCCACGACGCCCGCGTCCCGGTTGTTCGGCGAGGCGTCCTCCAGCGTGGTGCCGTCGGCCTCGTCGAACCGGTACCACGCGATGCTCCCGCCGCCGGTGGTCCCGGCCGGCGAGTCCAGCAGGGACCGCACCTCGGCCCCGGTCAGCGCCCGGTCGAAGACGTGGAACTCGTCGACCGCCGCGTCCAGGTGCGGGTCGCCGTACTGCGACCGCCCGATCCACCGGTTCCCGGGGTTGCCCAGGTGGGACGGGTTCAGCGTCATGCTCGTGTTCACGCCCGCCGGTCGGCCGTCGACGTAGAGGGTGCCGGTCGAGCCCGCCAGCGTCACCGCGACGTGCACCCACTGACCGGTGGGCAGGGCCGAGGCGCCGTCGATCCGCTGCTCCTGGCCCGAGCCGCCGGTGGTGATCGCGAAGCGCGGCACGTTCCCGGCCACGCCCGCGCGCGGGGTGAGGAACATGTTCACCGCCGTGCTCTGGCCGAAGTCGAACAGCCTGCTCCAGCTGCCGGTGGACGCGAGGTTGACCCAGGCGGCGATGGTGAAGTCGGTCAGCTGGTTGATCGCCTCCTGCGGCAACGTGCAGTACTGCGCCTTGCTCGTCCCGTTGAGCTTCAGCGCGCTGCCGAACCGCCCCGGCACCCGGCCGATCGCCGGCGGGGGCTGGTCACCGCCACCGGGCGCGGAGTCCAGGCGAGCGGTGATCGCCGCCTGGCACGCGGCCAGTTCCGCCACCACCCAGTCCACCTTGGACTTGTAGACCGCCTCCCCGCCGTCGGCGTACGCCTGGGCGAGGGCGCTCAGGTAGTGCCCCGCCCAGTGGCCGCTGAGCAGTCCACCGTCCTCCCAGCCACCCGGCACCGCGACGCCGGGAGGGTTCGGCCTGCCCGCCTGGTTGTTGAACAGCACGAGGAAGCGCCGCTCGTCGTAGGCGCGCAGGAACGCCTTGACGCGGTCGCGCTTCTCCTGGAGCAGACCGGCGCCCAGCCGCACGTCGCGCAGCGGGAACGGCCGCACCGGGGCCGTCCCGCCCGGACCGGCCTGCGGCGCACCGGCCGGCACGGCACCGCCCGGCACGGCGGCGGCCGCGGGGTCGAGGGCGAACAGCCCCGCGCCCGCGACGGTGGCGGTGCCGAGCGCGGAGGTCCGGAGGAACAGACGTCGGGTGAACTGGCCCTTGCGAGGTTCGGCCACTGGAGATGGTCCCTTCCCGAGAAGTGCTTCCTGTCGTGCCGTCGACCGCGTCGCGGATCGACGGCGCAGCGTCTACGAGGCCCGAGCGGACTGCGAGCGCGTGCGTCCCACCGGCCAGGGCGAAGGGCGGGTCACCGGGCGGCCCACGCCTCGACGCCCGCCGCGTCGATCGGCAGCGCACCCGACAGGACCTCGTGGCCGGCGGCGGTGACGAGGAGGTCGTCCTCCAGGCGCACGCCGATGCCGCGCAGCTCCGGCGGCGCCGTCTCGTCGTGCGCGTGGAAGTACAGGCCCGGCTCGACGGTCAGCACCATGCCCGGCCGCAGCGGCGCGCCCTGGTACCGCTCGTAGCCCGACGAGCCGCAGTCGTGCACGTCCAGGCCGAGGTGGTGGCCGATGCCGCACACCAGGTAGCGGCGGTGGTGCTGGCCCTCGGGGGCGAGCGCCTCGTCGACGGACACCGGCAGCAGGCCCCAGTCGTGCAGGCCCCGCGCCAGGACCTCCATCGCGGCGAAGTGGAAGTCGCTGAAGGTGTTGCCGGGGCGCACCCGGTCCATGCCCGCGCGGTGCGCGGCCTCCACCAGGTCGTGCACCGACCGCTGGGCCGGGGTGAACGCGCCGCCGACCGGGATGGTGCGGGTGACGTCGGCGGTGTAGAGCGAGCGGGCCTCCACGCCCATGTCCAGCAACAGCGTCTCGCCGGGTAGGACGGGGCCGTCACAGCTCACCCAGTGCAGGATCGGGGCGTGCTCGCCCGAGCCGACGATCGTGCGGTAGCCGGGACCGTTGCCGAACGTGCGGGCGTGCCGGTCGAACGTGCCCTGCAACCACCGCTCGCCCAAGCCCCGCGACACCGCTCGGGGCACCTCGTCGGCGACGGCGGCGAATCCGGCGACGGTCTGGTCGACGGCCTCGCGCAGCTGCCCGACCTCCCACTCGTCCTTGACCATCCGCAGGTCGGAGAGCACGGCGCGCAGCCGCTCCGGGTCGTCGGCCTCCCGACCGTCGTAGTCGGCCGCGGGCCGCACGGGCAGGTCCAGCGCGGTCGACCAGGCGGCGATCCCGGCGGACGGGCCGACCCACAGCTCGCCGTGGGCGGCGCCGGCGTGGAAGTCGCGCTCCCCCGGACGGGCGGGCGGGGGCAGGTGGAGCACCGCGTCGTGGCCGCCGGTGCGCGGGGTCATCACCAGCACGCCGCCCTCGACCTGGCAGGAGGTGGCCCACACGAAGTCGCTGTCGGCGCGGAACGCGTGGTCCGCGTCGCCGTTGCGGCGCGGGGCGTGACCGGCGGCCAGGACGATGGTGCGCTGCGGCAGTGCGGCGCTGAGCCGGGCGCGGTGCTCGGCGGCGGCACGTGCGGCGGCGGCGTCGACCGGGGCCGGGACCTCGCGGTCGGCCCAGCCCTGGCCGATGCCGGCCAGGAAGCCGGGGCTCTCGTCGGCCAGGCGAGGTGGTCTGGTCCCGGTGTGCGGTGGCACGGTCGCCTCGGTCATCGCCTCTCACCTCCGCGGTCGCGGACCATCTCCCGCAGCCTGCGCAGCACGCGACCGTCGCCGATGCCGTCGTGCTCGTACTCGTTGGTCACCCACGCCCGCGCGTTGCCGAGCCTGCCGAGGGTGTCGTGCTGCAGTCCCGCGTCGACGAACAGGTCGTCGTGGTAGACGACCGCGGCGAGCGGCACGTCGTTGGCCGCCAGCCGCTCCGGGTCGTAGAGCCGGCTCCAGACCTCGACGTCCGCCAGCTCCTCCATCGCGGGCGCGAACGGCCGCAGGGCCCGGATCTCCCGGAACATCCACGGGAACGTCATCTCGGCGGTGAGCAGCAGCGGCCGGCGGTCCTCGGCGAACTCCGGCCGCCGGTCCCGCTCGCGCTGCGCCGACCAGCGGAACGGGCCGTTCGCGCCGTCGCCGTAGATCGACTCCTGGAGCACCCAGAACAGCGGGTTGCCCGCGTAGGACGTCTTGACCCCCACCGCCTCCAGGAACTGGTCGGTGAGCCGGCCGTCGCGGCGCAGCGCCTCGGACACCAGCCAGTGCAGCCGCTGGTGGCCGGTGGTGAAGCCGAGGTCGCCGCCGAGGAGCTGGAAGCGGCGCACGGACAGCGGCGAGCCGTCCGGCAGCTCCACGTCGCCCTCCGCGAGCCGGTCGGCGATCGCGGCGACGGCGGCGACGTCCTGCGGGTAGCGGCGGTAGAAGTCGGCGGTCTTGGCCTCGGCGCGGGTGAACGTGCGCCGGTAGACCTCGTCGGGGTCCGGTGGCATGCCGGGGATGCCGCCGCACACGTAGCACGCGGCGAGCGCTTGCGGTGCGTGCGAGAGGTAGGCCAGCGTGATCCAGCCGCCGAAGCTCTGCCCGAGCGTCGCCCACGTCCTCCCGCCGTAGCAGCGGTTCCGGACGTGCTCCAGGTCGCGCACGATCGAGTCGGCGCGGAACCGCAGCAGGTGCCCGGCGGCGGCGCGCGCGTCCGGGAAGCCCGCGACGACCGTGCCGTCGACGGGGCTGCTGCGGCCGGTGCCGCGCTGGTCGACCAGCACCACGCGGTAGTGCCGCAGCGCCTCGGCGAGCCAGCCGTCGAGCGCGGCGGGACGCGGGTTGGCCCCGCCCGGACCGCCCTGGAGGTAGGTCAGCAGCGGCAGGTCGTCGCGCCTGCGGTCGGGGTCGGTGAACTCCCGCACGAACAGCTCGACGGTCTCGTCGCCGGGGTCGGACCAGTCCAGGGGCGCGTCGACGGTGAACTCGCGCACCCACGCGCCGGGCAGGGCGTACTCGACCGGGCTCACGCGCGCACCCCGCCGGCGCTCGGCGTCGCGGGGACCCGGGGCACCGCGCCGAACGACTCGTTCGCGAGCCCGCTCATGCGGTGAGCCCGGTGTCGGTCCGGTGGCGCGCGGCGGTATCGGTCCGGTCGCGCGCGGCGGCATCAGTCCGGTCGCGCGCGGCGACATCGGCCAGGTCCCGGCGCTTGGCGGCGTTGCGCAGCCGGGCCCGATCCCACTCGGGCCGGATGCGCGGCACGGCGGCCAGCAGGGCGCGCGTGTACTCGTGCCGCGGGTCGTCGAAGACCGCGTCCCGCTCCCCCGCCTCCACCACCCGGCCTCCCGTCATCACCGCGACGCTCGTGGCGATCTGCCGGACCACCGCCAGGTCGTGGGCGATGAACAGGCACCCGAAGCCCTCCTCGCGCTGCAGGTCGCGCAGCAGGTCGACGATCTGCGCCTGCACCGAGACGTCCAGCGCGGACACGGCCTCGTCGCACACCAGCACGCGGGGGTTCACCGCGAGCGCGCGGGCGATGCCGATGCGCTGCGCCTGCCCGCCGGAGAACTGCGCCGGGTAGCGGCCCACGTGGTCCGGCGCCAGCCCGACCCGTTCCATGAGCCCTTGCGCGAATGCCTTGGCCCCACCGGGGATCGGCCGCTTCTGGTAGCGCAGCGGGGCCGTGACGATCCGCTCCACGGTGTGCCGGGGGTTGAGGGAGGAGAACGGGTCCTGGAACACCACCTGGACCTGGCGGCGCACCTCCAGCAGCTCCCGGCCGGTCGCGGCGGTGATGTCGCGGCCGGCCAGGCGCACCGTGCCGGAGGTGACGTCGACCAGCCGGGTGGCCAGCCGCGCGGTGGTGGACTTGCCGGAGCCGGACTCGCCGACCAGGGCCAGCGTCCGGCCCGCGTGCAGGTCGAAGGACACGTCGTCGACGGCGCGGAACGTGCGCGCGGGGCGCAGCAGGCCCGCGGTGCCCGCGACCGGGAACTCCTTGACCAGGTTTCGGGCGCTCAGCAGCGGTTCCGGGCTCATGTCCCTCCTCCGGTGGTGGCCTGGGCCGACGTGCGCGGGGCGTCGGTGCGACCGTCGATGCGGGGCACGGCGTCCAGCAGCGCCCGCGTGTACGGGTGCCGCGGGTCGGAGAAGACCTGCTCGGCCGTCCCGGTCTCGACCACCTGGCCCCCGCGCATGACGACCAGTTCGTCGGCGACCTCGCTGACCACCGCGAGGTCGTGCGTGACGAGGACGAGCGCGGCCCCGGTGTCCCGGCGGACCTCGGTCAGCAGGTCGAGGATCTGCGCCTGCACGGTGACGTCCAGCGCGGTGGTCGGTTCGTCCGCGATGATCAGCTCCGGTTCGGCGCTGAGCGCCATCGCGATCATCACGCGCTGGCGCATGCCCCCGGAGAACTGGTGCGGGTAGTCGTCCACGCGCCTGCCCGCCTCGCGGATGTGCACCCGCTCCATCGCCTCGACGGCGGCGGCACGGGCCGCGCGGCGGGAGACACCGGGCCGGTGCGCCCGGTAGGCCTCGGCGATCTGCGCGCCCACCGTGTAGTAGGGGTTCAAGGAGGACAGCGGATCCTGGAACACCATCGCGATCCGGTTGCCCCGCACGGCACGCATCCCCCGCTCGGACAGCTCCGTGAGCTCCTGGCCGCCGAACGAGATGGAGCCGGACCGGCTCGCCTCCGGCGGCAGCAGGCCCATGACCGCCAGGCTCGCCATCGACTTGCCCGAACCGGACTCGCCGACGACGCCCAGCGCCCCGCCGGTCGGCACGGAGAAGTCGATCGCGTCGACCGCCGGGACACGGTCGAACGACACGGTCAGCCCGCGAACCCTCAGCAGCTCGCTCATGTCGCGGCACCCACCCTGACCCGGGGGTCGATCACCGGGTACAGCAGGTCGACCACCACGTTGCCGACCACGACGAAGAACGCGGCCAGCAACGTGACGGCCATGATGACCGGCTGGTCGTTCTTGGTGATGGAGTCCGCCGCGAGCTTGCCGACGCCGTTGATCCCGAACACGGTCTCGGTGATCAGGGCGCCGCCGAGCAGTCCCGCGAAGTCCATGCCCGCGATGGTGACCACCGGGGTCAGCGCGGGGCGCAGCGCGTGCCGCCGCCAGACCAGCGCGGGCGGCAGGCCCTTGGCGCGCGCGGTGCGCACGTAGTTCTCGCCCAGCGTGTCCAGGACGTTCGCGCGGGTGAGCCGGGTGTAGGAGGAGGCGTAGCCGATCGCCAGGACCGTCCAGGGCAGGACGAAGTTGAGGAACCACTGGACGGGGTCGTCGGCGAAGGGCACGGCCTGCGGGAACGGCAGCCACCGCAACCAGATCACGAAGACGTACTGCAGCGCGAGCGCGAGCACGTAGTTCGGGATCGACATGCCGCCCAGGGTGAGCCCGGTGATGAACCGGTCCGCGAACCGGCCCTCCCGCACGGCGCTGACCAGACCGCCGGCCACGCCCATGAGCAGCCACAGCACGGCCGCGCCGATCGCGACGACGGCGGTGACCGGCAGCCGCTGCACGACCATGTCGGTGACGAGCTGCGAGGTCTGGAACGAGTAGCCGAGGCACGGCGCGTGGCACTCGACCAGGGACGGGCCGCTGCCGTAGGTCCGGCCCGCGACCAGCCCGCCGAGGAACGCCGCGAACTGGGTGAGGAACGGCGCGTCCAGCCCCAGGTTGGCCCGGAGCTGGTCGATGCGCTCGGGCGTGCAGTTCTTGCCGCAGATCTGCACCGCCGGGTCGGGCGAGAGCGCGAAGAACACCAGGTAGGTGAGCAGGCACACCAGGAACAGCACCACGAGCATGCCGAACACCCGGTTCACCACGTAGCGGGTCACCGGTGGCCTCCGGGGTCGAGCGCCGCACGCACCCGGTCGCCCAGGACCATGAAGGACAGCACCAGCAGGGCCAGGAACGTGCCGGGCACGAGGAAGTACGTGGGCACGACCGAGTACCAGCCCACCGAGCCGGCGATCATCTGGCCCCACGACGGCGTGGGCGGGACGACGCCCACGCCCAGGAACGACAGGCCGGCCTCGGTGCCGATGTAGCCGGGCACCGCCAACGTCACCATGACCAGCAACGTCGAGCGCAGGTTCGGCAGGATCTCGGTGAACACGATGGTGGCGCGCGAGGCGCCGGAAGCGCGGGCGGCCTCGACGAACTCGCGCTCCTTGAGGGAGAGCGTCTGCGCTCGCACGATCCGCGCCAGGTAGGGCCAGCCGAACACCGCGATCACGACCACCACCAGGGCCTGCCGGTCGTCGGCGGGCAGCGCGGACAGCACCGCGATCATGAAGATGAGGGCCGGGAACGCCATCAGGAACTCCATGAGCCGCGAGACCACCATGTCGACGCGGCCGCCGAAGTAGCCGGCGAGCAGGCCGAGCAGCACGCCCAGCACGGTGGTGAGGGTGGTGGCGGCGAGCGCGATGAGCATGGACGTGCGCGCGCCGTACACGATCCGGGCGAAGACGTCCCGGCCGGTGCCTGGCTCGACGCCGAGCCAGTGCGACGAGGAGATGCCGCCCCAGGGGCCGAGCGGCACGCCGCCGAGGTCGGGGTCGATGGCGGTCTGGTCGAACGTGTAGGGGTCCCAGCCGCCGACCTTCACGATCAGCGGCGCGAACGCGGCCATCAGCAGCACCAGGGCGATGTAGCCGAGGCAGGCCACCGTCGACGGTTGGCGCAGGAGCGCGCGGGTGACGCCCGGGCGCGGGTCCGGCGTGGTGCCGACGGTGCCCTGCTCGGCCGCCGCCTGCGCTTGGAGGGCGGGAGGCGTGATGGTCATCCTCAGCTCTTCCCCGCGTCCTTCAGGCCGAGGATGGCGTAGTCGATGTCGCCGCCGGGCGCGTGGAAGCCGGTGACGTTGGAGCCCGGCAGGAAGATGCGGTTCTCGACGTTCAGCGGCACGATCGGCGCCAGCTCCATGATCTTCCGGTCCAGCTCGCCCCACGCGGTGTCGGCCTCGGCCAGGTCGGTCTCGGCGATGCCCGCGTCGATGGCCGCGTTGACGGCGGGGTCGTTGAGCTGGGCGAGGTTCTGGTTGCCCTTCGCGGTGATCTTGCGCCCGTCGAACAGCGGCGGCAGGAAGGTCGAGGCGCTGGAGGCCCAGTCGGGGCACCAGCCGGTGATCGCCGCGTCGTGCTGGGCCGCCGGGGTGGCGATGGTCTCGTAGTAGGTCGACACGTCGATCACGTTCAGCCCGACCTCGATGCCCACCCGCCCCAGGGACTGCTGGACGGCCTCGGCCTGGCGCTGGGCGACGGCGTTCGAGCGCACGTCCAGGGTCAGGGTGAAGCCGTCCGCGTGGCCCGCCTCGGCCAGCAACCGCTTGGCCTCGTCGACGTCGCCCGCGTGGTCCTTGCTCGGGTACAGGTCGTAGTCGGTGTGGCCGGAGACCGAGGTCGGCAGGATCGTGGTGGAGATGGTGGCGAACTGGTTGCCGCCGGTGGCGTTGAGCACCGCGCTCTTGTCCACCGCGTAGTTGATCGCCTGGCGCACCCGCACGTCGCCCAGCGGGCCCTTGGTGGTGTTCAGCCCGATGTAGGTGAGGCAGGTCGAGGGCACCTTGACGGTGCGCTGCTTGAGCTGCGGTGTCTGGATCCGGGCGATGGTCGCGGTCTGCACCTGGCCCGCGACGGCGTTGACGTCGGCGCCCTGACCGGCGATGAGGCGCTCGTCGATGGTCGCGCCGTCGACGCCGATGGTGAAGTTCCAGGCGTCCGGGTAGGCCTTGCGGACGCTGTCGGTGGCCGCGTCCCAGTTCGGGTTGCGGGTCAGCTCGATGCGGCTGCCGGGCGTGAACGACTTCACGTCGTACGGGCCCGAGGCGACCACGTCGTTGATGAACGAGTCACCGCCGCCGGAGCCGACCGGGAACGGGGTGCCGCTCGGCATGGACAGCACCGCGTCGAACTCGGGGAACGGCGCCTTGAGGTGGAAGACGACCGTCCGCTCGTCGGGGGTCTCGATGGTGTCGAGGTCGCCGGAGCGGTACGGGCCCTGGTAGTCGGGCGGCGCGGCGACGAACTGCTTGAGGTAGGGCGCGCCGATGCCGATCTCGGGGTCCCAGCCGCGCGTGATGCCGAACTTGACCTCGCGCGAGGTGATCGGCGCGCCGGTGTCGAACTTGAGGCCCTGCTTGAGCTTGTAGGTCCAGGTCAGGCCGTCCGCGGACGGGGTGCCGAGGCTCTCGGCGAGGTCGGGGACCATCTCGTTGGGGTTCTCGGCGTCGCCGGCCGCCTTGGTGACCAGCTGGCGGTAGACCAGCCGGTAGAAGGCGTTGACGCCGCCGTCCCACCCCCTCGACGGGTCGAGGTAGGAGAAGTCGCTCGACTGCAGGACGCCGACCGTCCCGCCCTTGGCGGGGGTGCCGCCCGTGCCACCGCCGGTGGTGGCGGCCTGGTCCGTTCCCGAGCACGCCGACAGGGCGAGCGCGCCGGCCGTGAACCCGGCGATCGCCAGGGTGGTGGTTCTCCTCACGGGGTCCTACCTTCCGTCGGGTGCGGCTCGGTAGGCCGTCGCCCTGGATGGCGGACGGCCTGGTCGAACCGGCGACTGAGAGAGGCGTTGAGGTCGGGCGCACCGGGGAAGAGTCGGCGCGCGGGGGCCGTCGAAGCACAGCGTCGGCCGGTCACGCGGGACGAAGGAGCAGTGACCGCTATCACCGATAGGGCGACAGTAGTATGTCACACCTCGCACTTGAAGACGCCGACGCGATATTTTTCCGGCCGGGGTGGTCCACCCCGGGAACGATCACGCGGCAATGGCCCGCAACGGCCCCGGAACGCGCGCCGACGGTTCCCGGGCAGCACGACGAGCCCGCCGTGCACCGGGCGGGCTCGTCGGTCGTTCTCGGTCTCAGTCCTCGGAGTTGCCGCTCCACCAGCCGAGCACGTGGCCGATGTGGTCGGTCAGCAGCGCTTCCGCGCCCCGCCCGTCCCTGGCCTCCAGGAGGTCGACCAGGCTGTGGTGCTCGGCCGCGGACCTGGCCAGCTCGGTGGTGCCGACCATGCCGGCCAGCCCGACCATGCGGGTCTGCTGGCGCAGGTCCTTCACGATCGCGATGAGCCTGCGGTTGCCGTGCAGCTCCAGCAGCCGCAGGTGGAAGTCCAGGTCGGCGGCCAGGTAGGCGGCCAGGTCGGCCGCCGCGGCGGCGTCCACGATGGCCTGGGCCTTGACCCGCAGCTCGGCCACGGTCGAGGGCTGCATCGTCCTGGCGATCTCGCGCATCGGCGGGCCCTCCAGCTGCTGGCGCAGCCGCACGATCTCCCAGAGGTCCTGCTCGCTGACGTCGGTGATGCGGAAGCCCTTGTTGCGCACCACGTCGACGAACCCGCGCTTCTGCAGGTTGAGCATCGCCTCCCGGACCGGGGTCGCGGACACGCCGAAGCGGGCGGCCAGCGTCGGCGCCGTGACCAGGGTGCCCGGCGCCAGCTCGCCCGAGACGATGGCGGCGGCGACCGCGTCCTCCACCGTGCCGCGCAGGCTCGCGCCCACGGCCAACGGGTTGATGGTCGACGGACTCACCTCTGCGGCCTCCCGCTGTCGTGGGGTACGCCCCCGCACTGCAATGTCACACAGCGCTGACCTTACCCGTATGAGAGCTGCCGAGTATCCCACCCCCCGTGCCCGTGAGTTCGCTATTCGGTACTTCGCGCCCTTCGCGCCGTGGCGCACCTTTCAGAACTCGAAACCCGCCGGGTACGGGTCGGTCGGGTCGAGCAGGTACTGCCCGACCCCGGTGATCCAGGCGCGCCCGGTGACGGTCGGCAGCACCGCGGGCCGCCCGCCGACGGTCGTCTCCCCCACCAGGCGGCCGGTGAACCGGCTGCCGATGAAGGACTCGTTGACGAAGTCCCGCTCCAGCGGCAGCTCGCCGCGCGCGTGCAGCTCGGCCATCCGCGCGGACGTGCCCGTCCCGCACGGCGAGCGGTCGAACCACCCGGGGTGGATGGCCATGGCGTGCCGCGAGAACCGCGCGTCCGAGCCGGGCGCGATGAACTCCACGTGGTGGCAGTGGTCCACGCCGTCGATCTCCGGGTGCTCCGGCGGCGCGGAGGTGTTGACCGCGTCCATGATCGCCAGCCCGGCGGCGAGGATCTCGCCCTTGCGGGCGCGGTCGAACGGCAGCCCGACCTCGTCGAGGTCGACCATCGCGTAGAAGTTGCCGCCGAACGCGAGGCTGTAGCGGATCGCGCCCAACCCCGGCACGTCCACGACCTCGTCGAGCCGGTCGCAGTAGGACGGGACGTTGCGCAGGGTCACGCCGTCGGCGTGCCCGTCGCGGACGGCGACCTCGGCCACCACCAGCCCCGCCGGGGTGTCCAGCCGGATCGTGGTCACCGGCTCGGTCACCTCGACCATGCCGGTCTCCACCAGGACCGTGGCGACGCCGATGGTGCCGTGCCCGCACATCGGCAGGCAGCCGGACACCTCGATGTAGAGCACGCCGAAGTCCGCGTCGGGCCGCGTGGGCGGTTGCAGGATCGCACCGCTCATCGCCGAGTGGCCGCGCGGCTCGTTGACCAGCAGCCGTCGCACGTGGTCGAGGTGCTCGACGAAGTGCAGCCGCCGTTCGTTCATGGTGTCGCCCGGGACGACCCCGACGCCGCCGGTCACCACGCGGGTCGGCATGCCCTCGGTGTGCGAGTCGACCGCGGAGAACATCCGGGAGGCGCGCACCTCAGGCCACCCCCGCCACGCGCAGGGCCTCCATGCCGGCCACCGCCCGGCCCAGGTCCGCGCGCACCCTCGCCGCCTGCTCGGCCGTGAGGGGGCCGCGCGGCGGGCGGCACGGTCCGCCGTAGCGGCCGACCTCGTCCATGCCCAGCTTGATGGCCTGCACGAACTCGGTGCGCGAGTCCCAGCGGAACAGCGCGACGAGGTGCTTGTACAGCTCCCTGGCCTCGGTGAGGCGGCCCGCGAGCAGGTGCTCGTAGAGGGCGACCGACTCGGCGGGCAGGGCGTTGGGGAAGCCCGCGAACCAGCCGACGGCGCCGTCGGCCATCAGCTCGAAGAGCACGTCGTCGGCGCCCACGACCACGTCGATGTCGCACAGCTCGGCGATCGCGAAGAGCCGGCGCACGTCGCCGCTGAACTCCTTGATGGCGCGGACGTTGGGCAGCTCGGCGATCTCCGCGACCAGGTCGGGCACGAGGTCGACCCTGGTGTCGATCGGGTTGTTGTAGATCATGATCGGCAGGCCGACCTCGTCGATCCTGGTGTAGTGCTCGATCACCTGCTCGCGGCCGGCCCGGTACATGGTGGGCGGCAGGGCGAGCACGCCGTGCGCACCGTCCTCGGCGGCCAGCTCCGCCCAGTGCTTGGCCTGGTGCCAGCCGGGGCCGTGCACGCCCGCGACGACGACGCCCCGGTCGCCGACCGCGTCCACGGCGACCCGGACGACCGCGCGGCGCTCGGCGTCGGTCAGCGCGGAGTACTCACCGAGCGAGCCGTTGGGACCGATGCCGTGGCAGCCGTTGGCCATCAGCCAGTCGCAGTGCTCGGCGTAGCGGTCGTAGTCGACCGCCAGACCGGAGGGCGCGGAGGGGTCCTCCTTGAACGGCAGGGCGGTGGCGACGATGACCCCGCGCAGGGAAGCCGGTCCGGAACTCATGGGACGTCCTCTCGGTTGCTGGTGCGGCTGTGGTCGGCGAGCTCACCGAGGCGCAGCGGTACGGCGACGGGGCGGTTGGCGGTGCGGCCGGGGTCGAGCACGCCGGTGAGCAGGTCCTCGACCGCCGCGCCGCAGGTGCGGCCCTGGCACAGCCCGAGTCCCGCACGGGTGGTCAGCTTGAGCGAGCGCAGCCCCCTGGAGCGGGTCGACTCGGCGGCCCGGCGCAGGGCTCCGGCGGTGACGTCCTCGCAGCGGCAGACCACGGTGGCGTCGTCCACCCAGGACCGCCAGCCCGGCCCGATGGCGTGGGCGGCGTCGACCCTGGTGGCGAACTCGCGGAAGACCGCGCGGCGGCGCAGGGCGGCGGGCGCGGGTTCTCCCCCGGCGGCGACGGCCCCGGCCACCAGGCCCTCGGCCAGGGACAGCTCGACGCCGCCGATGCCGGTCAGCTCGCCCGCGGTGAGGACGCCGGGCACGGACGTGCGCTGCCGGTCGTCGACCTCGACGGCGCCGTCCGCGCCGACCGCGCAGCCGGCCGCGGTGGCGAGTTCCGCGCGCGGGACGAAGCCGTGGCCGACGCAGACGGCGTCGACCTCGACGCGCCGCCCGGTGCCGGGCACCGGCGACCAGTCGGGGCCCAGCCGGGCGACGGTGACGGCCTCGACCCGGTCGGCGCCGTGGGCCGCGACGACGCCCGCGCCCAGCCGGTAGGGGATGCGGTGGGCGGCGAGGACCCGCAGGTAGCCGGCCAGCTCGACGGCCTTGCCGCCGGCGCCCGCCAGTCGCCAGGGCCTGGCGCCCCAGCCCTTCGCGAGCCGGGCGGGACCGGAGGCCTCGACCACGCCGACGACCCGCGCGCCCACGCGGGTCAGGCCGGCCACGACGGGCAGCAGGAACGGGCCGGAACCCGCGACGAGGACCCGACGGCCGACGGCCACCCGCTCGCCCTTGGCCAGCGCCTGCGCGGCGCCCGCCGTGACGACGCCGGGCAGGTCCCAGCCCGGGAACGGCAGCGTGCGCTCGTGCGCGCCGGTGGCGAGGACGAGCGCTCCGGGGTCGAACGTGCGCGGCGCTCGGGCCTGCCCGTCGACCTCGCCGACGAGGGCGTGCACGAGCGGGGGCCGGTCGTCGCGGCGGTCGACGGACCACACGTGGGCGTTCGTGACGACCTCGCAGCCGGGGTCGCGCCGCAGGGCGGCGCGCAGGTCGAGGAAGCGGTGCCAACCGTGGTGCCACGTCCCCTCGTCGGGGTCGGCGCGCCGAGCGGGCAGGTGCCGCCAGTACTGGCCGCCGAGGTCGTCGCCCGCTTCGAGGAGGACGACCCGCTTCGCGCCGTTGCGGCGGGCGGCGAGCGCGGCGGCCATCCCGGCGGGTCCGCCGCCGACCACGACGACGTCAGGCACGGTCGTCCTCCTGCAGCTCGACGCGGTCGCCCTCGGCGGCGCGGCGTTGGCAGGCCCGCACGTCGCGCAGGCCGTTGACGGTGACGACGCAGTCGAAGCACGTGCCGATGCCGCAGAACACGCCGCGCGGGCGGCCCGCGCGGGTGCGGCGCCAGGACGCGCGGCCGGTGACGAGCAGCAGCGCGGCGATGCTCTGCCCCGCCAGGCCCTCGACCGGGGCGCCGTCGACCTCGATGCGGATCTGCGTCATCAGGCGGCCCTTTCGAGGTGCGGGCGCAGGGCCGGGCGGTCCAGGCGGAACTCGGCGGCCACGGGGTCGGCGCCGTGCAGGACCTGGTCGCGGAGGACCTCGGCGGTGGCCAGGCTCAGGCCGATGCCCGCGCCTTCGTGACCGGTGGCGTGCCAGAGGCCGGGCAGCCGGTGGTCGGGGCCGATCACGGGCAGGTGGTCGGGGACGAACGGGCGGAAGCCGCCGTAGGCGCGCATGACCTGGACGTCGGCGAGGAAGGGGAACAGCAGCAGCGCCTTGGCAGCGAGCGCGGCGAGCACCCCGGACTCGATCCGCTCGTCGAACCCGCGCCGCTCGCGGGAGGAGCCGATGAGGACGGTGCCCGCCGCCGTCGACTCGACCACGCTGGAGACCTGGAGGTCGGCCGCGCCGGAGCCGACCGCGCCCACGTAGTCGGCGTCGTAGACCTTGTGCCACACGCGTTGCGGCATGCGGGAGGTCACCAGCACGGTGCCGCGGCGGGGCGCGACCGGCAGCACGACCCCGAGCCGCTCGGCGACCGCGCCCGACCACGGACCGGCGGCGAGGACCACCGCGTCGGCGGTCAGCACGCCGTCCGTGGTGTCGACCCCGACGAGCCTGCCCCGGTCGAGCACCGGCCCGGTGACCTCGACGCCCTGGAGCACCCGCGCGCCGTGGCGGCGGGCGGCGGCGAGCAGCGCCTCGGTGGCGACGACGGGCTGCACCTGCATGTCGTCGGGGTAGAACACGGCGGCGGTGCGGTTCGGGGTGAGGTCGGGTTCGAGGTCGCGGACGCGGTCGTCGTCGAGCGCCTCGGCCCGGACCCCGACGGCGCGCTGGGCGTCGGCGAACTCCCGCAGCGCCACCGCGCCCGCCTCGGTGGTGGCGACGACGAGGCCGCCCTTGCGCTCCAGCTCCAGGCCGGGGAACCCGGGTGGCAGCTCGTCGCGCAACTCGTCCTCGATGCTGAGCCAGGACGCCAGCGAGCGCTGCGCGAGCCGGAGCTCGGGACCGGGTTCCTTGTCGGAGACGAGCAGGTTCCCCTCACCGCCGGCGGACGTCCCGCCCGCACTGGCACCGCGGTCGACCACGGTGACCGCGCAGTCCTCGCGGGCCATTGCCCGGGCGATCGCCGAGCCGATGATGCCCGCACCCACCACGACTACTCGGAGAGGAGTGGACACGCCGGTACCATGTCACATGGTGCAGCGAGTTGGAAAGGGCCGCAGGTTTCGGGCCCGGGATCACGTGACCTCCCCGCGGTGACATTGCACCCCGGGATTCGGCGCACGGGCGCGGGCAGGTGCTCCGGACGGGACAGCGGTACCCGGTGCGGATGAGCCGGTCGGCCCGGACGAGAGCCCGCCCGGGCCGACCGACGACGGATCACACCCCCGGCGGCAGCGGGAGGGATCGCCCCGGTCGGAGGATCACCCCGCACCGAACTGGAGGCTCCAGGCGTCGATCAGGCCGCCGCTGTTGCCCGTCACCACGTCCCTCACCCGCAACGCCCACCCCCCGTCGGCGGGCTCGGCCGAGGCGTCCACCCAGTACGTCTGCCGCACGTCGTCGCCGGTGTCGCCGTCCGGGACGTCCTCCAACGGGTAGGCGGTGCCGTCCGGGGCGACCAGGTCCAGGGTCAGGTCGCCCCGGTTGGGGTGCTTGACGCTCACCACGACGCGCAGGTCCGCCGGCGCGGCGCCGGTCCGACCGTCGACCGCGATCACGCTCGTGGCCGGTGAGCCGTTGTCGGCGATCGCGACGTCGCGGGGGTTGTGGTACTTGGTCGGCGCGGGGAACGTGAGGCTCCACGAGTCGATCACCCCGACGTCGCCCAGCGCGGTGTCGGCCACGCGCAGCCGCCACGTGCCGTTGGCCGGTTCTGCGGAGGCGTTGACGCCGTAGTCCTCGACCACGTCGTCCGCGTCGCCGGCGCCGGTGAGGTCTTCGAGCGGGTACACCGTGCCGTCGGGAGCCACCAGGTCCAGCTTCAGGTCGCCCTGCTGGGCGTGCCGGACCACCACCCCGACCCGCAGCCCCGGCGGCACCGCGCCGGTGATGCCCGCGATCGACACCGTCGACTCCGCCGTGCCGTTGTCCGGCACCGGCACGTCGGCGGTGTTCTCGAACCGCGTGCCCGGCGCCACGGCCGTCAGGCCGGCCAGGTGCAGGCTCCAGCCGTCGATCGTGCCCGCGTTGCCCGACACCCCGTCGAGCACGCGCAGCCGCCAGGAGCCGTTGGCGGTCTCGGCCGAGCCGTTGACCACGTAGTTCTTGAACACGTTGTCGCCGGTGTCGGCGTTGACGAAGTCCTCGAGCAGGTAGGCGGTGCCGTCCGGGGCGACCAGGTGCAGCACGAGGTCGCCGCGGTTGGGGTGCTTGACGTCGACCGAGACGCGCAGGTTCGCCGGTGCGGTGCCCGTGACGCCGGCGACCTGCACGGCGCTCTCTGCCGTAGTCCAGCCGTCGTCGGGCAGCGCCACGTCCGCGCCGTTGGCGAACTTCGTCTGCGGACCCGGCGCGGTCGGCACCTGGTTCACCGGGGACCACAGGCTCCATCCGGTGATGTCCACCGTGCCGCTGGAACTGTTGCGCTGCACCGACAACTTCCACACACCGTTGGCCACCTCCGCCGAAGCGTCCACCGTGAACGTCCGCGCCAACACCGCACCCCGATCGTGCACCGTGTACGACGTGCCATCCGGCGCGACCAACGCGATCTTCAACTCACTCACCCAGTAGTACGACGTGTCCAACGACAACCGCAGGTCGGACGGAGCGTTGCCCGGTGTCCCCGCCACCCGGACCGAAGCGGTCCCGGTCGCGCCCGTGGTGGTGCCGTCGACCTTGAACGCCGCACCGGACACCTTGGGCCACGCGACGGCCGGCACGGGCGTGCCGGTGGGTGCGGCGGCCAGGCTCCAGGAGTCGAGGTGGCCGGTGTCGCCCCACACGCCGTCGCGGACCCGCAGCTTCCACGTGCCGTTGGCGGCTTCGCCGGAGGCGTTGACCGTGTAGGTCTTGACCAGCGCTTCCGCGTCGCCCGTGCCGGTGAAGTCCTCCAACGCGTAGGCCGTGCCGTCCGGGGCGACCAGGTGCAACGCCAGGTCGCCCCGGTAGGTGTGGCTCAGCGCCACCGCGACCTGCCAGTCCTTCGGCGCCATCCCGGTCAGCCCGGTGACGGTGATCGGCGACTCGACGGTGGCGTAGTCGGCGATCGGGGTGTCGGCGCCGTTCTCGACGCGCCAGTCCGCGGGCAGCACGACCTGGGGGCTGGGCAGCACCTGGAGGCTCCAGCCGTCGACGGTCCCGGTGTTGCCGGTCCTGGTGTCGGTGACGAGGAGTTCCCACGAGCCGTTGGCGATCTGCGCGACGCCCGGCACGGTGTAGGTGGTGAACACGTCGTCGCCGGTGTCGCCGTCGGGCACGTCCTCCAGCAGGTAGGTCGCCGCCGCGCCGGGTGCGCGCAGCTGGAGCTTCAGGTCGCCGCGGTTGGGGTGCTTGACGTCCACGGTCACGCGCACGTCGTTGGCTGCGGCGCCGGTGATGCCGAAGACCTCGGCGTAACTGCTCGTCGACGACCAGCCGTCGTCGACGAGGGCCCTGTCGTCGCCGTTGGCGAACTTCGTCCTCGGTCCGGGCGCGGTGGCCTGCTGGTTGACCGGGGACCACAGGCTCCACCCGGTGATGTCCACCGTGCCGCTGGAACTGTTGCGCTGCACCGACAACTTCCACACACCGTTGGCCACCTCCGCCGAAGCGTCCACCGTGAACGTCCGCGCCAACACCGCACCCCGATCGTGCACCGTGTACGACGTGCCATCCGGCGCGACCAACGCGATCTTCAACTCACTCACCCAGTAGTACGACGTGTCCAACGACAACCGCAGGTCGAGCGGGGCGTTGCCCGGTATCCCGGTGACCCGCTTGGACCCCGTGGCGATCACGCCGGAGGTAGTGCCGTCGACCTTGAACGCCGCCCCGCGCTGTTCCGGCCACGCCACGGCCGGCGCCAGCGCGAGACCCCACGAGTCGATCGACCCCGCCTCGCCGGTCACCGCGTCCTGCACGCGCAGCTTCCACGTGCCGGCGAACGCGACGGCCGACGCGTCGAGCCGGAACGCCTTGGGCAGCACGGGTTTGCGGTCGTGCAGCGGGAACGTCGTGGTCCCGTCCGGCGCTACCAGCGTGACGACCAGCTGCTCGGGCTTGGGGTGCGTGACGGTCGCGCGGACGTGCACGCCGTTGGGCACGGCGCCGGTCACCCCGGTCACGGTCAGCGGGCTTTCCGCGGTCTGGAGGTCGGCCACGGGCACCCGCACGTCGGTGTTCGCGCCGCCGAACGAGGGCGGTGACAGGCCCCAGGAGTCGATGAAACCGGTGTCGCCCCACACCGCGTCGCGGACCTTGAGCTTCCACACCCCGTTCGCGATCTCGCCGTAGGCGTTGACGTGGTAGGTCTTGGCGTGGTCGTCGGCGTCCTCGGTGGTGGTGAGGTCTTCCAGCAGGTACCCGGTGCCGTCCGGCGCTTCCAGGTACAGCGCCAGGTCGCCGCGGTGGGTGTGCCTGATCGCGACGTCGACCCGCCACACCGCGGGCGCCATCCCGGTCAGCCCGGTGACGGTGACCGGCGACTCGCTCCAGCCGTCGTCGACGATCGGCACGTCCGCGGTGTTCTCCGCCTTCCACCCGGCGGGCAGCGTCGACTGCGCGCTGGGCAGCACCTGCACGCTCCACTCGTTGAGGTGGGCGACCCAGTCGTTGCGGTTGTCGGTGATCCGCAGGGTCCAGTGCCCGTTGGGCAGCTGGGCGGAACCCGCCACGGTGTAGGTCTTGAGCACGTTGTCGCCGGTGTCGTCGTCGGCGAAGTCCTCCAGCAGGTAGGTCGCCGCGCCGTCCGGCGCGAGGAGCTCCAGCTTCAGGTCGCCCCGGTTGGGGTGCCGGACGTCGACCGCGACGCGCACGTCGTTGGCCGCCGTGCCGGGCAGGCCGCAGGCGTCGGCGGCACTGGTCGTCTGCCAGTTCTCGATCGGCGTGTCGGTGGCGTTGGCGAACTTCGTGTTCGGCGCGGAGGTCGAGGCCCGGAGGTTGATCGGCGACCACAGCTGCCACGCGGTGACGGTGGGCGCACCCGTGGCGCTGGTGTGCTTGAACCGCAGTTTCCACACGCCGTTCGCGGGCGCGCTCATCACGTTCACCACGAAGTGGCTCTTGAGGCCGTACGGGTCGACGTACGGGCCGCACGGGTTGGCGGGCACGGGCGGCGAGGGTGCCGCCGGGTCGTGCAGCACGTGCTCCTTGCCGTCCGGCGAGATCAGGCTGAGCTTGGTGTCCGAGGCCGAGGAGTAGGTCTTGTCGATCGTGACGTTGAGGTTGGTCGGCGCGTTGCCGGGGATGTCGGACACGGTCACCGAGCGCTCGGTCGTGGTGTTGTTGCCGACCGCGAACCCGGTGCCGTTGATCCGCCGCCACGGCGCGGAGTAGGCGGGGTCGTCGCTCACGGGCGCGCGCAAGCCCCAGCTGGTGATCGAGCCGGTGTCACCGAGGGCCTTGTCCTCGACGCGCAGCTTCCACGCGCCGTTGACGATCTCACCGGAGGCGTTGAGCGGGTAGGTCTTGTCGAAGTCGTCCACGTCGCCGGCGCCGGTGAGGTCTTCGAGCAGGTACTCGGTGCCGTCCGGGGAGATCAGGCGCAGCACCAGGTCGCCCAGGTAGGTGTGCTTGAGCTTGACCGTCACCTCCAGCGTGCTCACCACGTCCGGCGTCAGGCCGAGGACCGTGACGGCGCTCTCCGCGGTCGCCAGGTCCGCGACGGCCGTGGGCGAGTTGTTGTACGCGACCGGCACGCCGAGGCCGGTGAGCCCGAACACCTGGGTCGGCGTGGCGGCCGTGTCGCTCACCTCCACGTCGTCGACGGTGCCCGACAGGTGGTCGACGGAGCCGGCCACGCCCTGCGCCCGGCCGACCACCAGGCCCCGGTCGGAGCGGAAGCCGCCGACGTAGGGCGCGGTGCGCTGGAGCCTGCCGTTGACGAAGATCTGGAGCTGGTCGAGGGCGGCGTGGTGGACACCGGCGACGTGCGTCCACTCCCCCAGCCTGGGCTCGGTCGTGGCCCGGACCGCGCCGTCGGGCGTCGTTCCGCCCGCCGCGGTGTCGCCCGCGACCGTGAACGACCAGGCCTTGGCGTCCTTGTCGTAGTGCAGGCGGAAGCCGCTGCCGTGGGCGCCGTCCTGGCTGATCACGGTCTGGTGGCGGTCGAGGGCGTCCAGCTTCACCCAGGCGGACGCGGTGAAGCTCGCGTCCGTGCTGATCACGGGCCCGGCCGTGTAGGCGTGCCCGGCCGTGCCGTCGAAGCGCAGGCCGCTGCCGCCCGCACGCCGGCCGGAGGTCCAGGACGCGCCCGGCCACAGCGCGAGGGCGTGGCCGTTGCCGGTCGCGTCGGCCGTGCTGTCGTCGAGGGCCCACTTGCCGCCCTGCTTGATCACCGCGGGCGCTTGCGCGAGGGTCAGGACGGCACCCGCGGTCAGGGCGCCGGGCACGACCCGCACGTCGTCGACCTGCCCGGGCCAGAAGTCGGTCTGCCAGCCGTCGTTCTTCGCGCGGCCCACCTGCAGCGCGCCACCGGCGTACCAGGTGCTGCGGTGCGGCTTGGACGCCGCCTGCCTGCCGTTGACGTACAGCGTGAGGGCGCCGGCGGCGTGGTCGTAGACCCCGGTCAGGTGCGTCCACACCCCGAGCTGCGGCGCGGCCGGTGCGATCACGTAGCCGTCGCCCCCGCCGCCGTCCGCGTCGACGGCGCTCATGCCGAAGCTCCAGCCGCGCGGGTACTGCGAGTAGCCCAGGACGAAACCGCTGTCGCGGACGCCGTCCTGGCTGACCGCCCACGCCCAGTCCGCCGGATCGTCGAGCTTGACCCACGCCGAGGCGGTGAAGCTGTCGAACGTGCCCTCGGGCGAGCGCGCGGCGATCGGACCGCCCGCGTAGGCGTGCCCGTCGCGGCCGTCGAAGCGCAGCGAGGACTTGCCGGTCCGGTCCGGCGCCCACGACGCGCCGCCCTGCAACGCCAGCACGTGGCCGCTGTCGCGGTCCGCGGCGGTCGGGCCGGAACCCTCGTCCAGGGCCCACTTCGCGGTCGGGCCCAGTGCCTGGCCCGCCATCCGCTGCCGCACCTCGAACGCCGACGCGGCCCACGGCAGCAGTTGCAGCTCGTCGAGGTCGCCCGGCCAGAAGTCGTTCGCCTCGCCGTCGTAGCGGGCCCGGCCCAGCGCGGTGGGACCGGCGGCGTACCAGGTGCTGCGGAACGCGGTTCGCGCGGCGAGCTGCCCGTTGACGTACAGCGAGATCGTGCCCGCGGCGTGGTCGTAGACCCCCGCGAGGTGCGTCCACACCCCCAGTTGCGGCGCGGCGAGCGACGTGGCGGTCACGGTGGTCCGCTCGGCGGTGTCCGAGCCCTCCATGTCGAACTGCCACGACCGCGGGTAGTGGTTGTACTTCAGGGCGAACCCGCTGTGCCGGACGCCGTCCTGGCTGATCGCCGCCGCCCAGTCCTGCGCCCGGTCCAGCTTCACCCAGGCCGCGGCGGTGAAGCTGGCGAACGTGCCCTCGGCGGTCCGCGGCGCCACCGGCGCGGCGGTCACGGCGTGCGCCGACGTGCCGTCGAGGCGCACGGCGGCGGCGAGCTTGTCGGCGCGGTCCTTCGTGGACGTGACGGCGCCGGAGATCGTGGCGTCGAACGTCGGCTGCCCGGCCAGCTCCTTGGTGTCGACCAGCTTGCCGCCGGACACCGAGTCCGCCCTCCAGTTCCCGTAGGCGGTGCCAGTCGTGGTGGCGGTGCCGACCATGAACTGGTAGGTGGTGGTCCTGTCGGACCTGTTGCCCGCCCGGTCGACGGCCTTCACCGAGACCACGTAGGACTTGAACGACGACGTGGCCGGGACGTCGGGGGTGAACGGGACGGTGGCGCGGCCGCCCGGCGCGTCCGCGTCGACGGGGGTGTTCGCCACGGCCGAGCTGTACCCGATGCCGTACACGAAGGCGACCACGTCCGGGTCGCCGCCCGCGTCGAACGTCAGCTGTCCCGTGGTGAAGACCGGCGGGCCCGGCGCGGGCTTCGGCGGGAACTGCGCCGACGAGACCGCGGGCGGCGCGGCGGGTTTGACCGTGTCCACGGTGAACCGGCACGACGACAGCCCGTCGCTGCTGTCGATCCTGTCGTCGACCACGGTCCCGAGGGTGTAGGTGGCGCCGTGGCGCAGCGCCTTGTCCAGGGGCACGACGGCCTTGCTCACGCCCGGACCGCTGTAGGGAGCGGCCACGCTCGCGACGTCCGACGGCGTGGCGCCGTCGCCCTCCCACCACCGGTAGACCGCGCGGATCTGCTGGCCCGGCGTGGTGTCCGCGTCGGCGACCGCGGCGGCGAACTCCGGTGTGGTCGTGTTCACCACCACGGGGTCGGCTCCCGTGCAGCGCTTGCCCGCCACGGTCACGTCGGTCGGGCGGTCGGGCACGGTGTTGTAGTCCGCGGTGATGGCCAGCACCGGGGAGTTCTCGTCACCCAGGTCCAGCTCGGGCACGGGGCGGTTGAGGAACTCCTTGGCGGCGTAGGAGGTCGTGTCCTCGCGGGCCTTGAGCGCGAGCGTGGTGGTGGGCCACCGGTTCTCGGCGGCCTCGGCCATCAGGTCCTTGACGTCGAACCCGATCGACTGGTGCTCGCACCCGGCGTCGTAGCCGTGGGCGGTGGCCACCTCGGCGGCCTTGCGGTGGAACGGGGTCGCGTCGCCCCAGGTCGTGGTGGGGCTGATCGCGCCGATGTGCCACAGCTCCACCGGCTGCGGTTGGCAGGACTCGGCCCACCACTCGAAGATCCGGAAGGTCGCCGTCCTGATCCGCTTGCCCGCGAGCCAGGCGGTGTCCATCTCGAAGTACGACCGCCAGCGGGTGTCGTCGCCCCGGACGCGACCGACCCGCGCGAGGTGCGAGGAGTCCCAGTACGCCGCCTTCGCGCCGGTGGTGGCGTTGTGGGACAACAGCATCCAGTGCCGGTTGCGGCCCCAGGTCGGGCCGGCCATCGACAGCGGGTAGGTCGTGGCCGGGTCGGAGAGCAGGGCCGCGTCCGGGCGCAGGGTGACGGCGTCGTCGGTGACGTCCCACCGCGCGGGCGCAGTGGTGTCCCCGGCCGACTTCCAGGCCTGCCCGCCCGTCGCGGGTTCGGGGGTGGTCTCCTCGGCGGCCACCGCCGTGGCGGCGGGCGCGCCCCCGCCGTGCAGGCCGAACCTCAGCGCCGACAACCGCTGGTCGCGCGCGGCCGCCGGGTCGCGCACGACCACCGCTTCGGAGAACCCGGTGGGCGTGGCGGTGAGGACGAGGTCGACACCGGGCAGGAGGTCGCGGTAGGTGGCGGCGGGGCCGTCGAGCACGGGCGGCGGCAGCGGCGCGGCCCAGTCCAGCCCGGTGACGTCCTCGCCCGCGCCGGTCCTGGCCAGCGGCGCCGAGCCGTCGCCGGAGAACGCGACCGGCACCGCCGCGACCTTCGGCCCGACCGTCCCGTCCGGCCGGGTGACCAGCGTGGTGTCGATCGGCGCCCAGCCGGTCGCCGTGCGCGCCCGGACCGGCTGGTCGTAGGTGGTCGCGGTGAAGTGCCCCTCGGGGTTGGCGACGACCTCCACGTTCTCCGTGCCCAGGGCGTCGACCTCGACCGGCTCGCCGGTCGCGCGCGCCTTCGCGGAGGCCGATTCCTCGGCGGAGGCCACCGCGGCGGCCTCCGCCCGCGGCGCTTCGGGGCGGACCGCACCGGTGACGCAGGTCAGCAGCAGCACGGCCACCGCGACGACCGCGCGCGTGCGAGGTCGGCCGTCGTCGCGCCGTGCCCCGCCGGTCACCTCGGCCGAGCGTGTACGAAGTCGGGGCGCACCGGTGCCGAAGGCCATCGCCGGAGCCCTCACTTCTTCTTCTTGGTGGAGCTCTTCGAGCTGCTCTTGGTCTTGGTCGACTTGCTCTTGGACGAGTGGGCGCTGCCGGCCTTGCTGTTGGTCTTGGAGCCGCTCTTGGACGTGTAGAGGCCGGGCGGGCTGTAGCCCTCGACCTTGCCGGGCTTGGTGTCGCACGGGTTCCACGGCTTGCACCGGTCGTACTCCCAGTACTCGCGCTCCTCGACGTCCCAGGCCACGTAGTCGAACTCGCCGATCTCGTAGTCGTCGCCCACCCGCCCGTACGGGGCGCTGCCGCCTCCCCAGCCGGTGCCGATCTCGTACCCGCCGCCGAAGGACGTGGACGGCGACTTGATCGGGGTGTAGTGGCACGTGCGCACGGCGCCCGAGGTCCGGCAGTCCACCCGCCACGAGCCCTCGCCCGGGCTGTGCACCGGGTAGCCGTCCGGCGTGGTGGGCCTCGTCGGTCCGGGCGTGGTCGGGATCGGCGGCAGGCTCCCGCTCGGCGGCGGCGTCTGGTAGCCGGGCGGGACCTTCGGCGACCAGCCGCCGCGGTTCTCCAGGATCGCCTTGATGATCTCGCCGGTGTCACCGCCGCCCAGCACGTCGCGCGCGTCCGCGGTCGGGTGCGGGGTGTGGAGCAGGCCCGGTCCGGCCACGTCGTCGCTCCAGCGGAACCCGGTGAGCCCGCTGTCCCACGTGATCGGCTCGGTCCACGACCCGACCAGGAGCCGCGCGGTGAGACCGGTGGGGTCGGCGTGGCTGACCGGCGAGTTGCCCGCGTAGGCGTAACCCTGCAGCTGCTGCGGGTCCTCGGCGTTGAGGATGGGGTCGGCCGAGGCGAACGCGCCGATCGCCGGGTCGTACTCGCGTGCGCCGAGGTGGACCAGGCCGGTGGAGGCGTCGTTCGTGCCGCCGACGAAGCCCTGCTCGCTCGGCCACGCCGGCGTCGTGCCGCGCGGCGCGCCGTAGGGCAGCCGGCGGCGGGTCGTGACGGCCAGGTCGGCCGCGGCGATCGCGGTGCCCGCCGTGCCGGCGTGGTCGTCGACGAGCCAGCTCAGGCCCGCGCCGGTGCGCACCGCGAGGACGGTGCCGTCCACGCCGTAGTGCCGGGTGGCGGTGAGCGCCCCGGTGGCCCGGTCCAGGCGCACCTCGGTGTCGCCGAGGTAGAGGGTGTCGGCCTCCGGGTCGTGGCGCAGCAGCCGGTCGCCGTCCGCGTCGTACTCGAAGGTGGTGACCTGCCCGCCCGCGTCGACCCGGGCGAGCCTGCCCTCGGCGTTCCAGGCCAGGACCTGCCCGGGGCGGCCGACGGTGTTGCCCGCCGCGTCGTAGGTGTAACCGTCCACAACGGACCCGGTGGTCACCGAGGTGACGCGGTGCGGCCCGGCCTGCCCGACCGCCGGGTAGGCGTAGTCGCGGGTCGTGTCGCCGCTCTCGGCGTGGTGCTGCTCGCGGGTGCGGTTGCCCGCCGCGTCGTAGCCGTACGTGTGCCAGTACGGCGCGGGGCCGCCCAGCGCGGCGGTGCTCGGCCCGGCCGCGCAGTCGGCGGTCGTGGTCCACGCCTCCACCAGGCGGCGCAGCGCGTCGCCGCGGAAGCACTGGGTGTCGCCGGAGGCGGCGTCGGCGCTGGAGACGATGTTGCCCGCCGGGTCGTGGCCCAGGGACAGGTCGACGGCGACCTCGCCGGTCTCCAGTTCGGTCTTCAGGCCGGTGAGCCTGCGGGTGGCGTCGTCGTAGGCGTAGGAGCGCATGACCCGGTCGCCGAGGATGCGGTGGCCCAGCCCGCCCACGGCCGTGTAGCCGGTCGCCGTGACGTAGGGCGCGAGGTCGGAGCCGAGCGTGTCGGCCTGGCCCAGCGCGGTGTAGCCGGTGGTCACGGTCTCGGCGGGGAGGTCCCCGACCGCGGGCAGGCCGGTGCTGACGAGCGCGCCCGCCTGGTCGCGCGTCTCGGTGACCTCGTAACGGCCGGCCAGCGCGCCCTCGCGGGCGGGGACGGTGACGGCCGTGCCGGTGGGCAGGCCGAGCGCGTCGTAGCCGGTGACCTCGGTGCGGTACGCCGCGCCGTCGGTGTGCCGGATCGCGGCGGCCGGTTCCCCGATGCCGCCGGGCAGCGCGTCGAAGGTCCACTCGGCGCGCCGGTCCGTCCCCTCGGACACGCCGGTGCGGCGTCCCAGCGCGTCGTAGGTGTGGGTGAGGGTGACGCCGCGGGCGTCGGTGACGCTCGTCAGCCGGTCCTCGTCGTCGTACGTGCTGGTGGCGACGCCCTTGTCCGGGTCGTCCACCCGCACCTGCCTGCCGCGCAGGTCGTGCTCGAAGCGCCAGGTGTTGCCCGCCGCGTCGGCCACCGACGACCGCTTGCCTGCCTTCGTGTAGCCGTAGCGGGTGGTGTGGTGCTCGCCGTCGGGTCCGTCGCCGGTGTACTGGCGCAGCTCCACCAACCGGCCGCGCACGTCGGTGACGCTCGTGGTGGGCGTGCCGCCCGCGGGCGGGTCGACGCTGACCCGGTCGCCCTCGTGGCGGTAGGTCGTGCGGTGCCGCTCCACGCCGTAGGACCGCAGCACCTCGGCGGCCGTGCGGCCCGCGCCGTCGTGCTCGACGGCCTCCTGCGACGGCACGTCGGCGTCCGCGACGACCAGCAGCGACGTGCCCGGCTCCTCGGGGTTGTGGTAGGCGGCGTTGGTCTTGGCAACCCGGCCGTGGCTGTCGTACAGCGTGTCGGTGACGATCCGGCCGCCGGCCGGGGAGGGCTGCTGCGTCTGCCGCTCGCGCAGCAGGCCGTCGTGCAGCGTGTGGCTGGTCAGGTACTGGCCGGAGCCCAGCAACCGGTGCGTGGTGACCACCGAGGGCGCGTCGGCGCGGACCAGGTACTCGTAGCGGGCGGTCGGCGGCTCGGTGCTCGGGCGGCCCGGTCGCCACGCGGCGGTGAGCCGGCCGAGCGGGTCGTAGGTCTGCTCGCCGCGGCGGCCGTTGGCGTCGGTGGTCGCGACGACCCGGCCGCGGTAGGGCTCCAGCTCCTCGGCGCCGGTGTGGCCCAACGCGTTCGTCGTGGTCACCGCGGCGACCGGACCGCCGGTCGCGGGCGTGTACGTCGTCGTGGTGCGGGAGCCCGTGGCGTTGTCCGCGGTGACCACGCGGCCGTGCGCGTCGTGGGTGGCGCGGGACGTGGTCACGTACACCGGTCGGTCGCCGTCCCACGACGCCAGTTCCTCGGTGCGGGTGACGTCGCCCTTGGTGGGCGGGGTGTCGGTGCTGTCCGCGCCGTCGTAGGCGGTGCGCTCGTCGGAGATCACGTCGGCGGGCGCGAACACCTGCGTCGGCTGGTCGTCGCACGGCACGCTCGCCGTGGTCACCCGGTTGGGCCGGTCGACGATCCACGCATCGGTGTTGCGGGCGTAGCCGGTGACGGTGCACAGGTCGTCGTCGGGCACGGCCACGTCGCCCAGGTCGTGGACCTTGGTCACGGTGCCGTAGCCGTCGTGGCTGGTGGTGGTCTCCGACATCCGCGAGCCGCCGCCGGGCAGCGGGGTGCGGGTCTGCACCGAGTCGACCTTGAGGATGCGGGCCTCCAGCGGACCGTTCTGCCGCTGCCGCACGGCGGTCGGCTCGGACAGCCACGGCTGCTGGAAGCGCGCGGAGACCTCGGCGCCGGTGACGGCGTCGCGGACCACGGTCTCCCGGGCGAACCCGGCGTAGCCCGGCACGTCCTCGAGCTGCTTGCCCTGCGAGTCCTGGACCTTCACGTCACGCGTGCCGCCGTCCAGCAGCACGTCACCGTCCATGCCGCGCAGGAACAGGTGCTCGGTCAGCGTGCGCGGGCCGTCCGCGCCGCCGGTGGACACGCGCACCTTCTGGAAGCCGCGCCACGCGCCCCAGGTCTTGAACCGGTCCGGCACCAGCTCGGCGGCGTCGTAGTGCCAGGCCGCGCCCTCGTCCACGTACTCGTACCGGGTGACCGCGTGCGGCGCGCCGCCGACCCGGTCCACCTCGGCGACCTCCCCCACCACGTACTTGGCGAACCACCCCAGTTGCGGCGAGGACAGGCCCGTGGGCAGCCAGAAGGACGGGAAGCACTTCTCGGCGTTCACGTCCTGGCGCGGCAGGGACCCTGGGTCGCACGGATCGTCCAGGTAGGTGACCTCGGTCGAGCCGCCGGTCTCGTTGTGCACGCGGGAGAGGCGCCACTTGTTCATCGGTTCCAGGTCGTTGCCGACCGGGACGCGGTTGGGCAGGCGCACGCCGTCGAACAGCAGCGGCGGCATGGTGGCCGTGCCGCCGACGTGGCCGGTGCGGGTGAGGGCGCGCAGCCACAGCGTCGGGCTGGTGTGGTCCGCGGTGGCCGGGAAGACGTGGTCGAGCCGCCAGGAGTCCACGTCGGCGAACCCGTCGCCCGACCGCACCTGCGTGGTGATCGACGCCAGCCTGGTCGTGCCCCAGAAGCTCGGTCCCGCGGCCGCGCACCCGCCGCCCGCGCAGGCGAGGTCCCACGGGGTGTCCGGCCAGTCGGCCGGCCTGGACGGTTGGCAGGCCGAACCGGGGATGCAGCGCGGCGCGCCGGTGAACACCACGCGGGCGGTGGGCTCGGTGCCGGCGCGGTGGCCGTAGTCGATGCGGGTCAGGTGCCCGGCGCGCACGTACGGCGTGGCGTTGCCCGCGACCCCGGCGCGGCCGTAGTGGTTGACCTCGGTGTCGTAGTGGTAGGAGACCTGGTCGCCGTGGGTGTCGGTGATCAGGTCGAGGTTCCACCGGTAGGCCTGCCGGCACCACGAGGTGTCGAACGACGGTCCGTGGCACGGCTCTCCCGCGTCGTTGCCGAACACCGGCGCCGTCCAGACCGACTCGGCCGCGCCGGCGGAGCCGAACGAGTACCGCGTGCCGTCCGGGCCGGTGACCAGCCAGTGCTCGCCGTCGTCGTCGCCGTTGGCCGCGCCGGTGCGCAGCTCGACCCGCCAGCCCTCGTCGTTGGCCGCGCGCCAGTGGTCGCGGCCGGCGTCCCAGACCAGCTCGCCGGTGAGTCCGGGCAGCACGATGTGCGCGGCCTGCCGGTCCCAGCACAGGTCGCCCTTGCCGGGTTCGCCGTCCTCCGCGCAGGGTTCGTAGGTGCGCTCGATGAAGCCGGGTTCGTAGGAGAAGCCCTCGCCGAGCCAGGAGGCCTGGTTGTTCGTGGAGGCGGTCCGCCCGTCCACCACGCCGGAGGAGTAGGACAACGCGACCTGCGGCGTCGGGCCGGGCGCGGGCGGCACCTCGATCGGGTGGTTCCAGGAGAAGTCACCGGACTGCACGCCCACCGCCCAGGTCGCCGACGGCGCCAGCGAGGTGGGCGAGAAGCTGCCCGATTCACCCGACGTGCCGGCGGTGAGCGCGTAGGTGGCGCTGCGCGTCGGTGCGACCCGGGTCCCGTCGGGCCCGGCCGTCCACCCCCCGGCCCTGCCGCCCGCGACCTCGACGTGGACCTTGCCCGCCTCGACGTCGTTGCGGGCGGGCACGACCTCCCCGGTGGCCACGTCCACGACCCGCAGCCGTGACGCGTAGTCCCCGCCGAACGCGTGCCGCATCCCGGCGTAGTCCAACTCGACCGACACGGGTGCTCCGGCGCGCGCGACCCGGAACAACACCCCCTGCCCGCCCTGCTCGACGACCTCGACCGCCCCACCACGTGCCGTGGCGGCGACCTGCTGCTCGGGCGCCTTCGTCACCGCCGCGGCGTCGACCGCCAACCCGGGCACCGGCGCGTTGCCGGCCACCTTCCCCGCCACCGACCGCGCGCCGGGCAGCTCACCCCACCCCTCCGGCCCCGCGACCGCGGGCGGCACGACCAGGAGCGCCCCACCAACCGCCAACGCCGCACCCCGCGCCACCAGACGTCTCCACGCTGCACCCATGCGAGCTCTCCTCAGCCGCCCACCGGCCAACCCGGCACCGCCGCCAGCCTGGGTCCCGCGCACCGTGTTCGGCGAGGTGTTCGCACGGGGTCGAACGAATCCGAACAGCCGAACGGGCGGCCACCTCACGCGACCGCCCGTCCGACCTTCTTTGAACGCACCGCTCACCACGACGGCGTGGCCTCAAGAGGCCCCACCCGCCAGTGCACAGGAGGGAGCCTCTCCGCATCCCGCGCGGCCGGCGGCTGAGCCCTTTGGCCCATTCCGACGCCTTTCAGCGCCGGCGCGTCCTCCGCCCTTGGCCTGACTGGTCGCGGTAACGCCCGACCAGCCCCGACATCCGACCCGGCAAGCGCGCCCAGCGGTCACTCCTCGTGCCACCAAGGCACGTCTTCCTCGCCGAACAGCAGGACGAAGGTCGAAGCGGGGTACTTGCCCTCGAACGAGGTGAAGTCGACGGTCGTCTCCACCTCGTCGGCCGTGAGCAGGGTGAGGCTCGCCGCGTGCAGCTCGCGCACCAGATCCGCCGGGTCGGGGTCCGCCTCGTCCGCGAACGTGATCACGTCCTGCCGCCGCAGGGTCTCGGCCACGTTGGCGCACAACAACGCGTACGGCCCGACGGCCGACAGCCACAGGCTCCAGGACCGGTTGGAGTCCGCCCGGCTGCGCACGGTGTAGGAGAATCCGACGCCGTCCTCCCAGTCCGTCCAGTCCTCGAGCTTGAACCGGGCGGACAGGGACTTCAGCAGGCCGGCCCAGGGGTTGTTCTCACGGGCGCGCTGGAAGAACGAGTAGTCCGGCTTCCCCAAGTCCCCGTACGCCGCGCGGGCGTACCGCAGTACGTCGTCCACCGGACTCCTCCTCATCCTCGGAACCTACCTCGTCAGAACTCCGGCGACCCGGCCGGACCCGCGCCCTGTCCGACCAGGTCCGCGCGCTGTGCCGCCCGGCACTCGAACGGCGCTACTTCTTCTTTTTCTTCCCGCTCTTGCCCTTCGGCTTCTTGGGTTTGTGCCACGGCGAGCCGTGCATGCCCTGCTTCCCGTTGCTCACCCGAACCGACCTCTGGAGCTTGCCGTTGCTGTCGCGCCCCACCGGCCACGCGAAGTTCAGCTTTCGGATGTGCGGTTGGCTCGGCTTGGCCTTGCCGAGCGCGTTCGCGACCCTCGTGTGGGCGTTCGCCCACCGGCGGCCGAGCAGGAACGTCGAATGCTCCTTGCCCACCGACTTGCGGGTCTTGACCGCATTGGCGTTCTCCTTGGTGCCGCGCGTGTGGTTCAACTGCTTGGGGGTGTCCATCTTGCCGGTGGCCCGTTTGACCGCTCTCTTCGTCTTGCTCACGGCGGTCTTGGCCGCCTTAGCCGTCCCCTTGGCAGCCTTCGCGACGGCCTTGCCCGCCTTCGCCGTCGCCTTGGCACCCTTCGCGGCGGCCTTCGTGGCGGCCTTGCCGACCTTCTTGGCCACCGCCATGCCCGCCTTGAGCAGCAGCTTGCCGCCCGGCACGAGGTTGGCCGCCGCGCCGGCCGCCATCTCCAGGGCCTTCTTCTTGTTGCCCAGCGCCGCGTGCGCCGCCGCACCCGCGATGCCCGCGGCCGTGCCGATCGGACCCGGGATGTAGGAGGCGACCTCTGCCACCTTGGTCACGACCTTCGCGGCCTTCTTGACCCAGCCCCACAGCAGGCCGTCCGGGTCGCTGAACGTCAGCGGGTTGTTGTTGGAGTACAGGTAGCCGTGCAGCTGTTGCGGGTCCTCCTCGTCGATGATCGGGTCCACCGACAGGAACCGGCCCGTCTCCGGGTCGTACTCGCGCGCGCCGAGGTGGGTCAGACCGGTCGAGGCGTCCTCCGTGCCGCCGACGAAACCGCGATCACCGACCCAGCCGCCCGGCTTCTCGCCGCGATCGGCGCCGAACGGCAGGCGCAGCCGGTGCTCCGCGGCCAACGACGAAGCGTCCACCGAAGTCTCGGCGGTGCCGTGGTGGTCGGCGGACAGCCACGTCAACGACTCAGGGGTGCGGACCGCGATCGTGTCCTCGTTGTGCTCGTAGTACCGCGTCGCGGTGAGCAGGCCGGCCTTGTCCACGTGCAGCTCGGTCGTGCCGATGTACAACGTGGTGCCCTCGGGGTCACGGCGGATCAGCCGGTCGCCGTCGGCGTCGTACTCGAACGACGTGGTCTTCTCGCCCTCGACCACCGACGTCACGTGGCCCTCGGCGTCGTAGGACAGCTCCTGCGCTCCGCGCGCGGTGGTGTTGCCCTCGACGTCGTACTCGAACGAACGCACCTCCTCGGCCGCACCGGGCTTGGCCGTGCGCACCGCCGCCAGCTGCTTCGAACCCGGCCGCGGGTACTCGTACGTGCGGGTCGTGTCACCGTCCGCGCCGTGCAGCACCTCGGTGAGCCGGTTGCCGATCTTGTCGTAGGTGTACGAGTGCCAGTACGGCGCGGGCCCGCCGGCGCTCGGCTCCTCGTCGCACGACCACGGCGCGGTCCACGCGTCGGTCAGCCGCCGCAGGTGGTCGACGCGGAAGCACTGCGTGTCCACCGCCCGGCCGGCGGAGGCGTTGACCAGCTTGGTGATGTTGCCCGCCGGGTCGTACTCCAGCTCGCGGTCCACGACGGGCGTCGCGTCGTTCTCCTGGTACATCGTGGCGCCGACGAGCCGCCGGGTGCCCTCTTCGTACTCGAACGCCTGGGCGACCTGCCGGCCCGCGTCACCCATGATGTACATGCCGACCTCGCCGAGGTCGGTGCGCAGCGTCTGCTCGACGTACCTCGACAGGCCCCGCATCGAGTCGACGTTGCCGAACTGGTCGTAGCCCTGCTCCAGCACCTCCGCCGGCAGGCCGCCCATCGCGGGCAGCGACACCGACGTCACCTGGTCGGCGGCGTTGTAGGCCAACGTCGACTCGTACCGACCGGCGAGCGCGCCTTCCCGCGCCGGGACGGTGACGGCGTTGCCGGTCGGCAGCTCGGCGTCGTTGTAGCCGGTCACCTCGTCCCGGTACGCCTGCCCGTCGACGTAGCGGATCTCCGCCACCGGCAGGCCCTTGCCGAGGCTGTCGAAGGTCCACTCCAGCACCTTGGCGCCACCCTGGTGCGTCGCGGTCCTGCGGCCCAGCGGGTCGTAGCTGTGCGTCAGGGTGGAGCCGCGCGAGCCGGTGCTGGTGAGGAGCTGGTCCTCGTCGTCGTACGTCATCGTGGACGTGCCCTGGTCGGGGTCGTCCACCCGCACGAGGCGGCCGCGCACGTCGTAGTGGCTGCGCCAGGTGTTGCCCGCCGGGTCGGTGATGGTCTCCCGCTCGCCCGCCTTGGTGTAGGTGTACCTGGTGGCGTCGTAGTCGCCCGACGGGGAGCCGGACGAGTACTGGCGCAGCTCCACCACGCGCCCCTCGGCGTCGAGCAGCTCGGTGGTCGCGGTGCCGCCGTCGGGTGGGTCCTCGCTCACCCAGTTGCCGCCGTAGGCGGTGGTCGTGCGCCACTTCTCGGTGCCGCCGACCAGCAGCACCTCGGCGATCTCACGACCCGCGCCGTCGTAGCCGAACGCGGTCTGCGCCGGGACGTCCCGGTCGGACACGGCCAGCAGGTCGGTACCGGGCCGGTCGGGGTTGTGGTAGGCGGCGTTGGTGCGCGCCACCCGGCCGTGGCTGTCGTAGATCGTGTCGGTGACGATCCGGCCGCCGTCGGGCGCGGGCGCCTGCACCTGGCGTTCCCGCAGCAGCCCGTCGAACAGGGTGTGGGTGGCCACCTGACCGCCGTGGCCGAGCAGCTTCTTCGTGGTCACGGCGGACGGCGCGTCGTTGCGGAACAGGTACTCGAACTCCACGTCCGGCACGTCGTCGGCGCCGCGGCCCGGCTGCCACACCTTGCTCAAGCGCCCCAGCGGGTCGTAGGTCATCGTGGTGCGGCGGCCGTTCTCGTCGACCTGCTCCACCGCGTCGCCGGTGGCGACCTGGAACGCCGTGCTCTCGGTGTGCCCCAACGCGTTGGTGGTCGTCACCGACGTCACGGGGCCGCCGACCGCCGGCGTGTACGCCGTGGTCTCCTTGTCGCCCAACGCGTCGTACTCCTCGACCTCACGGCCGTGCGCGTCGTACACCGACCGCTCGACCGTGGTGTAGCGCGGGGCGGCACCGTCCCAACCGGACAGTTCCTCCTCGCGCGTCGGGTCGCCCTTGGCGGGCGGCGCGTCGAGGTCGTCGGACCCGTCGTAGTACGTGCGCTCGTCGGAGATCACGTCGCCCGGCGCGTAGTCGGCGACCGAGCAGTTCACCGACACCTTCACCACCCGCTTGGGGGTGGCGATCAGCCACGCGTCGAGGTTGCGGGCGTACTCCACGCGCGTGCACGTGTCGTCGTCGGCGACCGCGAGGTCGCCGAGGTCCGACGTCCGGACGTGGGCCCCGAGGTCGTCGTAGAAGTGCTGCTCCTCGGTCTCCCGGAAGCCGCCGCCCGCCAACGCGGTGCGGACCCTCGTCTTCTTGACCTCGGTGACGTAGGCGCCCAGGTCGCCGGACGCGCGGCGGCGCACCGCGTTCGGGCCGATGACCTCCGGTTCGGTGATCTCCCGTTCGACCTCGGGACCGCCGTCGCCGTCGTAGGTGATCTCCTCGTAGGAGAAGCCGCGCAGCGCGGGGTCGTCCCGGCGTCCGTCGACCACGTCCTGCCGGGTGGTGCCGTCGGCCTTGCGGTCGCCCCACATGCCCCGGAAGAAGCGGTGCTCGACCAGCGTTCGCGGGCCGGACGGGTCGCCGGTGCGGACCTTCACGCTGTGGTAGCCCCGCCACTGGCCCCAAGACTTGAGCTCGTCCGGTACGAGCTCGGCGTCGTCGTGGTGCCACGCCGCGTCGCCCGCCGGGTACTCGTAGGAGATCACCTCGTCGGGTGAGCCGCCGACCCGGTCGATCTCGCGGACCTCGGTGACCAGGTACTTGTGGAACCAGTCCAGCTTGGGCGCGGACGAGCCCTCCGGCGACCAGTTCGCCGGGTAGCACGGCAGGCCGTTGTTGTCGGGGGCCGGCAGGTCGCCCTGGACGCAGCCGTGCGGTGAGTAGGTCACCTGGATCTCGCCGCCGGTCTCGGTGTGCACCCGGCCGACGCGCCACCGCTTCATCAACGGCTGGTCGAGGTCGGGCACGACGCGGTTGTCCAGGAGCACGCCGTCGAAGTTGACGTCCGGGGTGACCGCGGTGCCGCCGACGTGGCCGGTGTGGGTGATCGACTCCAGCCACAGGACCGGGCTGGTGGCGTCGTGGGTGGCCGGGAACAGGTGGTTCAACGCCCAGGAGTCGACGTCCGCGAGCTGCCCGTCCCGCCGCACCTGGCTGGTGATCTTCGCCAGCCGCTTGGCGCCGAAGAAGACGGGCGAGTGCTTGCCCGCGCACGTGCCGCCGTCGCACTGCTGGTCCCACGGCACGTCGGGCCAGTCGGCCGGCTGCGACCGCGTGCACGCCGAACCCGGCAGGCACCGGTCGGCGGCGGTGAACACGACCCGCGCGGCGGGTTCGGCCTGGCCGTCGCGCAGGCCGTAGTCGATGCGCGCCAACTGCCCGCTGCGCACGAACGGCGTGGCCAGGGACGCGGTGTTGTTGCGGCCGTAGTGGTTGGTGTCGGTGTCGTAGTAGTAGGCGATGGTGTCGCCGTGCCGGTCCACGACCCGGTCGAGCATCCACCGGTACGCCTGCTGGCACCACGACGCGGCGAACGACGAGGCGTGGCACGGTTCGCCGGGTTGGTTGCCGAACACGGGCACGGTCCACGCCGAGCGCGCGGCGGCACGCAGGCCGAAGAAGTACTGCGTGCCGTCGGGCGCGGTCATGCGCCAGTGCTCGCCGTCGTTGTCGCCGTTGTCGGCGCCGAAGAGCTGGTCGACCTTCCAGCCGTCGTCCTGCTCGGCGCGCCAGACGCCGCGGCCCGCGTCGTGCACGAGTTCGCCGGCCACCCCGGGCAGCGCCACGACGGCGTTGGCCGAGGCGTAGCAGAGGTCCCCGGTGGGGGTCGCGTTGTTGCCGCCCGCCGCGTCCGCGGCGCAGGAGGTGTACTGGCGCTCGATGAAGCCGGGCTGGAAGTCGAAGCCCTCGCCGATCCAGGACGCCTGGTTGTTGCTCGCGGCGGTGCGCCCGTCGATCCCGCCGGAGGAGTAGGCCAGCGCCACGTCCGGCTCCGGTCCGGGCACCGGGGGCAGGTCGAGGGGGTAGGCCCAGGAGAAGTCGCCGGACTGGAGGCCGACCTCCCACGTGGCCGACGGTGACAGCGACGTCGGCTTGAAGTTGCCCGCGCTGCCGCCGGACGCCGCCGTCACCGCGTAGAGCACGTCGGGCTCCGTGACGCGGCGGCGTTGCTTCTCGTCGTCGGGGACGCCGGGCGTGCCGGACGCGGTGAGCTCGCCGCGGATGCGGCTGCCGCGCACGTCGTTGCGCGCGGGCACGGGGGTGCCGGTCACGCACTCGGCGCGTTCCGGCGCCCACGCCGCGCAGGCGGGCAGCCGCACCAGGCTCAGCCGGGACGCGTAGTCGCCGCCGAACTCGTCGCGGAACGACGAGTAGTCCACGTCCACGGTGACCGGCCCGGCGTCGGCGGCGCCATCGGCGCGTTGGACGCGGAACAGCACACCGCCGACGCCCGCCCTCTCGGCCACCGGCCGGTCGAGCACCTCGACCCGCACCCGCCGCGGGCTCTTGGCGCCGGCGACACCGACCCGCACCGGCAGGTCGGCCGCGCGGGCGGGCTCGGCCGCCACCTCGACCTCGGCGGCGCCCGCCTTCGGCCGGGCGACGTCGCGAGCGGCCTTCGGCGCGGTGACGGCGGACTCGACGACCGGGTCGGGCGGGCGCGGGCGCACCTCGACACCGGTGCCCGGCACGGACTCGGACCGGGTCACGCCGGGCCAACCGCGCGGCGCGGGATCGGCGAACGCGGTGGGGACGCTGAGCGCGCTCGCCACCAGGGCGAGCGCGACCCCGATCGCCAGCGCGGCACGGGGTCTCGGCGGTGTTCCCGGTGTGGACGAGCGACCCCGGCCGGGGCGTCTGCGTGAGCGCACGGGCGTTCCTCTCCTGGGCACCATCAGGCCACCGGGAAGCACATCCGGTCCGCGACGCCGCGAGGGCCGGTGCGAACGGATCCGAACAGATCCGAACGCGACCGGCCCCGCGACATCGGCTCACGACCTGGCGCGCACGCCGGCCGGTCGTGGCTCAGGTGGTGGATCGCCCCGACCACGGGCGCCGAGGCGGGCCCTCGGCGCCCGTGGCCCTACTCGCACTCGTGGTCGTTGAACGCGCTGGGCTGCAGGTGGATCCAGTGGCAGAAGTTGTCGGACCTCTTCCCGGTCACCTTGGTGCCCCAGTTGCCGTGGTAGGCCATGATCGCGATCACCCGCCGGTCACCGCCGTTGTACTGGTAGATCGGTGATCCGCTCTGACCGGTCTGGGTATCGGCGCGGGTCTTGATCATCTTGGCCAGCACGATCTTCGTGGAGTTGTCGTCGCCGTACAGGTGGTTGTCGCACTGCCCGTCGGCCGAGGGCGAGGCCGCGCACTGGTGGTCCCAGCCCGGGTAGCCGAACGTCCAGTGCCCGCCCCAGTACCCGCGGGGACGCCACCCGAGCCAGCCCAGGCGCGCGGTGGACTCCTGGTCCGCCAGCACGATCATCCCGTAGTCGTAGGCCGGGTTGCCCCAGTCGTACCAGCCGGAGACGCTGAAGTACCAGGTGGAGTTCTTCAGGCCGTTCGGGTAGGCGCCGATCCCGTTCTGGCCCGGAGCCACCTTGCGGTTCGGGAACCAGCCCTGGCCCTTGCCGCCGCCGCCCTGGTGGATGCAGTGGCCGGCGGTCAGCAGGTGCCGCGGCCCGACCAGGGAGCCGGAGCAGTGCGAGGTGGTGGAGTCGGGCGCCGAGATCGAGCCCATCGCCCGCCACGGGTAGCCCGTGGTCGCGGTCCGCAGCACGCGGTCGTCGGCGTCGAACACCGTGCGGGTGCCGAACCCGTCCCCCGCCGTGCGCTCGTCGGTGTCGGGCCGCGGCTCGCCCTCGGGGTCCTCGTCCGCCGGCGTCGGGTTGACCGGGCGGGTCTCCTCGGGGCCGACCGGCGACGGCGTGATCTGCCGGTACAGCCGCCCGTCCGGGGAGACCGCGACGCCGAGCTCCCAGCTCTCCGGCTGGGTCACGTCCAGCCGCTGGGCCTCCTCGTCGGTGAGCGCGACCGGCCGCGGCACGGCGGCGGGATCGGCGTAGGTGGCGAGCCCGACGCAGCGCCAGTCGGCGCGCCGGTCCAGCTCGGTGGCGGGACGGTCCGCGCACGGGTCCTCGGCCCTGGCGACCGACGTGGTCACCACGGGCGCGAGCGCCGCGATCAGCAGCAGCACGATCGCGGTGCCCGGCAGGTGTCGTTTCCCGCGGGAGGTCCGGAGTTTCATCGATGCCCCTTGGAAGGTCGGTGAGGTGGTCGCGCACCACGGTCGTCACGCGCCTTCCGGTGGCCTTAGCGTCGGCATAAGGCGGCACGGCCGACCGGCCACCCGGGCTGATCACATCGGGTGAATCCGGCGACGAGCTCGCATCAACGGGCATCGATGTGCGATGGATTACGTGTGACGCAGACCGGGACCACCGACACCGTCGTGCGGCCTCGCCTGGACTACCTGCTGGCCGCGGCGCGGTCGAGCAGGATCACGACGGTGGTGGCGCCCGCCGGGTACGGCAAGACCACGTTCCTCGCCGGGTGGACCGCGCGGGCGGAGGTCGCCTGGCACACGCTCACCGAGGAGGACCGCTCCGCCCAGCCGCTGCTCGTCCGCCTCGCCCGGGCCCTGCGCGTCGTCCTGCCCTCGCTCCGCTTCGAGCCGCCCGCGGTCCTGGCCGACGACGAGGCCGCGGGCGAGGCCGGGCGCACCGACCGGGCGCACGCGATGGCCGCCTCCCTGTGCGACGCGATCGCCGAGGCCGCCGGCGGGCGGACGCTGCTCCTGGTGGTGGACGACCTGCACGTCATCGGCCGCGACGACCGGACGTGCGGCCTGCTCGAAGCGCTGTGCCTGCACGCGCCGCCTGCCCTGCACGTCGTGCTGTCCGGCCGGGAGCCGCCGCCGTTCCCGGTGCAGCGGCCGTCCGGGCCGCTGGAGGTGACCGCCGCGCAGTTGGCGTTCACCGAACGGGAGACGCGGGAGCTGGTGGCCGACGACCGCGCCGCCGCGGAGGTCCACCGCCTGTCCGGCGGCTGGCCGGTGGCGGTGCGGATGGCCGCCGAGGCGCTGGGCCGCAACCCGACGACCGGCCCCGGATCGACGCGGCACGCACCGCCCGCCGCGTTGCCGCACAACCGCGCGCTGTACGACTACCTGGCCCACGAGGTCTTCGACCGGGAACCGCGACCGGTCCGCGAGCTGCTGGCGGTCGCGGCGCTGTTCGACCGCTTCGACGCCGACCTGCTGGCGGCGCTCGGGTTCGCCGATGCCGCGCGGGTGCTCGCCGACCTGCTGGCCCGCGGGCTGTTCGTCGAGCGGCTGATCGCGGACCCGGGTCGGCTCGGCCTGATCCCGCTGGCACGCGCGTTCGTCGCCGGCCGCGCCGGGCTGGGCGCCGACGAGCGACGACGGCTCGGCACGACCGCCGCCGCCTGGCTCGCCGGGCAGGGCCGCCCCGCCGAGGCGCTCGCCGCGCTGGCCGGGCTCGGCGAGCACCGGGTCGTCGGCGCCCTGCTGGCCGAACGCGGCGAGGAGCTGGTGCAGCAGGGCGGCGCGGACACCGTGATCGCCGCCGTGGCCGAGATCCCGCCCGACGAGCGCGACCCGGTCACGTGGCAGCTGGCCGGCGTGGCGCACCAGGTGCGCGGCGAGTGGGGCCTGGCGCTGGCGTGCCTGCGGCGGGCGACTCCGCCGGGCGCTCGCACGCCTCCGGCGCTGGCGGCCCGCATCGCGGCGATGCACTACTTCAGCGGTGCGCCGGACCGGACGCTGGCGGCCTGCAAGGAGTGCTCGACCACCGGGGCCGACCCGGCGGCCGAGGCCAGGGTGCGCGGGCTCGCGGCGAGCGCGCACTGGGCGCGGGGCGACGTCGCGTCGAGCCGGGCCGAGATCGCCGCGGCGTCGGCGCTGGCCGAGGAAGCGGGCGACGACGCGGCCCTGGCCGCCGCGCACACCGTGCTGGCCATGATCGCCGACGCGGAGGGCGACCGCCCGGCGATCGCGGACCACTACGCGCGGGCGTTGGCGCACGCCCGGCTCGCCGGCGACGTGCTCGCCGAGATCAGGATCCGGGTCAACCGGTCCGCCCACCTCGTGCACGAGGCGGACCACGCGGAGGCGCTGGCCGAGCTGGACACCGCGTTGCGGCTGGCCGACCTCACGGGGTTCACCAGCTACCGGGCGCTCGCGCTGAACAACCGGGGCGCGGCGTGGCTGGGCCTGGGGCGGCTCGACGAAGCCGCGGCCGACCTGCACGCGGCGCGGAAGGTGTACACCAGGACGGGTTCGCGGCTCGCCAGCCTGGCCCTGGAGTCGTTGGGCGAGGTCTACCGGCTCCGGGGTGAGCGGGCGCTGGCCCGGGACGCCTTCGCCGAGGCGGTGCGGCTGGCCGAGGAGAACGACGCGGTGCCGCAGCTGGTGCCCGCGCTGGCGGGGCTGGCCCGGGTGCTGGCCGACGAGCAGCCCGGGACCGCCCAGGACCTCGTGCGCCGGGCGTTGTCGTGCGGCACCGGCCTCGGCTACCCGGCGGCGCTGCTGGCCGCCGCACGGCTGGCGCTGGCCCGGGGTGAGCCCGACGAGGCCGCCTCCCACGCCGGCCGGGCCCACGCGGTGGCCGCCCGTCGCGGCGACCGGGCCGCCGTCGCCGCGTCGCTCGAACTGCTCGGCCGGGCCAGGACCGGGCGCGACGAGGCGTTGTCGCTGCTGGCCCAGGCCGCCGCGGCGTGGGCCGAGATCGGCAACCCGATCGGCGGCATCGAGGTGTCGATCGCCAAGGCACGCGTGCTCGGCGGGGCGGACGGGCTGGCGCTGGTCACCGTGGCGGGCCAGGCCGCCGGCCGGATCGGCGCCCGCGGGCTGGTCGCGGAAGCCGCGTCCGTCGCCGAGAGCTGCGGCCGGTCGACCGGGCCCGCGGTGTCGATCCGCACCCTCGGCGGGTTCCAGGTGCTGGTCCGCGGCGCGGCGGTCCCGGCAACCGCGTGGCAGTCGAAGAAGGCGCGCGACCTGGTCAAGATCCTCGTCGCACGGCGGGGACGGCCCGCGACCCGCGAGGCGCTGATGGCGCTGCTGTGGCCGGACGAGCCGCCGGAACGCGTCGCCAACCGGTTCTCGGTGGCGCTGTCCACCGCGCGCCTGGTGCTCGACCCCGACCGGTGCGACCGGCACGGCATCGTCGCCGACCACGACCAGGTGCGCCTGGACCCGGCCGCGGTCGACGTGGACGTGCTCCGGTTCCACGCCGACGCGAAGGCCGGGCTGGCGGGCCGGTCGCCGGCGCTGCTCGCCTCGGCGGAGACCGCCTACACCGGCGACTTCCTGGAGGAGGACCCCTACGCGGACTGGGCGGCCGAGCTGCGCGAGGACACCCGCCTCACCTACCTCCAGGTCGCCTCGGCGCTGGCCGAGCACGTCGCCGCCGCCGGCGACCACGTCGCGACCACCCGGTACTGCCTGCGGGTCCTGGAACGCGACGGCTACGACGAGACCGCGCACCTGACCCTGGTCCGGGCCCTGACGGCGGCGGGCAGCCACGGCGAGGCGCGACGGCGCTACCGGGCCTACGTCTCGCGGATGCGGGAGATCGACGTGGAGCCGAGCCCGTTCCCCGACTCCACGCCGCGCGGTGCGGGGCTCACGCCTCCTTGAGGCAGATCGCGTAGGCCTCCACGTTCCACCGGCTGGCGCCTTCCGGCGCGATCACCGTCATCGAGTCGGTCCCCGGGTCCGGCTTGGCGCTCACCAGGATCGCCTCGGAGTCGGGCGTCTCGCCGCTCACCAAGCCGCCACCGCCCACGAGCCGGAACCCGTCGTCGCAGGTCGCGGTGGCCTCCTGCGCCCCGAGGTCGGGGAACTCGCCCGAGTCGGCCACCACGCGCACCAGGCTGCCGGCCATCGTGGCGTCGCAGATCGCCGACGCCTTCACCGTCCACTGCGCGTTCGCCGGTCCGGACCCCATCGCGGTGGCCGTGGTCAGGCCCTCGTCGGGCACGAGCCCGTACAGGGCCGCCTTGTCCGCGCCGTCGTTCCCGACGACCTCGCCACCGAGACCGGTCAGGCTGTTGGCGACCGGGCAGGAGTCGGAGTGCTCCTTGGGGACGACCTCCGCCGTGCCGAACGGGTCCTCGCGCGCCAGTTCGGGGTTGCCCGTGCCGCAGACCGCGTAGGCGGTCACCGCCCACGCGGGCGTGGTCGTGAGCGACCTGGCCCGCACCACGACCCCGGACAGGTCCGCCAACGGCCGGATGGCGTCGATCGCCACGTCCCCCGACCGGTTGTCGACCGCGCCGCCCGCCGAGTACAGCTTCGTGCCCCGCGGGCACAGCGCCCGCACGGACTTGTCGGCGTCGGTGGACGGGCTCACGGCCTCCACCAGCTGGAGGTCCACGGCGGCCGTCTCCGCGCTCGCCTGCCCGGTCGCCAGCCCCACCGCGAGGCAGCCCATCGCCACCCGTGCCCACCACGTCGTCCTGCTCATCGATCCCCCTTGGTCTCCGCGCGCGGCCGTGCCCCGCGACGCCACGAACCAGGATGGGACCGGGGATTACGGTGGTCTTAAAGTCGGGTGGCCGGCCGCCCCCGGCGCCGAGTCCTAGAGTGGCGCTCATGATCACCGAGGAAGAACGCGCAGCCCGCTCACGACGTGCCCGCGACGCCGCCGTCGACGCCGCGACGGCGCTGGGGCTGGACGCTTCCGAGGCTGAGGTCGTGTACGACGTCTTCTCGGTGGTGGTGGACCTCGCGCCGTCACCGGTCGTCGCACGCGTGCCGGTCGTGACCCCGCGCGGCACCTCGTCGACGGGCTTCCAGCGCACGGAGCTGGCGGTGTCGAGGTGGCTGGCGGCACGCGGCGAGCCGACCGTCGTGCCCAGTGGGCTCGTCCCGGCCGAGCCCGTCGAGCGCGACGGTTTCGCGATGACCTTCTGGGAGAAGGTCGACGGCGTGACCCCCACCGATTACGACGTGGTCAAGCGCATGCCCGTCGTCGCGCGCCTGCACTCGATCCTGGCCGAGTACCCGGGCGAGACCGGCTTCTTCCCGGGGATGCAGGGGTACGTCGACCTCGCCTTCGACGACCTCGAAGGTCGTGACGACCTGCTGCCCGCCGCCGACCTGGCCCGGGCCCGCGCCGAGTGGGCCGTCCTGTCGCCCGCCATCGCGTCGCCCGCCGCGTTCACGCGGATGTTCCCCGGCGTGCCCGTCCAAGTGGTCCACGGCGACGCCCCGTTCTACAACCTGATCGAGACCGCCGACGCCCTGCTGTACTCCGACTACGAGCACGTCGGCGTCGCCCCGGTCGAGTGGGACCTCGCGCACACCGGCGAGGAGGCGATCGCGTCCTACGACGCCGCCGCGGCCGAACTCGGCCTGCGCGCGGTCGACCCGGGCGTCCTGCGCGCCATGGAGCGCTTGCGCGACCTGCAGGTGGTCGCCTGCCTGGCGCTGGCCCCGCAGCTCCCGCTCCTGGTCGACGGCCTGTCCTCGTCGCTGGAGGCCTGGCGGGCCACCGAGCCCTGGCGGGACGGGGAGCCCTCCGCGAGGTGAAGCGGCCACGTGGTGGACAGTCGCGGTCATGGCAGCCGAGGTGACGCCGGGACGCGAGGTCGTGCTCGAAACGGATCGCCTGCTGCTCAGGCCGTGGCGGGTGGCCGACGCCGTCGTCCAGCGCGAGCTGTGGACCGAACGCGATCCGCGAGTGCCGCCGCACCGCCGGATCGACGCCGACGGCCGCCCCACGGTCGAGGAGCTCGAGCAGGCGATCCGCGCCGACGAGCCGCCGTCGTCGACGGGATTGCTGGCCATCGAGCGGAAGGCGACCGGTGACGTCATCGGCTACTGCGGGTTGATCGACAGCGGCCGAGGAGCCGAAGGGGAACCGGAACTGGCGTTCGAGCTGCTGCGCCGGGCCTGGCGTCAGGGTTACGCGACCGAAGCCGCGTCGGCGGTCCTGGACTGGGCGAGGTCGTCGGGGCACCACCGGGTGTGGGCCACGGTCTGGGACTGGAACACCGCCTCCCGCCGCGTGCTGACCAAGCTCGGGTTCACCGAGACCGAGCGGGTGGAAGTGGACCCGGCCCGCGGGACGACCCTGTTCACGACGAGACGACTCTGACACCACGGCTGTCGCCCGGACGAATCGCCGCACCCGGCGGAAACCGACGTCCGACCGCGACCCGCGATCGTCGGCGAAAAAGCACGTTCGCGGATCGACGGCAACCGGCACGGACCGAGAACGAATTCGGACGAGCACGAGCCACCGGTGTTGTCCGCGCCGAGTGCGGCCCGATGGGCCGACCGAGTGAACGATGCACGACTTTCCCACACTATGACACGGATTGTCCGGTCCGTTAGGCCACTTGGCCCTTCACTTTCGTTGAAACCATGCATAAGTTGCAGATGGTTGTTGCGAAAGACTGCCGAACTTCGCGCAACCGCACCGGACAACCACAACCTCCGACGCCGTCCGCGCGAGCGCGCCCCGGACGGTTTGTTCGCCGCGCGAGGAATGGACGTCGAGTCCATTCCCGAGCGGCTCACGCCCTCATTGTTCCGCGCCTTTCCGGCACCGGCTCCGCCCTTTCCGGGCGAATGCCGTCGACCTGGACGGAGAACGATGGACGAGCACGCCCAACCCGGCTGGTTCACCAGGCTCGTGTCCCGGCGCGCCGTGCTGGCGACCGGCACGGCCGGGCTCGCCGTGCCGGCCGCCGTGGCGCTCGGCCCGGTGGCGCCCCGGCACGTCGCCAACGCGCAGGAGGGCGTGGTCAAGAAGGTCACCCTGTACGCGGAAGCCCTGCCGGACAACCTGTACGGCTACGGCCTGGCGCCCGGTCAGGCGACCGTGCCGGGTCCCGTCCTGGAGATCTACGAGGGCGACACGCTCGAAGTCACCCTGGTCAACAACACCGACCGGCGGATGTCCATCCACCCGCACGGCGTCGACTACGGCGTCGAGTCCGACGGCAGCCCGCTCAACGCCTCCTTCAACAACCCCGGCGAGACGCGGACCTACACCTGGCGATCACGGGAGATGACCGCCACCTCGGGCAGGCGCCTGATGCCCGGCAACGCGGGCTACTGGCACTACCACGACCACGCCATGGGCACCGACCACGGTTCCCTGGGCATCGCGCGCGGGCTGTACGGCGCGCTGGTCGTGCGCCGCCGCGGAGACATCCTGCCGGACAAGCAGTTCACCGTCGTGTTCAACGAGATGACCGTCAACAACCTGGTCGCGCCGCACACGCCGATCTTCGAGGCCGACCTCGGCCAGCGGGTGGAGTGGATCGCGATCGGGCACGGCAACCAGTTCCACACGTTCCACCTGCACGCGCACCGGTGGGCCGACAACCGCACCGGGATGCTCGAAGGGGCGTCCGACCCGAGCCGGGTGATCGACAACAAGGACCTCAACCCGGGCAGCTCGTTCGGGTTCCAGGTGCTGGCCGGCGACGGCGTCGGCCCCGGCGCGTGGATGTACCACTGCCACGTGCAGAACCACTCGGAGACCGGGATGTCCGGGATCTTCCTCGTGCGCAACGCCGACGGCAGCATGCCGCCCGGCGCGCAGGAGGCGATCGACCGGTTCCGCGGGCACAGCCACGGCGCGGCGACCGCGCACGCCCCGACCGAGGGGCAGCACCAGCACTCGCCCACGCGATGACCTCGTGGCCGGCGACGACGAAGGAGTGAGGGATGGGGCCAACGACCTCTCCGGGCGGACACCGCGGGAGAACAGGGAGGAGGGCGCTGTCGGCGGTGACCGCGGCGGCGGTCCTGCTCGGCGGATCACTCACCTCGGCGACCGCGTCACCGGCCGTGCCGCGGCAGGCGCCGATCACCACCGCCGCGTCGGCGTCGGTCCTGGTCTTCCACGGCCCGGCCGCCGAGCAGCAGGACCCGGTCGCCCGCGCCACCGAGGCGTTCCGGGACATCGGGGCCGCCAACGGCATCGCCGTCGACGCGTCGTCCGACCCGGCCGTGTTCACCGCCGACACCCTCGCCGGGTACCGCGCGGTCGTGTTCCTGTCCGCCTCCGGCGCGACGCTCAGCCGTGACCAGGAAGCGGCGCTGCGCGACTACGTGAAGAACGGCGGCGGGTTCCTCGGGGTGGCCGACGCCGCGAAGGCGCAGCCCGAGTCGTCCTGGTTCGCCGGTCTCATCGGGACCCGTCCCGTCGGCACCACCGCCACCCCCGAGACGGCGAGCGCGGTGACGGCGAGCGCCGAGAACCCGCCGAACGAGACCAAGGAGATGCTGGCCGACGGCAAGCCGGAGACCAAGTGGCTGGTCCGGAGCACGACGGCGTGGGCGGCCTACCGGCTGCCGGCCGCCGCCGCGGTCAACCGCTACACGCTCACCTCGGCCAACGACGCACCCGGCCGCGACCCGAAGGACTGGACGCTGCGGGGCTCCGCGGACGGCACGACCTGGACCGACCTGGACCGCCGGACCGGCCAGACCTTCCCGGAGCGCTTCCAGAGCCGCACGTTCACCATCGCCGAACCGCGGTCGTTCCAGCACTACCGGCTGGACATCACGGCCAACGGGGGCGAGCCGATCACCCAGCTGGCCGACCTGCGCCTGTACGCCGGCGACCCGACACCCATACCGGACCCCGAGGTGCACCGGTCCGTGGTGAACCTCCTCGACCGGCAGCACCCGGCGAACGAGGGCCTGCCGCTCACCCTCGCCCGATCGGACCGCTGGTACAACTGGGAGCCCAACCCGGTCGGCGTCGTGCACACGGTCGCCCAGGTCGAGGAACGGCACTACGACCCCGGTCCGGGCGCCAACGGCCCGTTCCACCCGGTCTCCTGGTGCCGCGACTACGAGGGCGGTCGGTCCTTCTACACCGGCATGGGCCACACCGAAGAGGGCTACGGCGAGCAGGCCCTCCGCAGCCACCTGACCGGCGCCCTGAAGTGGACGACCGGCCTGGTGCGCGGCGACTGCCAGGCCACCATCGCGTCGAACTACGAGGTCGAGCGGCTGACCGCGGCCAACCAGACCGGCCGGCTCGACCAGATCGGCGAGCCGCACGGCCTGACCGTCGCCCCGGACGGCACGGTGTTCTACGTCGGCAAGGCCGCCTGCCCCACCGGCCCCGTCGTCGCGTGGACCGATCCCCACGTCGGCCTCGGCTGCGGCACGATCCACCAGTTCCGACCTGACACCAAGCAGGTGAAGCTGCTGGCGACGCTGCCGGTGATGGGCAACCGCGGCAGCGGAACGGAACTCGTCAAGAACGAGGAAGGCCTGCTGGGCATCGTGCCCGACCCGGCGTTCGCCGAGAACGGCCGGCTCTACGTCTACTGGATGCCGCACGACACCGTCGACCGCGAGAAGCGGACGGGCAAGCGGACGATCTCGCGCCTCACCTACGACCGCGCGACGCAGACGATCGACCTGGCCACCCGCAAGGACCTGCTCCAGTGGGAGGTCCAGCAGCACAGCTGCTGCCACGCGGGCGGCGGCATGGCGTTCGACGCCAAGGGCAACCTGTACGTGGGTTCCGGCGACAGCAACTCCTCCCTGGGCTCGCAGGGCTACTCCGGCAACAACTGGACCGCCGAGTGGGAGGGACTGTCCTTCCAGGACGCCCGCCGCACGGCCGGCAACACCGACGACCTCAACGGCAAGATCATCCGCATCCACCCCGAGCCGGACGGCACGTACACGATCCCGCCGGGCAACCTGTTCCCGCCGGGGACCGCGAAGACCCGCCCGGAGATCTACGTGATGGGCGTGCGCAACATCTCGCGCCTGCAGATCGACCCCGTCACGCAGTGGCTGACCGCCGCCTGGGTCGGTCCGGACGCGCTGCAACCGAGCCCGGAGCTGGGCCCGGCCAAGTACGAGACCGCGACCATCATCACCGAGGCGGGCAACCACGGCTGGCCCTTCTGCATGGGGAACAAGCAGCCCTACCGCGACCGCAGCAACACCGACGCGACCGTGCTGACCGGCTGGTACGACTGCGACGCGCCGAAGAACCACTCGCCGCGCAACACCGGCCTGGTCGACCTGCCGCCGGTCAAGGACAACATGATCTGGTACGCGCCGGGAGGCGGCGGCCCGGTGTTCCCGGACCGCCCGGACGGCAGCGGCATCCCCACCTACAACGCCGCCGACGCCACCTACACCCAGCCGTACCTGCGCGGTGGCGGCCAGGCCGTCATGACCGGACCGACCTACCACCGGGAGCTGGTCGACACCGGCAGCGGTGTCGCGTGGCCGGAGTACTGGGACGACAAGTGGTTCATCGGCGACCAGTCGAACTCGGCCAACCGGGTCGCGGTGACCGTCGACCCGGCCGGTGTGCCGACCGCCGCTCCCCCGGCCTTCGCCGAGAGCCTGCGCGCGATCATCCCCGGCGGCCTCGGCGACGACCGGCTCCAGAGCTGGATGGACGCGAAGTTCGGCCGGGACGGCGCGCTCTACCTGCTGGACTACGGCGGTGGGTTCTTCAGCCTGCACCCCAACCAGAAGCTGATCCGGATCACCTACCAAGGCGGCGCGAAGACGCCGAAGCCGGCCGCCGGCTCGGTCGCGGTGCACGGCAAGCCGCTCACCGTCGCCTTCACCGGCTCCAAGTCCGGTGGCGCGTCGCACCGCTGGGAGTTCGGCGACGGCACGTCGTCCACCGAGGCCGACCCGCGGCACACCTACGACCGGGTGGGCGAGTACCAGGCCAAGCTCACCGTGACCTACGCAGACGGCGAGACGCAGGTCGTGCCGCTCACCGTGGACGTCGGCTGCGCGGTCCCCGACGACCGGGCCACGGTGTGGCTGGGCGAGTCGGACTCGGGCGTGGCCAACAAGCCGGTCGGCGGCGGCTGCACGGTCAACGACCTGATCGACGACGAGAGCCCGTGGGTCGACCACGGCACGTTCGTCCGGCACGTCACCGAGGTCGCCGACCGGTTGCAGCGCGACGGCGTGCTCACCGCCCGCGAGAACACCGCGCTGGCCCGCGCCGCCGCCGGCTCCGACATCGGCACGGCGGGCAACACCGGCTACGAGCCGATCTTCGACGGCACCGCGGCGTCGCTGCGGGGCTGGGTCCAGGCGCCGTCCGGGTCGTTCTCGATCCAGCCGGACGGCGCGCTGCGCTCCTCCGGCGGGCTGGGCATGCTCTGGTACGCGCGCGAGCAGTTCGGGGACTTCTCGGTGAAGCTCCAGTTCCGCGACATGTCACCGGACGGCGTGCGCGCCAACAGCGGCGTGTTCACCAGGTTCCCCGATCCCCGCACGCCCGTGGACCAACGCCCGCCGGACAGCTGCGGGACCGTCGGCTCGGCGCGGACGTCGGCGGCGTGGGTGGCGATCTACTGCGGGCACGAGATCCAGATCTACGACGGCGAGACCGGCGAGCCGCAGAAGACCGGATCGGTCTACAACTTCGACCCGGTCGGGCTGCCGCCGTCCGGCGCGCCCGCCAAGGGCGGCTGGCACGACTACGAGATCCGGGTCGTCGGGCAGCACTACACGATCGTCCGCGACGGCGTGGTGATCAACGAGTTCGACAACGCGCCGGGCAAGCAGTCGTCCCGGCCGAGCGACCCGCCGACGGACCTGCGCCAGTTCGCCGAGGGCTTCCTCGGCCTGCAGAACCACGGCGCGTCCGACGTGATCGACTTCCGCAACATCCGAGTGCGGTCGCTCTAGCCGTCCGGCAGGTCCGCGCTCAGGAAGGTGCACCATGTTCCGACGTCCGACCGCCGCGGTGGCCGCGGCGCTGCTGTCCCTGGCCGCCGTCCTCCCGGCCACCGCGCTGCCGTCCGCTCCCGTCCAGGCCCAGGAGCAGGTGCTGACCTGGACCGCGGACAACGACATCACCCGCTACAAGTCCGCGCCGAGCACCGCGGCGCCCGGCCCGACGACGATCGTCTTCGAGAACAGCGAGGCCACCGGCAACACCACCGGCATGCCGCACACGCTCACCTTCGACACCTCCACGCCCGGCTACAACCACGACGTGGAGCTGAACATCCTGGCCAACCCGTTCGACGCGCGCAACGGCAGGCACGAGGCCGCGGTGACGCTCACCCCGGGCAAGTACCGCTACCTGTGCACGATCCCCGGCCACGGCACGATGTCCGGCGAGTTCACCGTGACCGAGGGTGGTGAGGACACCACCCCGCCGACCGCGGCCGGCGAGGTCACCGGCCCGCGCGACGCCGCCGGCAACTACCTCGGCAGCGCCACGGTCACCGTGACCGCCTCCGACGCGGGCTCGGGGGTGGCGTCGGTCGAGTACGAGGTGGACGACACCGGCTTCGCGCCCTACACCGCGCCGGTCCGCGTCACGGCGGTCGGCGACCACTCCGTGCAGTACCGGGCGACCGACCGGGCGGGCAACACCTCCGAGATCGGCTCGGTGTCGTTCCGCGTGGTCGAACCGCCGTCCGACACGACACCGCCCGAGGTGGCCGCCGACGTCGCGGGGACCAAGGACGCGCAGGGCAACTACGTCGACAAGGCGACCGTCACCATCACCGCGACCGACGCGGACTCGGGCGTGCGCGGCCTGGAGTACCAGCTGCACTCCGGGCCGTGGACGGCGTATACCGCGCCGGTCGAGGTCACCGCGCCCGGATCGCACATGGTCCACTTCCGCGCGACGGACAACGCGGGCAACACCTCGCCTGAGGGCATGGTGGCCTTCACCGTCGTCACCACGCCGGTCGACACCGAGCCGCCGACGACGTCCGCCGTGGTGTCCGGGGCCAGGAACCCCGACGGCGCCTACCTGGACACCGCGACCGTGACGATCACCGCGACGGACGCGCAGTCGGGCGTCGACCGGGTCGAGTACGCGCTCGACAGCGGCGAGTGGACCGCGTACTCGTCGCCCGTCGTGGTCGGCGCGGCGGGCAGCCACACCGTGCGGTACCGCGCCACCGACAAGGCCGGCAACGCCGCCGAGGCGAAGTCCGCGTCCTTCACCGTGGTGAAACCGGGTGCGGACGCCTGCCCCGACTCCGACACGCGGCCGACGGTGGTCATCGGGGACGAGGACACCCGGGTCGCGAACGTCGACACCGGCGACGGTTGCACCGTCAGCGACCTCGTCGACCAGCACGGCGAGCACCCCGACCACGGCGCCTTCGTCCGGCACGTCGACCTCGTCACCACCGACCTGGTGGCCAGGGGCGTGCTGACCACGAGGGAGCAGGCCGTCATCGTGCGCGCGGCCTCGCGATCCGACATCGGCGAGTAGTTCCTTCCACCGCAACAGGGAGAACCGAGATGACCAGACGGACCGCACCCGCGCTCGCCACCTTGAGCGCCATCGTCGCCGCGTCGGTGCTGGGCGCCGCCCAGGACGCGCGCGCGGACCTGGTGATGTACTGCGTCGGCAGCGGCGGCGCCGTCACGGTCCCCAGCGACCTGTACGTGCCGCCGGGCGAGTCGTGCTCGTTGACCGGCACCACCGTCACCGGCAACGTGCGCGTGGCCGCCGGCTCGAACCTCGTGATCACCGGCGGCACGGTCAACGGTTCGGTCAAGGTCGCGGCCGACGGCTACCTCGACTCGACCGACACCAAGGTCGACGGCGGGATCACCCTCGCGGCCGGCGGCTTCGGGCTCTACCTGAACAACACCGACGTCGGCGGCGTGGTCGTCGAGCCGAAGGGCACGGCGACCATCGAGGGCTTCCTGTTCGTCGAGCGTGGTTCGAGGATCGACGGCGACCTCACCTCGGGCGTCGGCGAGGTCAGCGTGACCGGCAGCGAGGTCACCGGCGACGTCGGCACCACCGCGGCGTACTTCACCGACCTGCACGACAGCTTCGTGGACGGCGCGCTGTCCGTGCTGAACAACCCGACCGGCAGCGTCGTCTGCGGCACCGCCGTCGGCGGTCGGGCCACGTTCGCCGGCAACCTCGGCGGCGTGCAGCTCGGCCCGAACGGCGGCCTCGACAGCTGCGCCTCCGGCGGCTACTTCGCCCGGGACGTCGGCATCTCGAACACGACCGGCGGCCGCACGACCCTGGACGACAACATCGTCAACGGCGTCCTCCGGCTGACCGCGAACAACCCGGTGGCCGAGGTGGCGGCGAACAACAGCATCCGCGGCGGGATCGTCGGCGACCACTCCGCACCCACCCTGTCCGCCGCCGCCGACGGCGTTCGCGGCACCGCCGAGGAACGCGCCCGTGAACGACGTGCGCAAGCCGCCGCGACCACCACCGCGAAGGGCGCGGCACGCCTCTGACACCCGGAATCACCGGCGGTCCGCGCTCGCACACAGCGGGCACGTGCGGGAACGGACCGCCGGCGGGCACGTGCGGCGGGTCAGAAGTGGGTGGCGATCCCGAACGCCTCGCGCAGCCGGGCCATGTCGTGGCGGTCCCGGTCGGTCGGCTCGTAGCCTTGGTGGAAGTAGACCTGCTGCTCGGCGGACAGGCAGGGCACGGTGCGGTTCAGGATCGTGCCGGTGACGAAGCACGCGGCCGGGTAGGTGAACGGGCGCCCTGGTTCCGGCGAAGCCTGCGTCGCGCTCCCGTCGGCGGCGAAGACGAGCGGGTGCAGGTCGATCTCGCGGCCCTTCGCGTCCGCGACGACGAAGCGCACCGGACGCCAGTCGACCGATTCGGCGAACCCCGCTTCGGCGAGGGTCGCGAGGACGGCCGGCTCCTGTTCACCGCGGTGCATGAGGTCCAGGTCCCGGTGTGGGCGGGTCTGCCTGCCCAGCAGGGCGTCGACGCCCCAGCCACCGCCGATCCACACGTCGCTGCCGGCCTCCCGCAGGGCGTCCAGGATCTCCAGCACGTCGTCGCCGGTCACCCTCGCCGTTCCTCCCCGCTCTCGCCGGAGCGGCGATCCTATCGAGGCCGGTGCGTGATCCGGGGCCGGTGGGGACGGCGGGTGGTGTGCCGGTCGCCCGCGTTCACGGCACCGCGCGACCGCTCATCGTCCGGGCCGGCCCGTGGCGGCGGGCTTCGACACGTCCTTGGCGCCGGTCGCGGAGTTGATCGCCGCCGCGTAGTCCGCCACGGTCTGCCCCGGCTTCGAGCACAGGCGCATGTCGGAGTAGCGCCACATGAAGCCGCCGTAGATCGGCGTGGTCGTGCCCATCTCCCGCAACGCCTGCCCGACCTCCTCCGGCGAGTCGCCTTCGCGGCAGTCCGAGCCGTGCTTGCACCACAGCCCGGGGTCGACCGCCAGGCCCAGCTCGCCCACCCACTCCGCGGGGTCGTTGTCCCCGCCTCCCGCGTAGCACTGCAGGTAGACGCGGTCCACCAGGGAGCCGAGTTCCCTCGCGACTTCCTTCCAGTAGTCCACTTCCTCGTAGGGCACGAAGGTGAACTTCCGGTACCCGATCCCCTCCGCCATCCTGGCGAACTCCACGGTCGAGTCCACGTCGTAGCACGACTCGTCGTCGCTGTTGAGCGCGTCGACCCGGAGCTCGTCCTGCAAGGCCTTGAAGTTGCGGTACAGGATGCTGTCCGGCCCGGTCCCGCCGTCGTCGCTGCGCCGCAGGACCAGGCTCTCGATGTTCTCCCAGTCGGCGGCGCCGTAGGAGCCGATCGAGACCTCGACGCGACCGACCTTCGAGTCCGGCCTGGTCTTCAAGGACGCCACCCAGGTCGGCCAGCCCTCGTCGCCGCAGTACTCCCCCTCCGACACGATCAGGTTCTCGTTGTAGTAGAGGTCGCCGTTCTCGTGGACGTGCAGGCTCCAGAGGATCGCGGTGTCGAACCCGGAGGTCGCCAGTTCCGCCGCGGTCTCCTCGGTGCCGGGATAGGGGCCGTCGACGTAGACGGCGGACCGCCCACCCGCCCCCGACCTCGGTTGCACGATTGACTTTCCCATTGCTGACTCCCACTCGGAGTTGTGCCGGCCGCGCTCAGCCACCCGCGGTACTACCCGGCGGTGCGACCCCCATGTGCGCGGTCCGGCACGTCCACTCGGACGAGTCGCGAGGGCTCAGCCCTCCGGGGACCGCGGTCACGCCACGTCCACGTGACCCGGAACCGGCCTCACGCGGACCGCCGGGTTACCCCGTCACCTGATCCGGGCTCACCGCACCACCCGGCCGGGCGACAACCAGGCCGGTCACGGCGACCGGTGCTGCTCTCGCTCGCCTCGTTCGCCCCGGCCCGCGACCGCCCGCGAGCGTGGCTGCGACGCCGGATCGCCGCCGACTACCGGGCCCTGGCCGACGCGGAGACCTTCGGGCCGAGCGCGATCGACGACCTGCGCGCCGACGGCCGCGTGCTGACCGGCGCGGCGGTCGTCACGCCCGCACCCGTCCGCCCCGACGACGCCGTCACCCTGTTCCGCCTGGCCACCCCACCCGGCCCCCGCCAGGAGCACTGGGACGTCCTGGCCGGGCACCCGGACGGGCCGACCGCCCAGGCGCTCGCCAACCCGCTCGTGGTGGCCCTCGCCCGAACCGCGTACGCCGACGCCCCCGGCGACCCCACCGAACTCACCGACACCGGCCGCTTCCCCACCCCCGCCGCCGTCGAGCACCACCTGCTGGACGCCTTCGTCCCGACCCTCTGCACCCGCGCTCACCGCCAGGACACCGCCCGGCGCCGCCGGGACCCGGCTCGGGCCCCGCACCACCTGACGCACCTCGCCGCCGGGCTGCGACGACAGGGCACCTACGACCTGGCCTGGTGGCAGCTGCACCGCTGGGCGCCGACGACCGCTTCACCCTGGCGGCGCGTGGTGCTGTGGATGTCCGTCGCGGCGTTGCTCGACCTCCTGATGGGCGCGACCTGCTGCGTCTTCAGCCTCGGCAGGGGCAGCTTTACCGCCGCCCTCGACGCCGCGTCGGCTGGGCTCGTGGGAGGTGCGGTCATCGGCGTCTGCTTCGCCGCCCTGAGGTGGATCAAGAACCCCAGCGGTCTCCGCGACGTCGTGACGCCCGCGTCGTCCGTTCGAGCGGATCGCCTCCTCGCCCTCGCCGCGGGGACGGTCGCGATCGTGGCGCCCGTGCTGACGACCGACGTCCCGTGGACTCTGATCCACTACTCCGACGATGGCCGCTTCACCGGCGCCCTCGACCTGGGCGTGACGCTGCCCGGAGTGGTCTACACCCTCCTCGACAGTTCAGCCGTGTGCCTCGTGGTGGCCCTGAACGCGTCGGCGTGGGCGCACCACACCAGCGCACGGCTCGTGCCGGCGGCCCGTGGACGCCTGCCGTGGCGGCTCCAGGCGTTCCTCGCCGAAGCCCACCGCCTGGGGATCCTGCGCCAGGTCGGCGCCACCTACCAGTTCCGCCACGCACGCCTGCAAGACCACCTCGCCGCGCGACACGACCACCTGGCCGCTCCGTGGGCCGCCTCGACCCCGCCACCTCCGCACGCGGCCGGAACCCACACGTCCAACCAGAGCGGCTGACCCGAGCCGGACCCGAATCCGCTGGCTCGACCGGTCCCTCCCGGCCCACAATGGCGTCGATGCGCCCAGCCCCTGCCGACACCCTCGCCGGGATGCTCCAGCGCGGCCGCGGCCGGGGAGCGATGCTCGCGACCACCGACCCGACCTCCGCCGACCTGGTCCACGACTGCGTCGTGCACGACTACCGCTGGGACTGGCAGGTCGACGACCGCGCGGTGTACCTGGCGCGACTGGTCCGCGATCTCGCCCTGCCCCTGCACCCGATCACCGCACTGCTCCGGGACACCGGGGACGACCAGACGGCCCTCACCCTCGCCTCCCTGCTGGTGGCCCTCGGCACCGCCGGGTCCCGCGAGGCCGTCACCGCCGTCCGGGACCACGTCCGCGCCGGCCCGCACTGGATCGACGTGCTCGAAACCGCAGCCGCGGAATGGCCCCGCGCCTGGTGGGACGACCTCGCCGGCACCGCGCGGCGCCGCCTGACCCCGGACGACCGGCGTGGCCTGCTCTGGCGCAGCGACCCCTGGCTGACCTGGGCGCGGCAGCACGCCTGGGCCACCCGTCCCGCAACCGACCGCGCTCCCGGCCGACCCGGCCCGCACCGCGACCGCCCCACCGGCGAACTGCTCGCCCTGCTCCGCGACCGCGACGTGCCACGGGCCGCGAAGACCCGGGCCCTGTTCGAGATCGCCCGACGCGGTCCGGAACCCGCGCTGCTGGACCTGGCGGAGCACCTCGTCCTGGACACCCCCGTGCGCCGACCCGTGCCCGGACTCGGCCGTGCCCTCCAACCGCTGGGACCGCGGGCCGCCGACCACGCGCGCCGCTGGTCGGCGGACCCCGACCACCCCCTCCGCCGGATCGCGACCCGCGTCCTCGCCGCGCACGGCGACCACCGGGACGTCGAGCTGATGCTGTCCACCCTGGAACGCCCACCTGGCGAGGACTGGTGCGGCTACGACGTCGCGGCCACCGGCCTCGCCCGGCTGTCACGGCTGTCGGGTTCGACGGCAGACCACCACGCCGCGGCGCACCGGGCCGTCCCCGTCCTGCGACGACTGTGGTCGGACACCCCCCACTCCTACGAACGGGCCGCGTACCTCGACGCGTTGGTCGCGCTCAGCCCCGTCTCATCGGACCACCTGCTGGTCGAAGGCCTGTGGGACTGCGAGGAACAGGTCCGGGCGTTCGCCGCCGCACGCGCGCCGCTCACCCGGGAAACCCGGGCGCGCCTGCGCGACCTGGCCGACGACCCGATCGACACCACGCCCGTGCGCACCGCGGCCGCGGCCCGCCTGGCCTGAGCGCACAGGCCGGGTCAGGTCAGACGTTGACCGGGCTGTTGTGGTACGCGGCCAGCTTCCACTGCCCGCCCTGGCGCACGACGATCCACGACGCCCTGATCTCCCGGCTCGGGTGGACTTCGGTCTCGTCGGGCGCGAGCACGCCACCCTTGGTGACCAGCACCGCGCTGTCGTCGTTGAGCATCTTGAGGTGGATGGGCTCGCCGGTGACCCTGGTGCCCCGGTACGCGCCCTGGAAGGCCTGGGCCATGTAGGCGCGGATGTCCTCTTTGCCCTTGCGGTACAGGCCCGGCAGGATCATCGTGCCGTCGTCGATGAAGAGGTCGGCGAACGCGGCGGCGTCGTGCGCCTGCCACGCCGATGTCAGGTTCACGGGCAGTGCCGCGATCGCGGCGCGGTCGGCGGCACCCGGTTCGGTTCGGACCTGGTCTTCGGTACTGGCCATGTCTTCCTCTCTTGCCGTGCGTCTGCCTGCTTCGCGGTACGACGTGGCGTCCGAACCGGGATCACGCCGCGGTCGAACCGCAGCCCCGCCGGACCCTCCACAGTGGACTCTTCGTCAGCTCCCCAGGACAACGCGGGATCCAGCGGCCACGTCCCGCAGATCGCCGAGAACCGCGTCGGGACGTTCACGACGGGCAGCGGCCCTCGCCCGGTGTGCAGTGCCGCCGTTCACGCCACGAGGTCGACCACCTCGTCCAGCCGGACGCCGTGCCCCGACGGCCAGTGCTTGCCTGCCAAGGACTTCCGCGGTGCCGCTCCGAACGCGGCGGCCACATCGTTCGCGTACAACGGATCGCGCGACACTTTCCCGCTATTCTACATGGTCGACGCCTGGCCGGCCAACGCCTCGGCCCACCAATTTCCCACGACCCGGACCACACCAACGAGAACTCCGCCCGAACCCGCACCGCCGCCCGACGAGCCGCCGCGGCGCACCGGGTTCGCACCCGGCCACCGGCACGTGCTCGCGCGCGGTTCGTAGACTGCTCGCCGTGGACGAGGTGGAGCTCGGTTCGGTGACCTGTCCGTCCGGGCAGCTGGTGCTGGTGGACGGCGGGTACCTGGGGCTGTGGTCCGGCGACCGCTCCCCGGACGAGGTGGGCGGACCCGGCGGGGTCGCGGCGGTCGACTTCGAGGTCGTCGGTCCCGACGCGGACGCCGCCGCGCGGTCGTTCGACCACCAGTCCGGTCGCCGGCTGTACGACATCCCCGAGCACGCGGCGGAGCGGTTCGCCGCGAAGTTCGACGAGCACTGCAGTGCGCGCGGGCTCAGCGCTTCGCCGCACCGGTTCCCCCGCCGGATCCCGCACCGCGAGCGGGTGCGGCACGCGATCGCGGCGGGCGACCCGGACTTCCTGGTCACCGGTGTGCCGGTCGTCCCGGTCGGCGGCGTGCCGACCGACCGGGCGCTGCGGGTGGCGGCCACGCGCGGGCAGTGGGGCTGGGCCCGCATCCGCATCGAGCTCGGCGACGGCGAGGTGGCCGAGCGCCGCCCGCTCACGCGGATCAGGATCGACCACGCCCGGTTCGCCTTCGCCGACGCGGACGCGCTCGGCTCCTGGGTCCACGACGATTCCCTGGACGGCCTCGCCGACGTGGTGTTCTGGGGCGGGGACGAGGACGAGGTCGCCACCGAGTTCGGTGCGGGTCGCACCGGCACGCCGGGTGACGACGCCTACGGCTGGCTCTCCCTCCCGATCCGGGAGGCGTACCGGCGGGCGGTCGCCTTGGAGGAGCGCAAGAGGTCCGAGCCGGAGCGCAGGTTCGCCCTCGACTTCCGCCCGCACTCGCACCACTGGCAGGTGATGGCGGCCGTCCGGGCCGCCGACCACGAGGCCGCCACCCTCGCGGTCGGCGGCGCCGACGTCATGATGGCGATGACCTCCATCGGTGACGGGTTCTTCCCCGTCCACCTGGACGTGGACGCGACGGGCGCACCGGTCGCCGTCGACATCGCCATCGACCACTGACGCCCGGCACCGGCGCAAACGCCGCCGAGCGCACCACGCCGCAATCCGGCCGGCCCACGACAACCGCCGCTCGGAGAGATCGGCGTTCTTGCGTTGCGCGTGCGTGGACAATGGCCGCAGCCGACGATCGGAGGCCGCATGGACGTCACGGACGTCATCCGCGCGCTCGAACACCTGCCCGGCCTCCGGGTGACCGCCGTCGCGAACGGCGTCCGCGTGCACGTGCCCGCCCTCGACGACGCGGTCCTGATCGACGCCGACGCGGTCCGCCGGTGCCGCGACATCCGCGCGCCCGACGGCGACCCCGCCGTGGAGTTCGTGATGGGCGACGAGCACGGCGTGTGGCCGTTGATCCTCACCCCGGACGACGTCGTGTTCCAGCCGGTGAGCACCGGGGCCGTGCTGGACTCGGCCATCGAGTACCGGATCGCCGACGCGCCCCACGTCGTGGCCTACTCCGAGATGGAGCACGCCGCCGAGCACGCGGCCCTGACGAGCGAGCGGCCGGGTTCGATCGAGCTGGTCGCGGTCGGCGCGTCGCTGGTGCTGGTGCGGTGCCAAGTCGTCGCGGCCACGCTCGTCGGGATGCGGCCCGTGCGCGCGGTGGCGTGGTGGCGGCGCGCCTGGGAGGCGCTCGGCGGCGACCTGCCGTTCCCGCCGTTCCGCCCCGACCCGCTGTGGGACGAACTGGTGGCCGACGCGGCTCGGATCTCGGTGACGCCGGCCGGGCGACCCGACCACGCCGCCGAACCCGTCGACATCGCGGCCTTCCGCCGGCTGGAGCCCGCGTTGACCGTCGTGGGCCTGGACGACGAGTTCGTGGCGACGTGGCGCGCGTGGGCGCCGATCAGCCCCTCCCGGTTCGCCGCGACGCTGCTGCACCGGCTCGACGGGGCGCGCGCCGACCTCGCGCTGTACCCCGGCGGGACCGGCAGCGTCGACCTCGTCCTGCGCGAGGGCGCCGCCACCGCGCTGCTCCAGTTCAGCTGGTCGAACCGGGTCGAGCTGAGCGTGGACGAGGTCCGCCTCGACGAACCCCTCCGGCGCACCGGCCTGTTCCAGCGGATGATGTTCAACGTCGACCGGCTGGCCGTGCTGCTGGGTTTCGCGCGGACGACGGTCCTGGCCACCGACATCGGCGGCATCGCGTTCGCCACGATGGGCTACCCGCGCGACCCGGAGCTGGTCCGGGCGCTGCGGCACCACCGCTGACCCGATCGGTCAGGGGAGCAGTTCGCGCCGCAGCCGCGTCATGGCCTCCGGGCCCACGGCGGCCTCGGTCGCCCGGAGCAACGTCGCGCAGAAGTCCTTGGTGCGGGCCAGGCCCGCCCGTGCGGTGGCGATCTCGGCGTGGATCCCGGCGCCCTTGGCGGCGGCGGTGCGCAGGTCCCGCAGCTCCCGCGCCCGGACCGCGCGCACGCCCTCGGCCACGGCGTGCGCGTACGGGCCGCGGTCGAGTTCGGCTCCCGCGCCCGCCTCCTCGACGAGGCTCGCCACGTCGCGCGACGGCAGGAAGAACAACGTCGTGGTGGAGAACGCGCTCAGCGACGCCTGCCTGGTCCACCGCGTCAGCAGACCGGACTTCTGGTCCACGACCGGGGCGAGCTCCGGGTAGAACAGCGGGTCGACGGTGGCCAGCAGCGGCTTCGCGTCCGACAGCCGCAGCCGCAGCGCCCCGACCTCGCGCACCTGCTCGGCCAGCACGCCCTCGAACTCCGCCGAGGTCCGCGGCCCGGGCGAGTCGCCGGCCAGCTCCTCGGCGAGCACGAGCAGCCGCTCGCCGCGCACGCACAGGTCCTGGAGGGCGAGCACCACGCCGACGACGTGCGCCGCGACCTCGGCATCGCGCCCGGACCGCCGACCGTCGAGGAACCGCACCCAGTGTGACGACAAGATCTCCGCGAGCTTCGCCACCAACTCGAACATCGGACACCCTCCGCCGGAAGATCACCGAGTGTAGCGACGTTCCGCCACGCCGGCGGCGTGCCTCGCGCGGTCCGGAACCACGTCGCGCGAGGTGCGCTCCCTCGGACCGGTCAGCCGCCCAGCAGGCGGCCGTCGTCCGCGCCGTAGTACAGCAGCCTCCCGGGCGCGGCGGCGACGGTGAGGGACGTGCCGAGGGTGGGCTCCTCCTGCTCCGGCACGGTGAGGCTGATCAGCGTGCCGTCCGGGCAGTCGAGGGTCACCAATGACGAGACACCCAGGTTCTCGACCGTGGACACCCGGCCCGTGATGCCCTCGCCGGCCGGCGCCAGGTACTCGGGCCGCACGCCCACCACGACGGGGGTGCCGTCGGCCAGTCCCGGCGGGCCCGGCAGCCTGGTCCCCGCGCACTCGACGTGGCCGTCGCGGGTCCTGGCCCCGATCAGGTTCATCGGGGTGGAGCCGATGAAGTTCGCGACGAACGTGTCGGCGGGCCGTTGGAACACCTCGCGCGGCGTGCCCAGCTGGCGGAGCCGGCCCGCCTCCATCACCGCGATCCGGTCGGCCAGCGCCAACGCCTCGGCCTGGTCGTGGGTCACGAAGACGGTCGTGAGCGCCAGCTCGTGCTGCAACCGCTTGAGGAACGTCCTGGCCTCCAGCCGCAACCGGGCGTCCAGGTTGGACAGCGGCTCGTCCAGCAGCAGGACGTCGGCGCCCGCGGCGACGGCCCGCCCCAGCGCCGCCCGCTGCTGCTGACCGCCGGACAGCTGACCGGGCCTGCGGTCGAGCAGCGCGGACAGGCTCAGGCCCTCGGCCACCTCGACCGCCGCTTCCCGTTGCCGCGCTTTGGGCGCACGGCGCACGCGCAGCGGGTAGGCGATGTTCTCCGCCACCGTCATGTGCGGGAACAACGCGTAGTCCTGGAACACCATCGCCACCCCGCGCCCGCCGGGTGGCAGGCGGGTCACGTCGCGCGACCCGATCGCGATGGCGCCCGCCGAGGGCAGCTCGAGGCCGGCGATCGTGCGCAGCAACGTGGTCTTGCCGCAGCCGGACGGTCCGAGCAGCGCGAACAGCTCGCCGTCCACGACGCCCAGGTCGAGGCCGTCCACCGCGCGCACCCCGTTCGGGTACACAGTGGACAGACCGGTGATGTCGATGCCCGCCATCAGCTCTTGATCCCCCCGTGGAATCGGAACCCGTAGCGCTTGTCGACGACCAGGTACAGCAGCACGACCGGGATGGAGTACAGCAGCGAGAACACCGGGATCACGGTCAGGTTGGCGCTGCCGCCCTCGTCCTGCAACGTCCGGATCAGCACCGCGGCCGGCTGCTTGCCGACGTCGCGCAGCAGCAGGAACGGCAGCAGGAAGTTGCCCCACGCGTTGACGAACGACCACACCAGGATCATCGCCAGCCCCGGCCTGGCGGTCGGCAGCACCACGTGCCCGAGCACCTGCCGGGGCGAGGCGCCGAACACCCGCGCGGACTCCTCGTACGAGCGCGGCACGGAGTCCACGAAGTCCTTCAGGATGAAGATGGCGGCGGGCAGCATGCCGCCCGCGATCACCAGCGCCGTGCCGAAGCGGGAGTCGATGAGCCCGAGCTGCAGCATCAGCACGAACAGCGGCACCATGGCCGCGGTGCCCGTGACCACGCTGGACAGCAACAGCAGCACGTACAGCAGCACGTCCCGGCCGGGGATGCGCACGCGGGAGAGCGCGTAGGCGGCCAGGGCGGCGAACGCCGTCGTCACCGCGGTCGCCACCAGGCACAGCACCAGCGAGTTGACCAGCGACCGCACCACGTACGGGTGGCCGAGGGTGGCGATGACGTTCGCCGACGTCCACTCCGGCCAGCGGATGCCGAAGCCCGGCCGCGCGTCGAACGGCGCGCCGGCCAGCCACAGCATCGGCACCGCGAAGAACGCCAGCACCACCGCGATCAGCACGTGGAAGCCGATCCGGCGCACCACCGACCCCGGTGTCACGCGCGCCTGCGCAACAGCCGCAGGTACACCAGCGCCACCGCCAGGTTCCCGACCAGCAGCAGCAACGACATCGCCGACGCGTACCCGAGCCGGCCGCTCTCCAACGCCTGCCGGTAGATCAGCACGGGCAGCACCTCCGACTCGTGGTTCGGGCCGCCCGCGGTGAGCAGGAACGGCGTGAAGTCGTTGGCCGTCCACAGGCTGATCAGCAGCGTGTTGGTCAGCACGTGCCCGCGGATGTGCGGGAACACCACGTCGCGCACGGTCTGCCAGCCGCCCGCGCCGGCCAGCCGGGCGGTCTCCAGGTGCGACGGCGGCACGGCTCGCAGCGCGGAGTTGTACAGCAGCATGGAGAACGCCGTGCCGCGCCAGGTGTTGAACACGATCAGGCTCGCCATCGGGTACTCGACCAGCCACGCCGTCCCCGGTTGGCCGAGGAGCAGGCCGAGCGTGCCGCCGTCCCGGCTCAGCACGGCGAACCACAGGTAGGCGACGACGGGACCCGGCAGGATCCACGCCAGCAGCACGAATGCCTCGACGACGCGCCGCAGCCGCGGCCGCACCCGGCGCAGGAGCCAGGCGAGCGCGAAGCCGAGCGCGTTCTGCCCGACGAGCGCGGAGCCGAGCACGAACAGCGCGGTCAGCCAGAGCGAGTTGGCGAACAGCGGGTCGGCCAGCGCCGTGGCGAAGTTGTCCAGGCCGACCACGCTCGGCTCGGCCGCGGCCGGTCCGGTCAGCTGGTAGTCGGTGATCCCGATGTAGAGCGTCCACAGCGCCGGGAACACCAGGAACAGGCCGATCAGCAGCAGCGCCGGCGCGAGGAACCCGATCGCCCGCGTCGTGCCGAGCCCCGCCGGGTCGCGGTCCTCAGCCGCCCGCAACGGCGTCCTCGCCGACCGCCTCGACCAGCGCGTCGTGGTAGGACCTCGCGGCGTCCTCCGGGCTCTTGCCCGCCACCACGTCGGCGGTCGCCTGCCGCAACGCCGCCGACACCTTCGGGTAGTCCGCCAGGCCGGGCCGGTAGCGGGTGATCGGCAGCACGCGTTCGGCGATGAAGGCCAGCATCGGGTCGCCCGCCAGCACCTCGTCGTTCACGTCGGTGCGCTGGGTGACCTGCGCGGCGCCCGCCAACGCCGACTTGACCGCCTCGGCCGAGTTGAGGAACTCCATGAGCTCCCACGCCTGCCGCGGGTACGGCGTGTTCGGGTTGACCACCCGCACGCCGCCACCGGACATGCTGACGAAGTCCTGGCCGCCGACCCCGGCGCCGGGCACGCGGGCGGGGATCAGCGCCCACCCGACGGCCGTGTCGCGGTCGGCCATCTTGGCGACGCCGACGCGCGGCTCGACCACCGAGCGCCAGAAGTAGTCGCTCTCCAGCAGGATGCCGATCTTGTTCTCGGCGAACAGCGCGAACGACCGGTCACGGCCCTTCGCCTCCTGCTGGAGGATCGGGTCGCCGAGCCCGTCCCGGTAGACGCGCTGGTAGAGCGAGAGGACGTCCTTGACGCCGGCCGTGGCGCCCTGCCACTTGCCGTCCTCGTGCACGGCCGTGCCGGTGCCCACCAACGCGGGCAGCACGCCCTGCATCGTGGTGGCCTCGCCCATCGCGGTGCCGGCGTTGAGCTGCAGCGGCCAGACCCCGGGCAGCGACTTGAGCTTCGCGGCGGTGTCGAGGACGTCGTCCCAGCTGCGCGGCTGCCAGTCGGTGGGCAGGCCGGCCTGCGCGAACAGCTTCTTGTTGTAGAACAGCACCCGGCCGTCGGTGCCCATCGGCACGCCGTAGCGCCGGCCGTCGAACTCGCCGAGGCCCTGCACGGCGGCGGGGATCTGCCGCCAGCCGTCCCACGAGTCGACCTCGTCCCCGCCGACGACGTCGTCCAGCGGCTCGACCAGACCGGCCTGGGCGAACTCGCCGAGCCAGATGCCGTCCAACTCGACGACGTCACCGCCGCCGCCGGTCTTGAGGTCCAGCGCGACCTTCGTCTTGAAGTCCTCGTCGCCGGCGCCGTTCTGCTCGAAGCGGACCGTGGCGTCCACGCCCTTGGCCTTCTGCGCCTCGGTGAACCTGGGGATCACCCAGTTCGCGATCCAGTCCGCGCCGCGCGCGTTCTTCCCGCCCGCCACCGCGTTGGCCGTGATCGTCAACGTGACTTCCCTGGCGTCGGCGTTGCGGGCCGGGTCCTCGTCCCGCGCCTGGCCGAGGCACCCCGCGAGCAGGCCCGTCACCGACAGCAGGACGACCGTTGTCCGCCGCATCGCGCCTCCCGCGAGAGTGCACGCCACTACGCCACCTCTCAACATGGCACCCCGGCTGTTCGACCGCAGCACCTCCGGCCGTCATCACCCGTTTGATGGCCGGACACCGGCGGCCCGGCGACCCGGCGGGCCCGAGCACTGGATTGATCTCGAACGGCTCACGAATCGGCCAACACCGGTGCGTTCGCGCCCGCCGACTGGGAACGTTCCGCGCCACGACCGGCTGGGGGAACCCCGATGCGTGCGATCAGCGCCCGCACCTCCGCCGGTTGCCGGAAGGAATCACGCGGTGAACCAGACCGACTCGTCCGCCCTCGTCATCCCCGCCGTCATCGGCGCGGTGATCGGCCTCTTCCTGATCGTGGCCATGTGGAAGGTCTTCGCGAAGGCGGGCAAGCCCGGGTGGGCGGCGATCATCCCGCTCTACAACATCTACGTGCAGCTGAAGATCGTGGGCCGTCCCGGCTGGTGGCTGATCCTGTTCTTCATCCCGGTCGTCAACATCGTCATCTCGCTGCTCGTCGCGATCGACATGGCGAAGTCGTTCGGCAAGGGCAGCGGGTTCGGCGTCGTCGGCCTCTGGCTGTTCGGGTTCGTCGGCTACCCGATGCTCGCCTTCGGCAGCGCCACCTACCGGGGCCCGGCGGCCGCCTGACCGCACACCCGGGACCCCGGTTCGGCCACCTCCGTCCACGAGACGTCGGTGGCCGAGCCGGGGTTTTCCTTTGCACGGCCCCGCACGGCGCGTGGACCACACGAACAGGTGACCTCCGACCTCCGGCCGACCTCCAGGGGAAAAACCGCAGGTCATGGATGAGATCGACCCGAACCCGCCTGCGGCGGCGGCTGGGTGTTGCGCCTGCCCGACACCTGGCGATACGTTGCGTAGTCGTGTCGATGCGCTAGGGATACAGCCGGGGTTGACGATGGTCATGACGCGCCGCACGGCGGTTCACGCGGTTCTTGCCCTGACGGCGTCGCTCGCCCTCGCGCCGCCGGCCGTCGCCGAGGCGAACGCGTCACCGAACGCGGTCGTCGTCTGGGACCTCAACGCGCAGACCGCCATCTGGGACGTCGCGCAGCAGTCGCCGCCACAGGTCGCCGGACGCGGTTTCGCGATGGTCAGCGGCGCCGTCTACGACGCGGTGAACGCGATCGCCGGCACGCCGTACGAGCCCTACCTCGTCGCACCGCGGGCCAACGGGCGCGAGTCGACGGACGCCGCCGTCGGCACGGCCGCCTACCGGGTGCTGGACGCGATCTTCCCGGCACAGCGGGAAAGGCTGCGCACGCAGTACCACCAGTGGCTCGCCGGCATCCCCGAGGGACCGGCGAAGCGCGACGGCATCCGGGTCGGCGCACAGGCCGCCGCCGCGATGATCACGGCACGGCAGGACGACGGCGCCTTCGACCCCCGGCCCTGGACCGTCGGCACGGAGCCGGGCCAGTACCGCCCCACTCCCCCTGGCTTCGAGAACACGGGAGCCTGGGTGGGTTTCCTGAAGCCGTTCGCCGTTCCGGACGCGACCATGTTCCGCACCCCGGGGCCGCCGGCGGTCACGAGCCACGCGTACGCCCGCGATTTCGACGAGGTCAAGCGGTTGGGCTCGGCGACGAGCACCGCCCGCACCGCGGACCAGACCGACGCGGCGCTCTGGTGGCACGACCGACGTTCCGTCAGCTGGGGGATGAAGCGGGACCTCGCCGTCACCCAACGACTCGACGTCCTGGAGACCGCGCGCTTCTACGCGCTGGCGGACGTCACGGGCGCGGACGGCGCGATCGCGTGCGCGAACGACAAGGAGTTCTGGCACTTCTGGCGGCCGATCACCGCCATCCGGTCCGCCGACACCGACGGCAACCCCGCCACCGCGGCCGACCCCGGCTGGACCCCGCTGGTGACGACCCCGCCGAACCCCGACTACCCCTCCGGCCACACGTGCCGCACGGCCGCGCAGATGACGGCGTACGCGCACTTCTTCGGCCGGGACCGCGTCCCCTTCAGCGCGTTCAGCGTCGACAGCGGCACCACGCGGCACTTCGACAGCTTCTCGCAGGCGACCGCCGAGGTCGTCGGAGCCCGCATCTGGGCAGGCATCCACTTCCGGTCCGCGGACGTCGACGGCACCGCGCTCGGCACGGCCGTCGGCAACCACATCACGAAGCGCTACTTCCAGCCGCGGCGATGACCCGCCGCACGGGCGCGCGGCTCAGTCGTCGCGGCCGGGATCGTCGCCGGCCGCCCGGCGGAGTTCGACTATCCGCACGACGCGGCCCATGGGTTCGCTGAACGAGGCCACGATCTTCGCGATGCCCGCGCACACGGCGAAGACGAACAGGCCCAGCGCCCAGACCGGCGTCCCCTGGGCCACGAAGTGCACCATCACCGCGCCGAGGTCCTTCAAGGCCAGCACGGTGGCGGAGACGAGCACGGCTAAGACCCCGATGCCGAGCACGAGCAGGCGCCGCCCCTGGCGATCGAAGCGGGCACGCGGCGCGGCGTGACGAACGTCATTGTCCATGCGCGCCAACGTAGTGGCCCACGCCGAGGCCACGACATGCCGAAACCACCAAGGCGAGCCGCGCATTTCTGTCGACGTTCTCCAAAGCCGCCCGCACCACGTGCGCGCTACCTCCGGCTGCCGGGCGACGGCGAGGCGATCCGCGGGTCTCGCGGTCAGAACGTGGCGATCGGGTTGACCGGGCTGCCGGACGTGCCGGCGAAGCGGACCGGCGCCACCGCGAGCTGGAAGTCCCACTGGCCGAGCTCGGCGGCGGTCGTCGCGCACGCCTCCAGGTCGCAGTTGTCGAGCAACCACAGGCCCATCGCGACGAGACCCACGGCGTGCACCGGCATCAACACGTCCTCGTACCCCGACGGCTGAACGTCCTGAGGGGTGTCGGCGCCGATCAGCGCGACCCCGCGTTCGTGCAGCCACGGCAGGCAGGACGCGTGCCAGCCGGCCTGCGTGACACCGCCGGACGGGCCGGCCTCGTGCCGGGCGCGGCCATGGCCGGTACGCAGGAGCACCGCGTCGCCGGACCGCACCCGCACGCCCTGCCGGCGTTCGGCCTCCTCCAGGTCCTCGGGGAACACGCCCTGCCCCGGTTCCAGCCACGGCACATCGCGGACCCTCGCGACATCCAGCAGGACGCCACGCGTGACGATCCCGTTCGCCGCCGCCGTGACAGCCGCCCACGCCGATCCCGTCGCGGGGTCGACCAACGAGTGCGACCGCCCGTTGTACATCGTGCCGTCCCAGAAGAGGTGGCACGGCGAGTCGACGTGAGTCACGGTGTTGCCGTGGAACGTGAGGCCGAGCCGCTCCAAGGAGAAGCCCCACCGCCGGTCGTTGCGGAAACCGGGCACCGGCATGTTCTCGGCGCCGGGCATGTCGGCCGCGCACGGGCACGTCGTGGTCGCCCGCTCCATCTCCTCCGGCACGGCGACCTCCCACGCGCACGACACGCCCCGGCCGTGGCGCACGGCCCGCGCCGCCGCCAGCCGGACGTCGTCGGTGATGTGGTTCAGCGTGCCGAGCTCGTCGTCGTCGCCCCAGCGCCCCCAGTTCGACAGCGTGTCGAAGTACCCGAGCACGTCGTCCTGCGTGGGCATCGGTCGCTCAGCCGTCATCCCAGCATCGACTCCTCCGGTCACGCCGCCGCTCCGGAGCAAGGGTATGGCACGCCTGTGGCGCCGTGACGACTCGGCCGTCGGGCACGGTGCGCGGACGTGGCGGATCGGCGGACGGGCGTGCCGTCCGGCCGATCCGCCGCACCCGCGAACCCCTCAAGCGGCCAGGGCTTCGGTGCCGCGCGACGGGAGCGCCGGGGCGCCGCTGATGAGGTCGGCGGCCTTCTCGGCGATGGCGATGACCGGGGCGTTGGTGTTGCCGCGGGTGATCGTCGGCATCACCGAGGCGTCGACCACGCGCAGCCCCTCGATGCCCATGACGCGCAGTTCGGCGTCCACGACCTGCCCCATCGCGCACGTGCCCACGGGGTGGTAGGTCGACTGCGTGCGGGCCCGCGCGTAGGCGCGCAGGTCCTCCTCCGAAGTGGACGCCGGCGGCCGGAACGCCGTCTCCGTGTACGGCTCCAGCGGCGCCGTGCCGGCGATCTCCAACGCGATCCGCAACGCGCGCACGGCCGTGTCCAGGTCGGCGGGGTCGGCGTAGTAGTTGTGCACGATCCGCGGCTTGGCCGTCGGGTCGTCCGAGCCCAGCGACACGTGCCCGCGGCTCAGCGGCGTGAGCAGGGACGCCCCCAGCGTGATCGCGTGCGCCGTGGGCGCGGCCAGGCCGCTGTCCGCGATCATCACCGGCGCGGTCAGGAACTCGACGTCCGGCGCGGGCAGGCCGCCGACCGTCCGCACGAAACCGCCGGCCTCGGGGCCGTTGGAGGTCAGCGGGCCCCGACCCTCGGTGATGAACTGCTGGACGGACTCGGGAGCGCCCGCCGCCAGCATGCTGATCGGGTGCCGGTGGGTGTAGACCAGCGGCACGAGCGCGTGGTCCTGGAGGTTCTGCCCGACCAGCGGCTGGTCGAGCACGACCGGGATGTTCAGCGCGCCCAGCATCGCGGCCGGCCCGATGCCCGACAGCATCAGCAGCTGCGGCGAGTTGTACGCCCCGGCGGCGAGGACGACCTCGCGCTCGGCGCGCACGGTGATCTCCTCGCCGGCGCGGTAGCCGACCACACCCGTGGCGCGTCCGCCCTCGACCAGCACGCGGTGGGTCTGGAGGTTCGCCTCCAACGTGAGGTTCGGGCGGTGCAGCACCGGGTGCAGGAACGCGGTCGCGGCGCTGGACCGGCGGCCGTCGCGCTGCGTGACCTGGAAGTAGCCGAACCCGTCCTGGGCGGGGCCGTTGAAGTCGTCGTTGGCGTCGAACCCGGCGGCCGCGGCGGCGTCGAGGAACGCGGTCGACATGGGGTTGCGGGCGCGGTTGTCCGACACGCCCAGCGGACCGCCCACGCCGTGGAACGCCGACTCGCCGCGGTCGTTGTCCTCCGAGCGCAGGAAGTAGCCCAGCAGGTCGTCGAAACCCCACCCCGGCTGCCCCCAGGCGTCGAAGTCGAGCGGGTTGCCGCGCACGTAGATCATCGAGTTGATGGAGCTGGTGCCGCCCAGCACCCGGCCCTGCGGCAGGAACACGCGGCGCCCGTTGAGGCCCGGCTCGTCGTGGGTGTCGTAGTCCCAGTCCACGCCCGTGCGGAACAGCTTCGCGAAACCGGCCGGCACGTGGATGTTCTCCACGGTGTCGAGCGGACCGGCTTCCACCAGGCACACGGTGACGTCCGGGTCCTCGGTGAGGCGTGCCGCGAGCACGCAGCCCGCGGACCCGCCGCCGACGATCACATAGTCGTACATCCGGTTCTCCTTCTCCGAACGAGCGGTCCGCGCACCGCCGGACGCCGCGCACGACCCGTCGTTGCGACCTCTGGACCGTGCGCGGCCTGCGGACGTGCTGGAAGTGGGTCAGCCCTGGAGCGGGCTGGACTGGTAGGACGCGAGCCACCAGTCGCCGTCGCGCTTCACGACGACCCACATGGTGCGGGAGGAGTTGCCCTCCGGGACGGACGTGGCGTCCTTGGCCGCCAGCCCGCCCGTCGTGATGACCATCGCGACGTCGGGGCTCAGGAGCCGGACGTCCGCGACCTCGTCGATCAGCTTCGTGCCGCTGAAGCCCGCGTTGAACGCCGCCGTGAGGTACGCGTGGATCTCGCCGTGGCCCTTGAGCTGCTCGTCGCCCAGCAGCAGGCTGCCGTTCTCGACGAACAGGTCGGTGATGCCCTCGGCGTCGTTGTCCTCCCACAGGGCGCGGAAGCGCAGCACGATGGTCAGCGCGGCGCCCTCCGGGCCCGTCGTGTAGTCACCGTAGTAGGTCGCCCACTGCTTGGCCTGGGCGACGAGCGATGAGGCCTTGGAATCCATTTTCTCTCCTCCGCGGTCGGCTGGGTGCTGTTCTTCTTGAACGCCTGGTGATCGAGCCAGTGCCGGCTTCGGGCATGTGTGTCCTCTTCGGACGGATTCCCGGTCACGCTCCCCGCCCGGGGCGACAAGTTCCGCCCGCGCATGGGCGGATCAGCAGCGACAGGGGCGACGCCGCTGATCCGCCCTGACCTCCGGCGTGGCCCCCGACCGGCGGTCGTCCGGGAGGCACTCGACCGCCAGAGGTCATTCGCGCGCGCCGGCGGGGCGCGCCTCGAACCGGTTACCAGCGCAGCGTCGCGCCCTCGCCGCGCGGGCTGTTCTGGTAACCGGCGAGCAACCAGGTGCCGTTCCGCTTGACGCAGACCCAGGTCGACCGGACCGCGAGCTCGGGCGCGATCTCGGTCTCACCCGGGGCCAGGATGCCGCCGTGCGTGCGCAGCAGCGCGACGTCGTCGGAGTAGAACCGGACGTCGACCGGGTTGCCGGTCACGCCGCTGCCCTTGAAGGGGCCCGCGTACGCGGCCTTCATGAACGAGCGGATCTCGTCGCGGCCCTGCTTGAACACGTCACCCGGCAGGATGAGGATGCCGTCCTCGGCGAAGACCGCCGCCACACCGTTCGCGTCGTTCTCGGCCCACGCCGCGACGAGGCGGAGCGGGACGCTCAGGACCTCCTTCTCCTTCTCCGTGGTGAAGGGCCCGTAGTAGGCATCGAGCTGCGCTTCGCGATCTGTGGTGGCCGTAGCCATGTGCTTCCTCCTCGTCGGTTCCCGCGCGAGCAGCGGGAACCAGTTCCGCAGAACCAGTCGGCCGCATCGGAAATGATCGCCGTAAAACGCGCAACGCACGTCCGGCACTCCCGATACTGCCCCGGATCGAACTGACGTCACTTCTCCCGTGTTGCTTTGTGTCGATCACGGCCGGCGACCGCCGATGATTGGCACACCGGGCGACCGGCCCACTGCGGCCGTATCGGCCGAATGGCCGTCCGTGAATCGGGAAAGAAGTGCACCAATCGCTCCATTCACGAAGATTCGGACATAACGGTCGAATCCGCACGAAAGATTTCGGTGGCACCCCGGACCCTTTTGAGGGCACTTCACGCCCGATGTCGGAATGATCCCCGAGAAGACCGGCAAGACCGGGTGCGACACGCGGGCGAACCCCGCACAGCGGCACTCCGAACCACTCCTCCGGTGGCGACGAAGCCCCAGCGGGGCCGACCGCCCCGCACGCGAGACAAGAAGAACACCCAAGGGTTCCAGCGAGGTTCCAATTAGTGAGTTATGCTCACAAGACTGCTCTGACCTGCACTTTATCTGCATGCAACTCGAACCGACCGCTGGTTTCGACAGCGCCCGACCGCAGGGGTCGGACACCAACCGATCCACTACGGGCCACATACACGCGCATCGCACCAGTCAATCCGCACGGCATTCGCGGGCGATCGCGGCGCCTGTCAGGGCAACCCCGGAGTAGTCCCGCCCCGATCGCCCGAGCCACGATGACGACGTTATTGCCATGGACTGGGGGAGCAATGGTTCCGGCTGCTTCGTCGCGACCAGGACGAATCGGACAGCCACTGCCGCACCGGTCGCCACCACGACTGGCGTCGCGAAGATTCGGGTTCCCGTACGGCCGGGCGCTCGACAATTCTCCGACCGCCGGGTTGCGGTAGCGTCCACGGTGACGATCCGGTCCCCCATTGCCGTTGCGCGCGCAACCAGCTCGATGGCCTGACCGTGGTTTGCACACCTCGTTGACAGTCGCCCGCACCGCCGGCAACGGTGACGCGGGGGCAGGTCGGCGCATTTCTCCAGGACGAAATCCGGGAAAGGATTGCGGATGTACGATTACGTTATCGTCGGCGCCGGCTCCGCTGGGTGCGTGCTCGCCGCTCGACTGAGTGAGGACCCGGACGTCAAGGTCTGCCTGATCGAGGCCGGACCGGTCGACAGCTCCCAGAACATCCACATCCCGGCCGCGTGCGCCCAGCTCTTCCGCACCAACCTCGACTGGGACTACGACACCCACGTCGAGCCGTACGCCGACAACCGCCGCATCTACCTGCCGCGCGGCCGCATGCTCGGCGGCACCAGCGGCATGAACGGCATGGTGTACATCCGGGGCGCCCGCGAGCGCTACGACGCGTGGAACCAGCCGGGCTGGAGCTACGACGAGCTGCTGCCGTACTTCAAGCGGTCCGAGGACAACGAGCGCGGCGCCGACGAGTACCACGGCGTCGGCGGGCCGCTGTCGGTGTCGGACAACCGTTCCAACAACCCGATGACGACCGCGTTCGTCGAGGCGGCGCTGGAGGCGGGCTACCCGGCCAACCACGACTTCAACGCGGCCAAGGAGGAGGGCTTCGGCTTCTACCAGGTGACGCAGCGGGACGGTCGCCGGTGCAGCAGCGCGGTGGCCTACCTGCACCCGTCGATGGCGCGCCCGAACCTGACCGTCGAGACCGACATGCTCGTGCACCGGGTGCTGTTCGAGAACGGCCGCGCGGTGGGCGTCGCCGCCTCCCGGCTCAGCGAGCAGTTCGAGATCCGCGCCGCGCGCGAGGTCATCCTGTCCGCGGGCGCCTACAACACCCCGCAGCTCCTGCAGCTGTCGGGTGTCGGCCCGGCGGAGCTGCTGCGCGCGCTCGACATCCCGGTCGTGCTGGACCAGCCGATGGTCGGCCAGAACCTGATCGACCACACGCACGACTTCCTGATCTACACCACCTCCCAGCCGGTGAGCCTGCTGGCGGCCGGGCAGCCGGAGTACGTCCGGCAGTTCATGGAGGAGGGCCGCGGCCCGCTCACGTCGAACATCCCCGAGTCCGGTGGGTTCGTGGCCTCCCAGGCCGGCCTGGAGCTGCCCGACCTGCAGTTCCACGCCGCGCCGGTGATGTTCGCCGACGGCGGCCTCGGCGTGCCGACCGCGCACGCGATCTCCTTCGGCGCGGACGTGATCGACCCGCTGAGCCGGGGCAACATCATGATCGCCTCGGCCGACCCGACCACCAAGCCGAGGATCCTGCACAACTTCTTCGCCGAGGAGTCCGACATGGACGCCGCGGTGGCCGGTCTGCGGCTCACCATGGAGATCGCGAACCAGAAGGCGCTCAAGCCCTACGCCGAGGCGCTGCACAACCCGCCGGAGTCCGACTCGGACAAGGACCTGCGCGCCCACGCGCGCCGGTACTCCGAGACGGCCTACCACGCGGCCGGTTCGTGCGCGATGGGCATGGTCGTCGACCCCGAGCTGAAGGTCATGGGGCTGGAGGGCCTGCGGGTCGTGGACGCGTCGGTCATGCCGACGGTGTTCGCCAACCCGAACGGCCCGACGATCGCGATCGCGGAGAAGGCGTCCGACATGATCCTCGGACTCCCCCTCCTGCCGCCGCAGACGGTGGCCGTCGCCCACTGACGTCACCACCGGTGACCGGAGAAGCCCCCGACCGTCTGAGCCGGTCGGGGGCTTCTGCGCGGCACGGGCCGGGCGCGGCCACGGGGCTCGTGGCCGCGCCCGGCTCACCAGGTGACGGGCAGCTCGCGCAAGCCGTAGGAGCGCGCGTCGTGCTTGAACTCCAGGTCCTCGAACGCGACGGCGGGCCGCAGCCCCGGGACGCGCCGGAACAGGGTCTCCAGGACGACCTGCAACTGCACCCGGGCCACGTGCTGCCCCAGGCACTGGTGCGGGCCGAACCCGAACGCCAGGTGGCGCCGCGCGTCGCGGGTCAGGTCGAGCCGGTCGGGGTCGGCGAACGCCGCCTCGTCGCGGTCGGCCGCGGCCCCGGACACGATCACCGCCTCGCCCCGGCGCACCGGCACGCCCGACACCTCGACGTCCGCGACGGCCACCCGCGCGGTGAAGTGCTCGACGACCGTGAAGTAGCGCAGCAGCTCCTCCACCGCGCCCGGCACCCGCTCCGGGTGCGCGAGCAGGCCGGCCACCCGGTCGGGGTCGCGCATCAGCGCCAGCGCCGCCAGCGAGATCATCCCGGCGGTCGGCTCGTGCCCGGCCACCACGAGCAGCCGGGCGAGGTCGACCAGGGCGTCGCGGTCCACCTCGCCGTGCCGCTCGCGCCGGGTGCGGAGCTGCCTGCTCAGCAGGTCCTCACCGGGCACGCGTTCCTTGCGGGCCACCAGGTCGGCCAGGTAGGAGCGCAGCGCGGCGGTGGCCGCCCCGTGCTGCTCCTCGTCCGCGCCGGCGCGCGCCAACCGGGCGGTCAGCTCCTGGAACAGGACGTGCTCCCCGGGCGGGACGCCCAACTGCTCGCCGATGACCAGCGCGGGCACCGGCAGCGCCAACGCCCCCACCAGGTCGACCGGTTCCCCGGCGGCCAGCATCGCGTCCACGCACCCGTTGACGATCTCCTGGACGCGCGGTCGCAGCAGCCCGGCGTGGTCGGCGGTGAACTCGCCGCCGACCGAGCCGCGGGCCTCCGCGTGCCGGTCGCCGTCCGCGGCGAGCAGCGGCGGGGGCTCGGCGCCCGCCGCGCCACCCGACGTCCGCAGCGGGAACGCCGGGTGGCGGCGGTCCGAGGCGAACCGCGGGTCCGACAGCACGAACCGGGCGTCCCGGTGCCGCGTCACCAGCCACGCGATGCTGCCGTCGGTGAGCTGGACCCGGCTCACCGGCTCCTGGGCCCGCAGCCGGGCGTACTCCGGCGGCGGCTCGAACGGACAGGTCCGCGGAGCGGGGTAGCTCATGAGGTGCGCGGCCGCCGCGACCGCGCCCCGTTCCGCTGTGGTCACGGCGACCTCCTCACTCGGGACCGGGCCCACTCCTCGTCACGCCGCCGCGGCGGCGGCGCGCTTGGCCTGGGCCACCGTGCGGGCGAGGAAGACGGCCGCGACGACGGCGACCGCGGCCAGGATCGCCAGGTAGGTGAACGTGCTCGTGGTGGCGTCCGACGAGGACTCGGGCGTCAGCGGACGTCCGGCCAGGGTCAGGAAGAGGCTGCCGAACACGGCGATGCCGGTCACCTGGCCGAGCTGCATGGTCGTGGTCAGCAGACCACTGGCGTCCGCGGCCTTCTGCATCGGCACCTGCACCAGCGACAGCACCAGCAGCGGGCTGAACGCGAAGCCGACGCCACCGCCGACCACCACGACCGAGATCCACATCAGCGCGCCGTGCGGGTCGCTCTGCGCGCTCGCGGCGATGCCGACGTAGCCGAGGATGCACAGCACCATGCCGATGGTCGGCACGAGGTGGTGGATGCGCGGGGGCAGCTTGCGCCAGAAGAAGCCCACCAGGCCGAACGCGGCGGCCATCGGCGTGAACGTCAGACCCGCGAACAGCGCGGAGTCGCCGAGGCCCTGCTGCAGGTGCAGCGCGAAGGCGAACAGGAAGCCGCCGTAGGCGATCTGGTTGAGCAGCAGGGTGGACACGCCGGTGCCCATGCTGGCGGCCTTGAACACGTCCAGGTTCAGCAGCGGGTCGCCGCCGCGGGCGCCGATGCGCTTCTCCACGACCACGAACACGACCGCGAGCACGAGGCCCAGCGCCACGCAGATGAACGTCCACGCGGGCCAGCCGGCCTCGTGGCCGAGCACCAGCGGCAGCACGATCAGGAACACCGCGGGCACCGAGATGGCCAGGCCCACCGGGTCGAGCTTGCGGGTGCCGCGCGGCGCGTCGGCCTCCATCAGCTTCGGCACCAGCAGCGCCAGGGCGATGCCGATCGGCACGTTGACCAGGAACGCCGGCCGCCAGGTCAGGTCCGCGATGTTGGCGTTGACGATGACGCCGCCGAGGATCATGCCCGCCACCGCGCCGACCGACAGCACCGCGCCGTACGCGCTGAGCGCCTTGGCCCGGGCCTGGCCGGTGAACCGCATCTGGATGACGCTCATGATCTGCGGCACCATGACGGCCGCCGCGGCGCCCTGGACGAACCGGGCGATGATCAGCACGAGCGTGGACGGTGCGATACCGCAGACCAGCGACGCCACGGTGAAGCCGATGGCGCCGATCAGGTACATGCGGCGCCTGCCGTGCAGGTCGCCCAGCCGGGCGCCGGTGATCAGCAGCATCGCGTACGCGACGGTGTAGCCGCCGACGACCAGTTGCAGGGAGGCGCCGGACGCGTTGAGGTCGACGCCGATGGTGGGCATGGCGACGTTGACGATCGTGACGTCCAGCAGGGCCATGAACTGGCCCAGCAGCAGTACCGTCAACATCCCCCACGGGTGCTTGCCCGAGACTTCCTGCGCGGGCGAGGAAGTGGCTGGTTGGGTTGTCATGCGGCCACTGTGGCGGTTCGGGCGAGCACACGGGTAGAGCCCGCGAACACTGTTACTGGTACTACCATGAACTACGCTGTGCGAAGCCGTGGAGGCACAGCGTGAGGATGGGGTTGATGAGCGTCGAGACCGCGGCGACGGTGCAGGAACGTCGCCGAGCCGAACTCGGGCAGTTCCTCCGGGCGTGCCGCGCGAGGTTGAGCCCGGAGGACGTCGGGCTGCCGCCGGGAACGCGCAGGCGCACCGTGGGCCTGCGCCGCGAGGAGGTAGCGCTGCTCGCCGGTGTGGGGGTCACCTGGTACACCTGGATGGAGCAGGGCAGGTCGATCAACGTCAGCGCGCAGGTGCTCGACGCCGTCGCGCGCACCCTCCGGCTGGACGCGACCGAGCGCTGGCACCTGTACCACCTCGCCGAGGCTACCCCTCAGCGCGTCGGCACGACGGCGACGAAGATCCCCGACGAGATCCGGGCGGTGCTGCGGGGCCTCGACCCGCTGCCCGCGACGCTGATCAACGCCCGGTACGACGTGATCCTGGCCAACGACGCGCACGCCGACCTGCTGTGGCAGTGGCACTCGATGCCGTGCGTGCACCGCAACATGCTGTGGTGCCACCTGACCGAGCCCACCGCCAGGCAGAAGCTGCTCAACTACGACGAGGAAGTGCCCTACACGGTGGCCCGCCTGCGCGCCGACTACGCCCGCCACGTGGGCGACCCGGAGTGGGAGGAGGACATCCGGCGGCTGCTCGCGCTCAGCGACGAGTTCGCGGAGCTGTGGGCGCGGCACGAGGTCGCCGAGCCGGAGGTCCGCATCCGCAAGCTGTCCAACCGCGACGCGGGCGACATGGCGTTCTCGATCAACGAGCTGGAGGTGGCGTCGATGCGCGGGATGCGGATCGAGGTCTACGTCCCGGCCGACGACACGACCAAGCAGCGCCTGCCGCTGACCAGGGGACACGTGACGGGGGCCTGCTGACCCGGGTGGCCGCCGCGCGGGCGCCGGCGGACCCCGCTCCCGCGCGGCCGTGCGCCGGGACGCCCGAC
>NZ_JBFAMT010000021.1:0-120549 GCF_040656635.1 Actinosynnema sp. NPDC049800 | reverse complement strand
AACACCCGGTCCCATTCCGAACCCGGTAGTTAAGCCTTCCAGCGCCGATGGTACTGCACTCGTGAGGGTGTGGGAGAGTAGGACGCCGCCGAACAATCATTCCCTCAAGGGGGCGCTCATCTCGAGCGCCCCCTTGAGGCGTTTCAGCGTTCTCCGGCGATGATGTCGCCGATCTCGTCCACCGCGGGGTGGCCCGGTTCGAACGGCGCGCTGTGGGGTTGGTCCCAACCGGCGGGTGATTCGAAGACCCGTGCGCCGAACCGCGGATCGGCCGGGGTGCGGCCGTGGAACGGGTCGAACGTCGGTGGTTCGGGGTTCCGGGGTGTTGCCGGCATCGTGGCGATCTCGGGGTTCGTGTAGTTGATCGGATCATCCGGGGACGTGGTGGCGTGCACGCGCTCGCCCACGTGCGCGGGGTCGACCCCGTCGAGCCCGAGTTCGCTGACGTGGTGGACGCCCGCGCCGGGGCTCGACACCAGCACCACGTCGTCGGCGTTGAGGCCGTGGTCGCGCGCCGTCTGGCCGACGACCGTCGTGCCGTAGCTGTGACCCACGACGGTGAGGTGCGCCCGGTCCTGGGTGTCCGTCGCACGAAGGCCGTCCTGGAACCGGTCGAGTGCCAGTTCGGCGTTGTCCGCGTAGATCGACCTCCCGGCCTCGGGGATGATGCTGTCGGGCGCGTCGTAGCCGACCCACGCGATGACGGCGGATCCCTCGCCCGCGTCGAGGGCCAGCCGCCTCGCCCGGTCGATGTCACCGCCGGCCTGGCCGAGCTCGGCGTAGGTGCCGGGCACGTAGGTCGCGATGTTGCGCGCCGTGTCGGGGTTGCCGTAGGACACGATGATCTTGCCGTCGTCCGCGGTGTCGAGGCCGAGCAGGTAGTACCGGTTCTCGGGGTGCTCGGGGTCGGCCGCGGCGAGGTCGCCGCCCGGCCGGAAGCGCTCCAGCACGGCGATCTGCTCGTCCAGCTGGATGAGGCGTTCGCGCTCCTGCTCCCACAGGCCCGGGTTGTTGGAGAACTCGTCCGCCATCCGGAGCCGTTCGTCGTGCAGGGCCGCGAGCCGGTCCCGTTCGGCGCGCAGCGCGGCGATCTCCCGGTCGAGCACGGCGCGGTTGGCCTGGTCGCGGACCTCGGCGGGGATGCCGTCGAGGTTGCGGACCAGGTCGGGGTTGTTCCGCACGACGTCCTCGCGCTCGCCCTGGCCCAGGGACAGCCACCAGGTGTGGACTTCCTGCGGGGTCGCGCCCGGCGGCGGGCCGGGGACCTGGCCGACCGGCGGGCCTCCGGTGATGCGTCCGGCGGCGTCGTTCACGAGCTTGGTGGCCTCGGCCGCGAGTTGTTGGGCGAACGCGTTGCGCTGGAGGTCCTCCCCGATGCCGGTGATGTCCGCGTACCGCTCGGCGTTGGCGTCGAGGAGCTTGACGATGGCGTCCTTGGCGGTGGCGACCTCGTTGCCGAAGATGTCGGCACGGCGGGCGAGCTCGGCCATGTCGGCGGCGGTCGTGCCGGCTCGCTGGAGGTGGTGGTGGACCAGGCCGGTGAACACGGCACCCGCCTCGTCGGGCCAGTCGGCGTTCACGGAGTTCAGGCTGTGCTCGGCGGCCTTGCCGTACTCGGCGCCGGTGCGCCGCCAGCTGTCGGCCAGCGCGTGCGCGGTCTCCTCGTTCGACAGGGGCCAGGTGGCGCCCATGGCCTTCGCCCGCGTCCACAGCTCGGAGGTCGGTTCGGGGATGGCCACCTCAGCCACCACCCGGGAACGCGCCCCTGGAGCGCACGTCGGCGGCGAGGTAGTCGACCACGGCGTCGTGACCGACCCGGCCGTCGGTCAGCAGCAGCTCCGGCACGAGGCCCGCGACCTGGCGCACCTTGGCCGCGTCGGCGTCGTAGACGGCGCGGAACGCCTGTCCCAACGGGTCCGCGCCGATGCCCGCCTCGCCCGCGACCAGCCCGGACTGCCCGTCCCGCCAGGTGGCGGCCAGGGTCTCGCCGGCGCCGGTGAGGCGGTGCAGCGCGGGTTCCACGCCGTCGACCTGCATGTGTGCGAATCCACCCATGGCGCCCAAGATGGCGCAGCGCGTCCGGGCGCGGCGGGCGCTGGCCGCTACCGGTCACGCGCCGTGCCGCGCGGGTGCGACTATTTTTCGACCATGCACCATGAGCCCGACCCCCGAACGCAGCGCCGCTCCGGCGGGAACTCCGCCGCCGTCCAGGCGGACCTGGCCACGAGCCCGTTCCGCGTCGACCGCGACCGCGTCGCCAGCTCGCCGTTCTTCGCCCGGCTCGGCGGCGTCACGCAGGTCGTCAGCTCGACCGGCTCCGGCTTGCTGGTGCACAACCGCCTCACGCACAGCCTGAAGGTGGCCCAGGCCGCCCGCGCCATCGCCGAGCGCCTCAACACCCGGCCCGACATCGCCAACCTGCTGGACAAGCTCGGCGGTTGCGACCCGGACGTGGTGGAGGCCGCCTCGCTGGCGCACGACCTGGGGCACCCGCCGTTCGGGCACCTCGGCGAGCAGGTCCTCGACCGGCTGGCCCGGCACCGGTTCGGGTTGTCGGACGGCTTCGAGGGCAACGCCCAGTCGTTCCGCATCGTCACGACGACCGACGTGCGCGGACCCGCGGCGGTCGGGCTCGACCTGACGGTGGCGGTGCGCGCGGCGATGCTGAAGTACCCGTGGACGCGCCTGTCCTACCCGAAGCCGCACCCGAGGGACCTCCCCGCCCCGCCGCGCGGCGCCGCCGAACCGACCGACGGGCCGGGCACCGGGTCGAGCAAGTTCTCCGCCTACGTCACCGAGCTGGACGACGTCGAGCAGTCCCGCGCGTTCTACACGGCCAGGGTGGAGCCGTGGCAGCAGACGGTCGAGGCGTCGGTCATGGACACCGCCGACGACATCGCCTACGCCATCCACGACCTGGAGGACTTCCACCGCGTGGGCGTGCTCCAGCACGCCGCCGTCTCGACCGAGCTGAACACCTGGCTGGAGCACGCCGTGGAGCTGGCGGGCCTGACCGCGGCCGACCTCGCCGCCCAGGAACGCCGACCGGGCCGTTCGCTGGAGGCGCTGCGCCGCCGCCTGCACGCCAAGGACTCGTGGGCGGTGCACGACGACGCCTTCGCGCACGCGGTGGCCAAGGTGCGCGCCGAGCTGGTCGACGGCCTGCTGGCGGTCCCGTTCGACGGCTCGGTGGAGGCGGAGCAGGCGGTGGCCGGGTTCTCCGCCCGCTGGACGCGCCGCCTGGTCGACTCGGTCGGCGTGGTCGAGGAGCCCACGACCAGGTCGGGGCACGTGGTGCTGGCGGTGCCGCAGTGGCACGAGGTGCAGGTGCTGAAGTTCGTGCACCGGCGGTTCGTGCTGCTGCGCCCCGACCTCGCGCTGCACCAGCGCGGTCAGGCCCGGCTGCTCACGGCGCTGGTCGAGGCGTTGGAGCAGTGGGTCACCGACCGGCACGAGGCGAACCGGCTGCCGCGCCGGCTGCACGACCTGGTCGAGCTGGCGGGCGAGGAGTACGCGGCGCTGGCGCGCACGGACCCGTCCGTCCTGGTCGGCGCGACGGGGGAGACGCCGTCCGGTCCGGACGCCGTGCGGGCGCTGGCGCGTGGCCGCGCGGTGGTCGACTTCATCGCCTCGCTCACCGACAACCAGGCCGCGGCGCTGCTCGACGCACTGTCCGGACGAACCGGTCAGCTGTGGACAGATGCTTTTGTACTGTGAAATGTGATGGATCTACCGTCTGAGAAGTAGGCCGAACGGTGGCAGACGGTACTTGTCCGTGCGCAATACGTTGACCCCTCGGTCGGAGACATCCGACCGCAGGCCGCGTGCGTCGGGGGCACGCAAGATCTGGGGGAGACGCCTGTGCGCTCACCGAAACGTCGTTTGCGAAGAAACGCCCTGATCGCGGCGGGTGCCGCCGTGCTGCTGACCTTGGGGGCGGTGTCGCCCGCCTCCGCCGATCCGACGAAGGCGTCCAAGGGCGTCGAGGACAAGACCGCGGCGCAGATCGCCGCGCTGCAGGACATCAAGCGGTCACTCACCGAAGCCGAGTCCAAAGTGGACAGCGCGCTCGTCGTCGAGCAGCGCCGCCGGTCGAACGCCACCACGTTGAGCAAGCTCCCCGCCCTCCAGACCGGCGTGAAGGTCCACAGCGGAAACACCGTCGTGGTGGACATCCGCGCGTTCGAGGTCACCGACGACCTGGTGGCCGCCGTGAAGGCCGCCGGCGGCGCGATCCGCTCGGTCTCCACCGAGGGCAGGACGGTCCGCGCCCAGCTGCCGCTCGGCTCGCTGGCCGAGCTGTCCGCCCGCGGCGACATCCGCCGCGTCGAGACCGCCGTGGAGTACAAGACCTTCAACCAGCGGGACCGCAAGGCCGACCCGGCGCCCTCGAAGGAGGACAAGGCCAGGGAGATCGAGGCGCGCACCCGCGAGGCCCTGATCGCGCCGCAGGCGATCCGGACCGGCGAGGGCGACCGGGCGCACGCCGCGGACACCGCCCGGGACGACTTCCGCGTCACCGGCACGGGCGTGAAGCTGTGCGCGCTGTCCGACGGCGTCGACTCGCTGAGGCTCTCGCAGACCGCCGGCGAGCTGCCCGCCGCCGTCGAGGTCCTGGCCGGCCAGGAGGGCTCCGGCAACGAGGGCACCGCGATGCTGGAGATCCTCCACGACATCGCGCCGAACGCGAGCCTCGGCTTCGCCACGGCCGTCAACGGCGACGCGAGCTTCGCCGACAACATCCGCGCCCTGCGCTTCCAGCTGGGCTGCGACGTCATCGTGGACGACATCCTCTACTTCAACGAGTCGCCCTTCCAGGACGGCGTGATCGCGCAGGCCGTGGACGCGGTCACCGCCGACGGCGCGCTGTTCTTCTCCTCCGCCGGCAACGAGGGCAACGTCGCCGACGGCACCTCGGGCCACTGGGAGGGCCAGTTCGTCGACTCCGGCGTCGGCGTCGGCAAGTTCGCCGGCACCGCGCACGACTTCAACCCCTCGCCGGACGCCAAGCAGGTGTTCAACCCGCTGTCGGACAGCTCGGCCAACGTGCCCGTGACGCTGTTCTGGTCCGACCCGCTGACCTCGTCGTTCAACGACTACGACCTGTACCTGGCGAACTCGCAGGGCAACGTGGTGGCGTTCAGCCAGGGCGTGCAGGACGGCAGCCAGGACCCGTACGAGCGGCTCAACACGCCCGCGTCCGCGTTCGGCCTGCGGTTGGCCGTGGTCAAGTTCCGCGGTGAGGACAAGTACCTGGCGCTGACCGCGCTGGGCGGTCGCTTCAAGGACTCCTCCGACGGGCTCAAGAAGTTCGCCACGCCGGGTGTGACCCGCGGCCACTCCGCGGCCAAGGGCGCGATCAGCGTGGCGGCGGCGCCGGCGAACGACCCGCTGCCGTTCGACCTGGAGCCGGGCGACCCGGCCAACCCGCGCGGCCCGTTCCCGAACGCGTTCGACGGCACGCAGAAGCCCGAGCGGTTCACCTCGGACGGTCCGCGTCGCGTGTTCTTCGCGCCCGACGGCACCCCGCGCGAGGAGGTCAGGCAGAAGCCCGACCTGACCGCGGCGGACGGCGTGCAGACCAGCGTGAGCGGCTTCAACCCGTTCTTCGGCACGTCGGCGTCCGCGCCGAACGCGGCCGGCATCGCGGGCCTGGTGCTGTCCGGCAACCCCGGCCTGTCGCCCGCCGAGGTGCGGGAGGCGATGACCGCCACCGCGATCGACATCGTCGAAGCGGGCGTGGACAACCGGACCGGCGCGGGCGTCGTGCGCGCCGACCTGGTGCTGGCCTACACCGGCGCCTCGCCGCAGCCGCTGGCGAAGGCGGCGAAGCCGTCCGTGGTCAACGACGACGACGGCAGCCAGTACCTCAAGCCGGGCACCACGGCCACGGTCACCGTGCCGGTGGTCAACTCCGGTGACGGCACGGCCGCGTCGACCAGCCTCGTGCTCACCACGCCCACCGCGGGCGTGACGATCGCGCCTCGGTCGAAGTCCTACGGGAACATCGAGGTCGGCCAGACGGTCACCAACACGTTCAAGGTGACCGTGCCCGCGTCGATGGGCGTCGGCTCGGCCGTGCGGCTGGACGCCCGGGTGACGTTCGCGGGCTCCACCTCGCCGACCACGGGCACGTTCACGCTCAACGTCGGCGAGCCGTCCCGCGACACGAAGACGTTCGCCTACGCCGGGCCGGTCGTGGCCATCCCGGACAACGACGCCACCGGCGTCGCGGTGGAGATCCCGGTCAGCGGCATCGGCCGCGGCTCCCGGATCGTGTTCTCCGTGGACGGCGACACGTGCAGCGCGACGACGGGCGCGACCACGGTCGGCATCGACCACTCGTTCGTCGGCGACCTGGTCGGCACGCTGACCTCGCCGTCGGGCGCGACGGCCACGGTGTTCCAGCGCAACGGCGCGACCGGCAACAACCTGTGCCAGGTCGTGTTCGACGACACCGCGGCGCAGCCGTTCTCGTCGGTGACCAGCGCGTTGGCGCCGTTCACCGGCACGTGGCGGCCCATCACCCCGCTGGGCGCGCTGCTGGCCGAGCCGGTGGACGGCACGTGGACGTTCAAGGTCGTGGACGGCGCCTCGTCCGACCGCGGCTCGATCCGCTCGGTCTCGCTGAAGATCAACGGTTACGTCTAGGGTTCGCCCGAGTGTGAGAAGGGCCCCGGGAGCACGCTCCCGGGGCCCTTTTGTTCACGTGTTACTTCGGCCACTCCCAGCGGATGCCGAACACGCCGGGCCCGAAACCGAGCGCCACGGCGTGCACGCCACCCGCCGCGTCCAGGGCCAGGTTGCGCCGCCGGGACGGGGTGTCGTCGCCCGCGGGCACGCTGAACTGCTGGCAGCGGGCGGGCAGGTTCGACTGGTCGAACCGCACCTCGATCACGTACTCGCGCACCGGCAGCCGGAACTTGCGGGCGAACGTGTTGTTGCCCGCCGGGTAGTGACCCTCGGCGAACAGCAGCTCGTACTCCATGATGATGGTCTCGCCCCTGGTCAGGGGTCGGTCGAACATCATCTCCGCGGCCATGATGTTGGCCTCGGTGTCCTCGACCACGCGGCCGAGGTGGCAGTTGCGCAGGTTCACCACCTGCGGCAGCACGTTGGCCTGCTCGGTCTCGAACACCAGCGCCCACCGGTCCGGGCCGTCCTGCTCCGCGCGCAGGATCTGGCGCACCCACACCGAGCGCTGACCGCCGTCCGCGGCGATCTCGATCCGGTCGTGCTGGCTGATCCGGCCCAGCTTCACGTCCGACGACGTGTCCACCTTCGTGAGCAGGTTCGCCACCCGCTCACGCCGCGCCCACAGCGCGTCGATCGGCATCATCGTCGTCGGTCGGGACCGCCTGCCGCGCGGGCGCGGCGGGCCGAGCAGCGCCGACAGGCCGGCCTGCGGCACGCCGAGCACGGTCTCCAGGTGGCGCAGCGCCTCCAGCGACTCGGGTCGCTCGGGTCGGCGCCGGCCGGACTGCCAGTAACTCAGCGTGGCGACACTGATCGTGACCCCGCGCAGCGCGAGCCGGTGCTGGATGCGGTCGAGACTCAGCCTGCTGGCTTTGATCGCGGCTCTCAGCGCCTCGGGGAACGGTCCCGTGGTGAGAAGCTGCGCAAGACTGCCGTGGCCCGTCGAGTCGAGTTCGTCGACGGACAGGTTGGGTCGACCGGCAGCGTTGGTCATTGTGACTCCCCGCTGTCATGAGATCACGCCCCAGTGACCCTACCCGCCAACGCAGGGCGTTGGTGCCTTCCAGGTGGAGTCATTGATTGGGCCATACGGGTTACGAGTTCACTGGGATGGGCATCGTTCTGTCAAGTGGTGAACATCCGTGCTCTCCCCTTTGTAAACCCACCGGTAACATTGTGCAACGGCGGCTTCGGGGTCCTGGCACCGGCCCCTTCGGTACTGGTATGCGACCGCGCGCGGAGTCGCCCCACCGGCCACCTGCCGTTGGCGGTCGTTGATCCGTTGGGCCTACTGTGTGCCCGGTGACCGCCGCCCAGGACCTCGTGCCCCTGCCGGAGGACCCGTTGACGGAGGTCGCCGCCGCCGTGCTCGGCGACGGCCACCACGTGGTGCTCGACCTGCTCGACGTCGTGCGCCACCGCGGTGGGCCGCCCGTCGACGTGGTCCGCGCGGGCGACGACCTGCTGCCCCGGTTGGCGCACGAGAACGCGCTCGACCAGGCGCTGCTGCTCGCCCGCCAGGCGCTGCGGCCCGGCGGCCTGTTCGTCGCCGCCGTCCCCGAGCTGGACAAACTCGGCCGGCTCCGGCCCACCGCGCCGCCGCCGAAGGTGTCCGGGCGCGGTCCGGAGCGGCAGGTGACCGTGCAGCTGTGGGACTGGGCGGCCGACGGCGAGTCCTACGCCTTGGAGGTCGTGCGGCTGGTGCGCGGCGCGGAGACGTGGGAGGTCGCGAACACCGTGTCGACCCGGCACCGCGTGCTGTCGCCCGAGCAGATCTCCGCCTCGCTGACCGACGCCGGGTTCGGCGCCGTGCAGCGGCTCTCGCCCGCCGAGTGCGGGCACCCGCTGCCGGTCTGGGTCGCGGTCGCGCCGGCATGAACGCCGCGCCGCCGTGACCAAGGTCCGCCCGGTCTCCGGCGGCGGCCGGGCGGTCGAGGTGCCGCCCGAACGCCTGGACGGGTGGTTCTCGCGGTTCGCCGCGCGGCACGGCGGGGTGGTCTCGACGTCGGTGACGCCTGGTCGTTGCCTGGTCACGGCGGTGGACGGGGCCACGGCCTCGGTGTCGGCCGCGTTCGGTGAATTCACCCCTCAAGGTGAGGCTGAAGGTCTGGTGCTGGACGCGTTGCTGGCGTACGCGCTCGCGCCGCGCCGGATCGGGCTGCTGCTGGTGCGGCTCGGCGGGCACAGCATCGGCGTGGCGCAGGACGGCGTCGTGCTGGTGTCGACCACGGACAGTCGTCAGGTGCACGGGCGCAACAAGGCGGGCGGGTGGTCGCAGCAGCGGTTCGCGCGGCGTCGGGAGGGGCAGGCGCGGGTCGCGCTCCAGGCGGCGGCGGACGACGCGGCGAGGGTGTTGGCGCCACGGCTCGGTGAGCTGGACGCGGTCGTGCTCGGTGGTGACCGTCAGGCGTTGGACGCCCTGCGGGGTGACCCACGGCTGAGCGACGTGTTCGCGTTGGCGTCGCCGCGCGTGTTGGATGTGCCGGAGCCTCGGCGGGCGGTGCTGGACGAGGCCGCCGTCCGGGCCCGGGCGGTGGAGATCGTCGTCCGGGAAACTCCCGGAACTCGTGACAACCCCCGCCGCACCCGACCGCATTCATAAGGGTGAGGGGGCGCCGAACCGCGGTGGCCCCGCGAACCCGAGGAGCAGTCTTGCTGCGCAAACGACTCGCGCTGGCGGCCGGGGCCGTCGTGCTCGGCGGCATCGCCGTGGCCGGGACCGCGCTGGCGTCCGGCGGTGGCGACGAAGCGCCCGCGTCGACCACGACCACGCCTCCCGTCACCTCGGTCACCACGTCGCCGATCACCACGTCGCCGATCGCCACCTCGCCGCCGACCACCGCGCCGATCGAGACCACGCCGCAGTCGACGGTCACCGAGCCGCCGATCAGCACCAGCCCCGGGCCGTGGCCGACGACGACCACCCTGCGCCCGGAGCCGACCTCGTCCCAGCCGCCGGCGACCACGACCACGGTGACCACGTCGCCGGGCGCGTCGTTCCCGGCGACGACCACGACCACCAGGCCGCCGCTGCCGACCACGACCGTCACCACGAGGCGCTGACGGCGTGAGCTGGGACGCGGAGTTCACCCACTACTTCGACCGGTGTGCCGACTCGATGCGCTTCACCGCGTTCTTGTTGTGCGGCAACCACCACGAGGCCGAAGACGTGGTGCAGTCCGCGTTCCTCAAGCTCTACCTGGCCGGGCCGAAGCTGGTGCGGCGTGACGGGCTCGACGGCTACCTCCGGCAGATCGTGGTGCGCACGTTCCTGGCCGAGCGCCGCCGCGTGCGGTGGAAACGGGAGAAGCTCACCGACGCGATGCCGGAGGTGCCCGAGCCCGGGGTGCTGAGCGAGGACCGGCTGGTGGTGTGGCAGGCGTTGGGCGCCGTGCCCGCGAAGCAGCGGGCGACGCTCGTGCTGCGGTACTGGCACGACCTGGGGGTGGAGGAGACGGCCGCGGCCCTCGGTTGCTCCGTGGGCACGGTGAAGAGCAACACGAGCCGCGGCCTCAAGGCGTTGCGGCAGAGGCTGGGACCGGAGTTCGGCGAGTTGTGGCAGGAGGTGTCGCGCGGTGCTTGAGGACGAGCTGAAGAAGACGTTCGAACAACTGAACATCAAGCCGCAGCCACGCACGTTCGGGGCCGTGGACATCGTCCACCGCGGCGCCGCCGTCAAACGCCGCCGGCGCACCTACGCCGTGGCCGCGACCGGCACCGGCACCGCCGTGGTCGCGGTGGTGGTCGCCTTCGCCCTGAACCAGCCCCCGAGGCAGGACGACAACAGCCCGGCGGGCCCGCCGATCCCCACCACGAGCAGTTCGACCCAGTCCAGCCCTTCTCCCACGACCACGGACCCCGGCGTCTCGTCGTCGGCGGAGATCCCGGCGTCCACGACCCCCACCACCACGACCAGACCCGGCCGCACCGGGACCACGACCAGCCCCAGTTCCACCTCGACGACGACCACCACGACCGTGAGGACCACGAGCCCCGGCACCACCGCCCAGTCCACCGGCACCGAACCCCTGCGAACCACCACCCGCTGACCACCGGCCCCACGACCTGCCGGCACCGCCCGCAACGTGCGGCCCGCCCTCGCCACGCACTGGCACCAGCGGCGGGACTCGTCCGTGAGGAGCCCCGCCGTCGCCCCGCCGCGAGGCCGACCTACGCCAACGTTCCCGTGGCGAGCAGCCCGCCGTCCACGCGCACGGTCTCCCCGGTGATCCACTCGGCGGCGTCCGAAGCCAGGAACGCGACCAGCCGCGCCACGTCCTCCGGCGTCCCGAGCCGCTTCATCGGGTATCCGCCCGCCGCCTCCTCCTCCCGTCCCGTGTACAGGGCCTCGGCGAACCGGGTCTTCACCACCGCCGGCGCGACCGCGTTCACCCGCACCTTCGGCCCGAGCTGCCACGCCAGCTCCTCCGTCAACCGGATCAGCGCCGCCTTGCTCGCCCCGTACGCCCCGATCACCCCGGTCGACCGGATCCCTCCCACCGACGCGACGTTCACCACCGCGCCGCCGTGCTCGCTCATCCACGCCTTCCACGCCAGCTGCACGAACCCGAGCGCGGCGACCACGTTGACGTCGAAGATCTTCCGCACCGCGTCGAGGTCGGCGTCCATCAGAGCGCCGAACACGGGGTTGATGCCGGTGTTGTTCACGAGCACGTCCAGCCGCCCGAACCGCTCCAGGGTCGACTCGACGGCCTGCGCCCGGTCGTCGGCGTTGCCCGCGTTGCCCGGCACCGCAAGCACACGATCAGGTGAAACGCCGGCCGTGACCGCCAGCGACTCGGCCGCCGCCGTGACCGCCTCCGCCTTGCGCGACGTGATCGCCACCGACGCGCCGCGCGACAGCAGCTCCAGCGCGATGCCGTGCCCGATACCCCGACTGGCGCCCGTGACCAGGGCCGCCCTGCCCGTGAAGTCCGAAGTCATACCGCGCAATGTATGCCGGTGGACACACACTGCTAATCCAGTGGCGCCCACCCCGTAGACTGGGGCTCGTGGTCATCCTCATCGAGTAGGTCCCGCGCCGGCCGCGCCGTTGACCTCGCATGACCACACACCCGGAGTAGAACTTGATCACCGCAACCGATCTCGAGTTGCGCGCGGGCTCGCGCATCCTGCTGTCCGACGCCACCCTCCGCGTCCAGGCCGGCGACCGCATCGGCCTCGTCGGCCGCAACGGCGCGGGCAAGACCACGTCGCTGCGCGTCCTCGCGGGCGAGGGCCAGCCGTACGCGGGCGACATCCGCCGCAGCGGCGAGCTCGGCTACCTGCCGCAGGACCCGCGCGAGGGCGACCTGTCGGTCATCGCCAAGGACCGCGTGCTGTCCGCACGGGGCCTGGACCAGCTGCTCCGCGACCTGGAGAAGATGCAGTCCACGATGGCCGAGCTGGTCGACGACGCCGAGCTGCAGGCCGCCGTGCGCAAGTACGGCCGCCTCGAAGAGCGGTTCGCCGCCCTCGGCGGGTACGCGGCCGAGAGCGAAGCCGCCCGCATCTGCGCCAACCTCGGCCTGGCCGACCGCGTGCTCGCCCAGCCGCTGCGCACGCTGTCCGGCGGTCAGCGCCGCCGCGTCGAGCTGGCCCGCATCCTGTTCGCCGCCTCCGAGGGCGGTGTCGGCGCGAAGTCCAGCACGATCCTGCTCATCGACGAGCCGACGAACCACCTCGACGCCGACTCGATCGCGTGGCTGCGCGGGTTCCTCAAGTCGCACGAGGGCGGCCTGGTCGTGATCAGCCACGACGTCGAGCTGCTCGACGACGTGGTCAACAAGGTGTGGTTCCTCGACGCGACGCGCGGCGAGGTCGACATCTACAACATGGGCTGGAAGAAGTACCTCGAAGCGCGCGCCGCCGACGAGAAGCGCCGCCGGCGCGAGCGCGCCAACGCGGAGAAGAAGGCCGGCGCGCTCATGGCGCAGGCCGACAAGATGCGCGCGAAGGCCACCAAGGCGGTCGCCGCGCAGAACATGGCCCGCCGCGCCGAGAAGCTGCTGTCCGGCCTGGACGACACCCGCCAGGCGGACAAGGTCGCGAAGATCCGCTTCCCGCAGCCCGCCACGTGCGGCCGGACGCCGTTGACCGCGGAGGGTTTGAGCAAGTCGTACGGCTCGCTGGAGGTCTTCAGCGGCGTCGACCTGGCCATCGACCGCGGATCACGCGTGGTCATCCTCGGGCTGAACGGCGCCGGCAAGACCACGTTGCTGCGGCTGATCGGCTCCATGGAACGCCCGGACAGCGGCGAGGTGATCGCCGGTCACGGCCTCAAGCTCGGGTACTTCGCCCAGGAGCACGAGACGCTCGACCACGAGGCCACGGTGTGGCAGAACATCCGCCACGCCGCGCCGGACACGCCGGAGCAGCAGCTGCGCTCGCTGCTGGGCACGTTCCTGTTCAGCGGTGAGCAGCTCGACCAGCCCGCCGGCACCCTGTCGGGCGGCGAGAAGACCCGGTTGGCGCTGGCCGGCCTGGTGTCGAGCGCGGCGAACGTGCTGCTGCTCGACGAGCCGACGAACAACCTCGACCCGGCCAGCCGCGAGCAGGTGCTCGACGCGTTGCGGCGGTACGAGGGGGCGGTCGTCCTCGTCACGCACGACCCGGGCGCGGTGGAGGCGCTTGAGCCCGAGCGGGTGATCCTGCTGCCCGACGGCACCGAGGACCACTGGTCCCAGGAGTACCTGGAGCTCGTGCAGTTGGCCTGAGGCAACGGGTTTCGCCTCTCTCACCCGAACGTGAGCACTGATCGACTCTGCGTGATCAAACGACCGCTCGCAGATCATTTCGCTTGATCACCTGGCGTTCTTGGTCTTCGTGTTCGATCATTGCGACGACAGGGGCTTTCGAAGGCCCGACCTGCTGTCTACGGAAGGCGGGACAAGGTGGCTGACCTGAAGAAGGGCGCCCGGATCACCGGCGCCACGCGGGACAAGCTGGCCGCTGACCTGAAGAAGAAGTACGAAAAGGGCGCGAGCATCCGGGCGTTGGCCGAGTCCACCGGGCGCTCCTACGGCTTCGTGCACCGGGTTCTCAGCGAGTCCGGTGTGCAGCTGCGCGGTCGCGGTGGCGCCACCCGCACGAAGAAGAAGTAAGCTACCCTCCGGTAACCACATGGCGTCGGGGAGAGACGACGCCTGACGAAACCCGGAGGTTCACGCATGTCGGCACCGACCACCATCGACGCCGACCTGCTGGAACGCGGAGGCGTGCGGCTCGTCGTGGACGGACCGCGCGCGACGATCACGCTCGACCGTCCCGACGTGCTCAACGCACAGACGCCGTCGACCTGGGTGGCGTTGCGGACGATCGGTGAACAGCTGGGCCCGGACGTCCGCGTCGTGGTCGTCCGGGGTTCCGGTCGCGCCTTCTCCGCCGGGCTCGACCGGCGCATGTTCACGGGCGCCCCGGTGGAGGGCGAACCGGGTCTGCCGGAGATCACGCGACGGGGACCCGAAGCAGGCGCCGCGCTGATCGCGGAGTTCCAAGAGGGCTTCCGCTGGCTGCGCGACCCGGCTCGGGTGACGATCGCCGCGGTGCGCGGGCACGCGATCGGCGCGGGCTTCCAGCTCGCCCTGGCGTGCGACTTCCGCGTGGCCGCCGACGACGCCAAGTTCTGCATGGCCGAGACCTCGCTCGGCCTGGTGCCCGACCTCGGCGGCACGCTGCCCCTGGTGCGCCTGGTCGGGTACTCGCGCGCGGCCGAGATCTGCCTGACGGGGCGGCGGGTCGGCGCCGAGGAGGCGTTGCGGATCGGCCTCGCGAACTCCGTCGTGCCCGTGGACGGGTTGGACGGCGCGGTCGACGCGTTCGTCGGGCAGTTGCTGCAGCCGATGCCCGGCGCCGTGCGGGAGACGTTGGCGCTGCTGGCGTCTGCGGCCGATGGTGCTTCGGAGGAGGAGCAGCTGCGGGCCGAGCGCGAGGCCCAGCTGCGCAGGCTCGGTGAGCTGACCGCCCTGCTCGGCGGTCAGGGCTGACGTGCGGCCGAACACGATCGGGTGAGATCGGGCCAAAAATGTACGGAAACACTGTTCCCGTACATCGGTTGATATGACCGAGCCCCGAACCACCCCGCCTACCCCGAACCACCCCGCCCCACCGCCACCCCGCTCCGCCGCCACCCCGCCCCGCCCACCGCCACCCCGCCCACGCAGCCGAGCCGGAGCCCGACCCCGACCCCGAGCCGGAGCCGGAGCCGGAGCCGGAGCCCGAGCCGGAGCCCGAGCCGGGGCCGGGGCCGGAGCCGGAGCCGGAGCCCTACGCAAACGCTTCCCTGACCGCGTGTCGCCGGCGGGTGCGGGAACGTCGAGAGGGCCGGTGGCGTTACCGTCTGGCGTGGACGGATCCTGGGGATTGATGCGCAGCGCGATGCGTGCGTCGGACGCGCCGACGGCGGTGCGGCGTGGGACGTTCCGGCGAGTGCTGGCTTTCGCCAGGCCGCACCGGGCGAAGTTGGTCGTGTTCCTGCTGCTCACGGTCGTGTCGGCGGTGCTCGCGGTCAGCACGCCGGTGTTGGCGGGACGCGTGGTGGACGCGATCGTCGGCGGCCGGGACGTGTCGGTCGTCGTGTGGCTGGCCGTGGTGATCGCGGTCATCGCGGTGGTGGACGCGGGGCTCGGGTTGGTCGAGCGGTGGCAGTCGGCGCGGATCGGGGAAGGCCTCATCCACGACCTGCGGCGCGCCGTGTACGAGCACGTGCAGCGCATGCCCATCGCGTTCTTCACCCGAACGCGCACCGGCGCGTTGGTCAGCCGGTTGAACAACGACGTGATCGGCGCGCAGCGGGCGTTCACCTCGACGCTCTCCGGCGTGGTCACCAATGTCATCCAACTGGGGCTCTCCCTGGGCGTGATGTTCACCCTTTCGTGGCAGGTGACCGCGCTCGCCCTGGTGCTGCTGCCCGTCTTCGTGATCCCCGCGCGGCGCATGGGCAACCGGATGGCGGACCTCCAGCGCGAAGCCTCGACCCTGAACGCGGGCATGACCACCCAGATGACCGAGCGGTTCTCCGCACCGGGCGCGACGCTGGTGAAGCTGTTCGGCCGACCGGAGGACGAGAGCGCCGAGTTCGGCGAACGGGCCGCGCGCGTCCGCGACATCGGCGTCCGCACGGCGATGGCCACCCGCTGGTTCATGACCGGCCTGACCCTGGTCTCCGCCCTCGCCCAAGCCCTGGTCTACGGCCTCGGCGGCTACCTCGCGCTGACCGGCGACCTGGCCGCCGGCACCGTCGTCTCGCTCGCCCTCCTGCTGACCCGCCTCTACTCGCCGCTCACCGCCCTCGCCAACGCGCGGGTCGACGTGATGACCGCGCTCGTGTCGTTCGAACGCGTCTTCGAGGTCCTCGACCTCAAGCCGATGATCGCCGAACCGGACCAACCGCGCCGCGTGCCCGACGGCCCGGTCTCCGTCGAGTTCGACGACGTCCGCTTCGCCTACCCGGCGGCGGACAAGGTCTCACTCGCCTCATTGGAATCAGTGGCCACATTGGACACACGCGGTGGCGAGGAGGTGTTGCACGGCATCAGCTTCCGCGCCGAGCCCGGTCGGATGGTGGCGCTCGTCGGCTCGTCCGGCGCGGGCAAGTCGACCATCGCCTCACTCGTCCCGCGGCTCTACGACACCGACTCCGGCGCGGTCCGGCTGTCCGGTGTGGACGTGCGCGAGCTGGCGTTCGACTCGATCCGGCAGACCGTCGGCGTCGTCACCCAGGACGGTCACCTGTTCCACGACACGATCCGCGCGAACCTGACCTACCCGCGACCGGAGGCGACCGAGGACGAGCTGTGGGACGCGTTGCGCCGCGCGCGCCTGGACCACCTCGTCGAATCGCTGCCCGACGGCCTCGACACCGTGGTCGGCGAACGCGGCTACCGGCTCTCCGGCGGCGAACGGCAGCGGCTCACCATCGCCCGGCTGCTCCTGGCCCGGCCGCGCGTGGTCATCCTGGACGAGGCGACCGCGCACCTGGACTCCGAGTCGGAGGCCGCGGTGCAGGTCGCGCTGACCGAGGCGTTGCGCGGTCGGACGGCGGTGGTGATCGCGCACCGGCTGTCCACGATCCGCGCGGCCGACCAGATCCTGGTCGTGGAGGCCGGGCGCGTGGTGGAACGCGGCACGCACGCCGAACTCCTGGCGGCCGAGGGGCGCTACGCCGAGCTGTACCGCACGCAGTTCGACGAAGCGCCCGCCGCGGACCTGGAGTCGGCCGTCTGACCGCGTGCCGTCCGGGCGCGCCACGCGGAAGGTGCCGCTAGAGCGCGCCGAGGAACGTGCCGGTGGCGGCCACCGCGACCTTGGACGAGCCGCCGTTCACCACCAGCACGGCGAACGCGACGTCACCCCGGTAGCCCATGAACCAGCCGTGCGACCGCGTGCCGTCACCGAACTGGGCGGTCCCGGTCTTGCCGCGCACCGCGCCGTACCCGGCCAGTTCGCGCGCCGTGCCGCCGGTGACGACCTCGGCCATCATCGAGCGCAACGCGCCCGTCACCCCACCCGGCAACGCCGCCGGCGCCTGGCCCTCGGTCGGGATCTCCCGGATCAGCTGCGGCACGGGCGTGCGGCCGTTGGCCACCGTGGCCGCGACCAGCGCCATGCCGAACGGCGTCACCTGCGTCTCGCCTTGGCCGATGCCCGCCTCCACCCTGGCCGGCACGGACTCGGCGGGCGGGATCTTGCCGGTGTTCGTGGTGATGCCCGCGACCGTGAAGTCCGACGCGAGCCCGAAGTAGGCGGCGGCCTGGGGCAGCGCGGTCGCGGGCAGGTCCGCCGCGAGCCGGCTGAAGCTGGTGTTGCACGACGCCGCGAACGCCCGGTGCAGCGGCACCGTGCCCAGCTCGAACGAGTCGTCGTTGGTGATCTGCCGGGTGCCGATGGTCGCCTTGCCCGGGCACGCCACCGGGGTGTCCGCCGTGGCCAGGCCACCGGTCAACGCCGCGGTCGCCGTGACGACCTTGAACGTCGACCCCGGCTCGTAGTGGCCGTAGAGCGCGAGCGGGTCGTTCCCGACCGCCGCGTTCTGCGCCACCGCCAGGATCTCGCCGGTCGACGGCTGGACCGCCACCAGCATGGCCTGCTGACCGCCGACCTGGTCGACCGCGGCCTGCGCGGCGGCCTGCGTCTTGGGGTCCAGCGTGACCGTCATCGACCGCGCGGCCTGCGCCTTCTGCTCCTGGAGCACGGCCACCGCCGTCCCCGCCGCGTCCACGACGGCGACCTGCCACCCCGGCGTGCCCTTCAACGTGCCGACGGCCTGCCGCACGGAGTTCATCACCACGGGCGCGAAGTCCGCCGGCACCGGCCGACCCGTGCGGTCGAACAACTGGCCGTCCGCGGGCGTCGTGGTGTAGGCCAGGCTCTGGCCCTCCGCGAGCTGCGGGTGCAGCACGGACGGCGACCAGTGCACGAGCCACCGGTCGTCCACCAGCCGCAGCTCGACCTTGGTCGCGTACTCGAGCGGCACGCCGCCCGGCAACGTCCATGTGACGTTCGCGTCCACCTCGGCCGTCGTGACGCCGTCGGCGACCTGCGGCAGCCGGCCGAGCTGCGCCTGGAACGACGCGCCCGGCATGCCCTGCCGGGTGCGGGCGATCACCGCGCCGGCCGCGTCCGCCGCGTCGGTGACCGCCGCCGCCTGTCCCGCCTGACCGGACGTCATGGCGGTGAAGAACTGCTGGGCGACGACGCCCGGAGCCACCCGTTCGGGCTTCTTGGCTGAGGGCTCGTCGCCCGACCACAGCACGAGCACGCCCGCGACGATCACCGTGACCGCCGCGGCGCCCCCACCTGCCAACACCCAGCGTTTCATCCTCTTGTTCACGAAATTCCCCCCTTGGCGTCCGGAGATTAACCCGGACGTGTGGAGAATTCGTGAAAGCCGACTCAGCCCAGCTGCGGCACCCGAGTCTGGTACTTGCGCAGCAGGTCGGCGTTGGCCGCGTCGCCGCCCTCGACGTTCGCGCTGCGCCACAGCGGCAGCGGCACGCCCGCCTCGGCGGCCTTGTCGAACAGGCGCACCATCAGCAGGTTCCACAGGAACGCGGTCGCGATCGTGGACACGGCGGCGGTGACGGGGTTCGCGAGCGGGTAGGTCGCGTCGCCCGGCGGCACCATGTTGTCCAGCACCACGGTGGCGTTCTCGGCGAGCGTGGTGCCCGCACGGCGGGGTGCGAGCGCGCTCGCCGCGACCGACGTCACCGCGACCACGGGGCAGCCCGCGTCCGCCGCGAGCACGGCCAGCTCCACCGGGTACGGGTTCACGCCGGAGGTGGAGAAGACGAACAGCACGTCGTGCGCGGCCAGGCCCGCTTCGCGCAGCACCTCGGCGGCGAGGCCGGAGCGGCGTTCGGCGGACGTGCTGCTCACCGCGCCGTGCATGGGCAGCAGTTCGGGGTGGTAGATCGGGCGGACGCAGGCGAGGCCGCCGGCGCGGTAGAACGTCTCGGCGACGGCGGCGAGGGAGTGGCCCGCGCCCGCCGTGAGCACCATGCCGTCCGCGCGGACGCTCGCCAGCACCAGTTCGGCCACGTCGTCCAGGGCCGCCGCGTTCTGCTGCTCCACCCTGGTGAGGTGGGTGCGCACGACGTCGCCGTAGTCGGTGTCGGTCACGGGCTCGGTCGTCATGCGGTCCTCCAGTGGTCTATACCAAACGGTGCCGGTGCCAAGTCCTACCGGATCGTCCCATCACTCGCCAGGGTGTTGACCCTTGAACATCGTCGGTGTTCAAATGAACGCCATGGATGTGTCCTGGCGTCACGAAAAAATCCTCCACCGCTTGCGGGGCGGCGAGCGGGTGTCCGTCGGTGTCCTGGCGGACCTGGTGGGCACTTCGGAGATGACGGTGCGGCGCGATCTCGACGTGCTGGAGCGGGAAGGGCTGCTCCGGCGCGTGCGCGGTGCGGCGGTGAGCATGTTGACGGGGGAGGAGACGCCTTACGCGGCGCGGGCGCGGCAGCGGTTGGAGGCGAAGCGGCGGATCGGTGGCGCGGTCGCCGGTCTGCTGGACGACGGCGAGACCGTGGTGCTCGACGGCGGCAGCACCGCGGTGGAGGTGGCGCGGTGGCTGGTCGACCGGCGGCTGACCGTCCTGCCGCTGTCGTTGCACTCGGCGGACGAGCTGCGGGGCGCGGAGCAGGTGCGGATGGTGTTGCCGGGCGGCGACATCCGGCCCGGTGAGCTCGCGTTCGTGGGGCCGTTGACGGAGCACGCGTTCCGCGTGATGCGGTTCGACACGATGGTGCTCGGCAGCTGTGGGCTGAGTGCGCGCAACGGGGTGTCGGCGCACGACCTGGGCGAGGGTGCGGTGAAGCGGGCGGCGGTCGAGGCGTCGGCGCGGGTGATCGCGGCGATCGACAGCTCGAAGTTCGGGCGCACGGCGTTCGGGCGGGTGTGCCCGGTGGAGGAGATCGACGTGCTGGTCACCGACTCGGACGCGCCGGAGGAGGAGGTGAGCCGGATTCGTGAGGCAGGGGTGGAGGTGAGGCTTGTCTGACGCCGGGGTGCGCGTGGGGCCGCGTCGCGCGCGGGTCGCGACGGGCCGGGCGGCACCGGGGTGGGCCGGGTGCGGGGTGGGCCGGGTGCGCGTGCTGCGGGCGGGTAGTCGCTCGGGGTGCGCTGCAAGGGGCAATCCGCTCGGGCCCGGGTCGCCGGGGCGACCCGGGCGGGCCGGGCGTCGTCAGGAGGCACGTGCGGGCCGGGTCGCGTCGATCCGGGATGGCTGGGAGGCGGGTGCGAGGCGTGGCGGTGGGCGGTGGGGCGGCGGCGTGGTGGTAGGGCCGTGGCGGTGTGTCGGGTGGGGTCGGGGTGGTGAGGGACGGCGGGGTGGTTCGGCGCTCGGCATAATCAACCGAGGGGCGGTAACAGTGTTTCCGTACATTTTCGGGCGATGATCACTCGATGGTGTGACGGGCGGGGACCGGGACGGGCATGAGGGGTGCCGGTGTGGACCGGGGCGGGCGTGGCGGGGTGACGGGTCGGGCGTGGCGGGTGCCGGGGGTGGGGACCGGGGCGGGTGTGGTGGTCGGCGGCCCGTCAGGGGCGGCGGTAGCGGGGTTCTACCGGGGGCAGTGGTTTCTCCGGCAGGTTGGCGTGGGCCTTGGTCATGAAGTCGAACCACGTCTTCGCGGGCAGGGTGCCGCCGTAGATGTCACCCTCGCCGCACAGGCGGGGTGGGCCCGCCTTCACGCAGATGCCCCGTGGCGACGTGCTGTCGTTGAACACCTGCACGGCCCCGGCGTAGTCGGCTGTCGCACCCAGGAACGCGGCTGACTTGTACTCCTCCGTCGTCCCGGTCTTCCCGAGCGCCGGCCGGGTCCACCCGAAATCCTTCGCCGCCGCCGCGGCCGTGCCGCGACCCTGGTCGTCCTCGCTCAGCCCGACCGCCAGCGCGTTCGCCAACGGCTCCTCCACGGCCTGCTCGCACGGCTGGTCGGCGTACCCCGTGTCCTTCCCGTGCCGGTCGGTGATCTTCATGATCGGCGTCGGCGGGCACCACACGCCGCCCGACATCAGGGTCGCCGCCACGTTCGCCAGTTCCAGCGTGCTGGTCGGCGCCGGCCCGAGGGTGAACGACGCGTTCCCGGACCCCTTGTAGAAGTCCGCCTGCGTCACCCGCAACTCCTTCTGCTTCGACTTCGGGTCCGGCGGCACGCCCGCGATGTTCGTCGCCAACGTGTCCCGCATCCCCAGCCGGTACGCCATGTCGACCACCGAGTCCAACCCGACCCGCTCTTCCAGGATCACGAACGCCGTGTTGGGGGAGGTCGCCAACGCCTCCTTCAACGGCATCCGGGGCGGGTAGCTGCCGTCGTGGTTGCGCAGGCAGTACCAGTACGTGAACGGCTCACCGGTGCCCGGACACCCCGGCGCGCCACCGCGGAACACGCGTGAGGTGTGCGAACCGGGCGACTCGACGATGCTCTCGATCCCGAGCCCGCCCTTCTCCAACGCCGCCGCGGCCGTGAACACCTTGTACACCGACCCGGCACCGAACTTGTTCTCCACCGCGCTCGGCAGGTCGAACTGCGTCTGGAACTGGTCCTTGTGCAGCCCGTAGTCGCGGTTGGCCGCCAGCGCCACCACCTCGTGCCGCTCCTTGCCCGGCCGCACGACCGCCGCCGTGTTCGCGATGCCCTCCGTCGTCTTCGGCACCTGCGCCTCGGCCGCCTGCTTGGCCTGCCGCGTGAGGTCGCGGTCCAGGGTGGTCTGGATCGTGTAGCCGCCGATCTTCAACTCGTTCAACGAGTAACCGTTGCGGGTCAGGTGGTTGACCACGAACGAGCAGTAGAACCCGAACTCCACCCCGGACCCGACGCACCCCGTCGACAGTGGACGGACCGGCGTGGCCAAACCCAGCGGCGCGCGCTTGTGCACCTCGGCCTGCTCGTGCGACAGCTTGGCGTTCTCCACCATCAGGTCGATGACCATGTTCCGCCGCTCGACCGCCTTGTCCGGCCGGGCCTCCGGGTCGAGGAACGTCGGGCTGTTCACCATCCCGGCGAGCATCGCCGCCTGCGGCACGGTCAACACGTCCGGCGTGGTGTTGAAGTACGCCTGGGACGCCGCCGCGATGCCGTAGATCGTGCCGCCGAACGGCACCACGTCCAGGTACCGCGACAGGATCTCGTCCTTGCTCAGCTGGGACTCGACGTGCACGGCGATGCGCGCCTCGCGCAGCTTGCGGGCGATCGTCTGCTCCTGCGCCTTCTTCTGCCCGCTGACGTCCTCCCGCTCCAGCACGTGCACGAGGTGGTTCTTGACGTACTGCTGCGTGATCGTGGACGCGCCCTGCGTGGTGCTGCCCTCGGACTGGTTGCGCATCGCGGCGCGCAGCGTGGCCAGCCAGTCGACGCCGTGGTGCTCGTAGAACCGGCGGTCCTCGGCGGACACCAGCGCGTCCTTCATGACCTGCGCGACCTTGTCCGGCGGCGTGAGCACGCGGTACTGGTCGTAGAGGTAGGCGAACGGGACGCCGTCCTTGTCCGTGATCGTCGTCATCAGCGGCGGCGGCGAGTCCAGCATGTTGACCGTGGTGGCCGCGACGTGGTCGCTCATCCGGTTCGACACCAGGCCGGCGGCTCCGACGACCGGGATCGCCATCCCGGCGAGCAGCAACCCGGCCACGAGGCAGAGGCCCATGAGTTTCGCGAGGGAGGCGGTGCGCATGACTGGGGAGTTACGCTCGGACGGGCGGCGGAAACACCGCGGAGTCGGGTTCACCGCAACGTCTGGACAATCGCGGTCCGACGTTTAACACCGCATTGTTCACCCGTTCGTGGACGATTCTACGCACGGTGGTGCTACGCCGCGTCGTAGTGGGCGTCGGAGCGGTTGAAGGCGGCGCTGGCGAGGTCGGCCGCGTGCCGCATCGCGGCGGCGTGCAGCGCGGTCAGCGACAGCGCGTCGGCCTGCGCCCCCGGATCGCCCTCGGTGGGTTCCAGCCTCGACTCGGCGGTCACGTAGACGACGCACTCGGCGGCCACGCTGAGCCGCCGCGCGAGGAACGCCACGGCCCTCATCAGCCGTTCCGCCTCGGCCTCGGTGATCGGCACGACCCGCGGCGGGTCGGCGTCGACGTCCTCGTCGACCTGCTGTCGACTGGCCCGGCACGCGAGGCCGCGGTCCCACAGGCCGGCCGCCTCGTGCAGTGACTCGATGAACGGCTCCCAATCCACTGAGGTCGAGGTCATGGTTCTCACCTTCTGTGCGTCGCGCTCACCGGGTGAGTGCCCCCGGAAGTGGAACTTCATGCCGGCTTTCCCCGGCGGTCGACGAATTGATCGTCACCCACGCACACCATTCGATCACGTGGCGTGCCGCGAAAGACGGCTTCTGTCATTCGTTCAGGTGTAAACGACTTCTTCAGGTTGTCCGGGCACCAGCGGTGGTAGCCGTTCGAGCAGAAAGCCACGGCCGCGAGCCGGCGCCGAGCCGCCGCGAGTCGCCGAGTCGAGCACGGCTCCGCCGAGGCGGGGTGACGGGGAGGAAGTCCAATGCCGGCGCGATCCCACAAGTGGCCGTCCCTCGCGACCGCGTCGGCGGTGGTGCTCGCCTGCCTCGCCGCCCTGCACGTGCCGGCGACCGGGGCGGAGCCGGGCGCGGAGGACGCCGCCGACCACGCCGCGGGCTCGCAGATCGCCAAGCACGAGGGCGCGAACCCGGTCGACGCGGACGAACTCGTGCTCACCGGCCCGACCGTCCCGGGCATGGACGTGAGCAGCCACCAGGGCGACGTCGACTGGCCGCACTGGTGGAACCAGGGGATGCGGTTCGCCTACGTCAAGGCCACCGAAGGCACCGGTTACGTCAACCCGAACTACGGCCAGCAGTACGGCGGCTCGCACCAGGTGGGCATGGTCCGCGGCGCGTACCACTTCGCGCTGCCCGACAAGTCCGACGGCGCGGCGCAGGCGAACTACTTCGTCGACCACGGCGGCGGCTGGGCCGCCGACGGCAGCACGCTGCCCGGCGCCCTCGACGTCGAGTACAACCCGTACGGCGACGACAAGTGCTACGGCCTCGCGCCCGAGGCGATGGTGGCCTGGATCCGCCAGTTCAGCGACACCTACCACTTCCGCACCGGCCGCTGGCCGGTGATCTACACGTCCACCACGTGGTGGGACCTGTGCACGGGCCGCCTCGGTGACTTCACCGCGACGAACCCGGTGTGGGTGGCCCGCTACGCCGACAGCGTGGGCCCGCTGCCGCACCGCTGGTCGGCGCACGCGATCTGGCAGCACACGTCGACCCCGATCGACCAGAACCTGTTCAACGGCACCATGGACGACCTCGTGGCGCTGGCCCGGGGCTGAGTCGTCCGGAACGGCGGCAGCCATGCACATCGACAAGTCCCAGGGCACGCCCTTCCCCGTGCGGTGGCGCGGCTACGACCGGCGACAAGTGGACGAGGAGCTGATCCGCACCAGGTGGGAGCTGGCCCGCCTGCGGGAGGAGCTGGAGGTGCTGCGGACGGACCGGGACGGCGCCGTGGCCACCGCCGACGACCTGATGCGGGAGCTGGAGGACGCGCGCAGCGAGCTCGGCGAGTACCGGGTGCTGCACGCGGGTTACGCGAAGGACAACGCGGTGTCCGGCTGCATCCGCTACCTGATGCACGTGGCCAGGCAGAAGGCGGACGCCTTCGAGACCGACGCGCGGGAGCGCAGCGAGCAGATGCTCAAGCGGGCCGAGGAGGTGGCGCGGCAGCAGGCCGTGCTGCTCGACGAGACCGAGCAGGAGACGCAACGGCGGCTGGCCGAGGCCGAGCAGCGCGCCCGCGAGATCGTGCAGGAGGCGACCGCGGAGGCACGTGCCCTGCTCGCGACCCACGTGGACGGGCCGGACCGCTGGACCGCGGACACCGAGCCGCCGCTCGACGTGCCGATGCCGCGCATCATCTCCGGCCCGCTGCCCGTCGTGCAGCCGGACGCCGAGGAGCAACGCCCGACGTCGGCCTGAAGGAACTGCCGCCGCGCCCGACCGCCACCGCGAGCGGCCCGGCACGGAGAAGCCGACCCGGGCGCGGCGCGCTTCACCGGGGCAGGTCGCGCGGGTGGTCCACGTCGTCGCCGTCGGCCACGTCGCCGCACGGCACGTCCAGCGCACCGTGCGCCCGCAGGTAGTCCCGCGCGCCCGCGTCACCGACCGCCGACGCGGCCACCGCCGCCCAGTGCGCCGAGCCGAGCAGCACGGGGTGGCCGGGCGCGCCGCCGTACGAGGCACGCGCCAGCGCCGTCGGCGACGCCAACGCCCCCAAGCGCTCGACCGCCGCCACCGTGACGCCCGGCGTGTCCACCGGCAGCACGACCACCGCGTCGACCACTGCGTCGACGACCGCACCGACCTCGCCACCGGTCAGCGCGGCCAGCCCGGCGCGCAGCGACGAACCCATGCCAGTGGCCCAGTCGGGGTTGTCGACCACGACGCAGCCGTCCAGCGCGGCCCGCGCGCGCACGGACGACGCCGAGGCGCCGAGCACCACGACGACCGGCGCGCACCCGGCGTCCCGCAGCACCGCCGCCGCCCGGTCGACCCACAGCACGCCGCCGTGCGACACCAGCGCCTTGGGCCCGCCGAACCGCCGCCCGGCGCCCGCGGCGAGCAGCAACCCCGCGACCGGCATGCGGTCACACTAGGGCCTCGTGCCCCCTCAACTCCGCCCGGCTGGCCACCGCCAGCTTGCGGTAGACCCTGGTCAGGTGCTGTTCCACCGTGCTCACGGTGATGTGCAACCGCATCGCGATCGCCCGGTTGCTGTGGCCACACGCGGCGAGGGTCGCGACCCTGCGCTCCGAGTAGGTCAACTCCGTCATACGCGAGAACACGTGCGGCAGCGCGGCAGCGGTTCAATCAGGACGCGAGATGCTCCAAAAGGAGTGCCGTCAACGCCTCCGGCGCCTCTTCCGGCACCCAGTGCGACACGTCCTCCAGCATCTCGAACCGGTACGGGCCGGTGACCCAGTCGCCGGTGCTCAACGCCGCCGTCGACCCGAACGCCACGTCCTCGGTGCTCCACACGTACATCGTGGGCACGGACACCTTCCCGGCCTTGCCGCCCGGACGCCCGGCGCGGTACCAGTTCAGCGCGGCCGTCAGCGCGCCCGGCTCGGACAGCCGCCGCACGTACTCGTCCACCCGGCTCGGCGGCACCCGCCACTCGAACATCTGCCGCAGCGCCGCGCCGTCGTCGGCCAGCATCCGCTGCTCGGTGCCGCCGTTGCGCCAGTCGGTCATGTACCCGGACCGCAGGTGCTGGTCCTCGTCGGTGCGCAGGGCCTCGGCGAACGCGCCGGGGTGCGGCGTGGACACCACGGCGAGCTTCCGCACCCGTTCGGGGTGCTCGGCCGCGGTCCACCACGCCACCGCGCCGCCCCAGTCGTGGCCGACCAGGTCGAAGGTCGACCAGCCGAACGAGTCCGCCACCGCCAGCACGTCGCCGACCAGCGCGTCGACGCCGTACTCGGCCGCCCGCTCCGGCCGCACGCCGGGGGAGTAGCCGCGCTGGTCGAACGCCACCGCGCGGAAACCCCCGCGGCCGAGCACCGCCACCTGGTGCTCCCACTCGACGGCGGCCTCCGGGAAGCCGTGCAGCAGCAACACCGGCCGGCCGTCCTCGGGGCCTGCCGCGATCGCGTCGAAGTCGCCCTCGTCGGTCCGCACGCTCAGCTGTTCGATCACGGTGATCTTCAGTCCCATCCCTCGACCGGTCCACGTGTTCCGGTGCGCATTCTCGCGCGCGGTGGCGGGCCGAAGTCGCGCCGGGCCGCCGCTCCGGCACCGACTTGCCCGCACCACCGGCGGTGCCACCATGAAAGGGCGCCGGCCACGCGTGGGCCGGCGCCACCACCCGTCCGACGGCCGCCGGCGATCCACGGCGTTGTGGGCACCGCGCGCCGGCAGCCCCAGGAGTGGCCGACATGATGCCCAGAACCAGCCGGCGTCCCCTCGACCTGCCCCGCCCGGGCGAGGGCGTCTGGCCCGGCCTGTGGAGCCCGCCCCGGTCCGTCGTGCGGGCGCGGATCGCCGAGGTCCTGTTCCGCCGCGCCGTGCGCGCGTTGCCGGTGCGCGTGCTGCTGCCCGGCGGGCAGGTGCTCGGCGCGGGCGGTCCGGGCGCGCCCGACCTGCGCGTGCACCGGCCCGAGGCGTTCTTCCGCCGGCTCGGCGTGGACGTCAAGATCGGGTTCGGCGAGGGGTACATGGTCGGCGACTGGACGTCCACCGCGCTCGCCGACCTGCTGACCGCGTTCGCGGCGAAGCTGACCACCCTGATCCCGCCGGGGCTGCAGCCGCTGCGCCGCTGGGTCGAACGCCGCCACCCCGCCTCCGACGGCAACGACGTCGTCAACGCGCGGCGGAACGTCCACCGGCACTACGACCTGTCCAACGACCTGTTCCGGGTGTTCCTCGACGACACGATGACCTACTCGTCGGCCTGGTTCGACGGCTCCGGCGGCACGCTGGCCGACGCGCAGCTGCGCAAGATCGACGGCGTGCTGGACTACGCGGGCGTGCGCGCGGGCAGCCGGGTGCTGGAGATCGGCACCGGCTGGGGCGCGCTGGCCATCCGGGCCGCGCGGCGCGGCGCGACCGTGACCTCCCTGACCCTCTCCGCCGAGCAGCGCGCGCTGGCCGTGCGGCGGGCGGAGGAGGCCGGTGTCGGCGACCGCGTCACCGTCCACCTGCGCGACTACCGGGAGGAACGCGGCCGGTACGACGCGGTGGTGTCGGTCGAGATGATCGAGGCCGTGGGCGCGGAGCACTGGCCCGCCTACTTCGCCGCGGTCGACCGGGCGCTGGCCCCCGGCGGCCGGTTCGGGCTGCAGTCCATCACCATGCCGCACGACCGGATGCTCGCGAGCGCGTCCAGCTACACCTGGATGCACAAGTACATCTTCCCCGGCGGCCTGATCCCGTCCGTCCGGGCGATCGAGGACGCCGTGCGCGAGCACACCTCGATGCGGGTGGTCGACAGCCGCGAGTTCGGCCGCGACTACGCCGAGACCCTGCGCCGGTGGCGGGAGCGGTTCCTGTCCCGGTGGGACGAGGTGGCCTCGCTCGGCTTCGACGAGACGTTCCGGCGGATGTGGGAGTTCTACCTGGCCTACTCCGAAGCGGGCTTCCGGGTGGGCTACCTGGGTGTCCGCCAGTTCGCCGCGGTGAAGTAGCCGATCACCGTCACTGGGCCGAACGGCTCGTCCGCCGTCACGGTCGGGTGCTGTCCTGACCACGCTGCGTCGGATCGTGGTCGGCTTTGGCCTGTGCGGTATCAGGAGCCCCGCTGCGTGCTCCTCATCAGTGAGCCGGGATGGCCGGAGGTCCGACAGAGGGTGAGGAGGTCGCCGGATGGTGCAGCAAGCGTCCGTGCGGGCCGACGTCGAGGTGGGGGTCGGCGCGGTCCGCTACGCCGCTGACGTGCCCGGTCGGCCCGAGGTCAGGCTGGTCGTCGGCGAGGGCCCGCGACAGGTGACCGCCCAGTGGCTGGCGGAGGCCGAGCTGTCCGAGCTGGTCGACGAGGCGCTGCTCGGGGAGCCGCGCGCGATCGGCCAGCTCCTGGCGCGCATCCAGCCGCTGGTGCTGCGCTACTGCCGGGCCAGGGTCGGGTCGAGGGAGCGCACGCTCGTCTCGGCGGAGGACATCGCCCAGGAGGTCTGCCTGGCCGTGGTGTCGGCGCTGGGCACGTACCGCTACGAGCCGGGCTCGTTCCTGGCCTTCGTGTACGGGATCGCCGCGCACAAGGTGGCCGACGCGCGAAGACGCGCGGTGCGCAGCCGGGCCGAAGTCGTGCCCGAGCTGCCGGACACGCCGACCCTGGAGGCCGGGCCGGAGCAGCGGGCCATGACGGGTGAGCTGATCGGCCACGTCGCGCAGCTGCTGCAGAAGCTGCCGGAGCGGCAGCGGGAGATCCTGGTGCTCAGGGTCGCGGTGGGGCTGTCGGCGGAGGAGACGGCGGCGGCCGTCGGCTCGACCGCGGGCGCGGTGCGCGTCGCGCAGCACCGTGCGCTGGCCCGAATGCGCGAGATGTTCGCGGCTGTCGACGGCTGACCCGGCCTGGCATCGTTGGGTCATGGCCGCCACGCCTCCGCTCGTGACTCCGTCGGCTTCACCCCCCGCGTCGGAACCGGTGTTCGACGTGCTGCTGTCCGGGACGGTGTTCCTCGACATCATCTTCACCGGCCTGCCCCGGCCGCCCGCGCCGGGCACGGAGGTCTGGGCCGAGGGGCTCGGGTCGTGCCCGGGCGGCATCGCCAACCTCGCCGTGGCGCTGAGCAGGCTGCAACTGCGGACCGCGCTGTCCGCCGCGTTCGGCGAGGACGCCTACGGCGACTTCTGCTGGGAGGTGCTGGCCGAGCAGGAGGGCGTCGACCTCACCTACTGCCGCCGGTACTACGGCTGGCACTCGCCGGTGACCGTCTCCATGGCGATGGACCGCGACCGGTCGATGGTGACGCACGGCCACCGGCCGCCGGTGTCGGCCGACGAGATCCTGAACCCGCCGCCGCGGACGCGGGCGTGCTTCGTGCACGTGGGCGCCGAGGACGAGCGGTGGGTGACCCAGTCGAAGGAGCAGGGTGCGCTGCTGTTCGCCGACATCGGGTGGGACCGGACCGAGCTGTGGGCGCCCGAGCTGCTGCGGCGGCTGGAGCACTACGACGTGTTCCTGCCCAACGACGCCGAGGCCCAGCGGTACACGCGCAGCGACACGCCTGAGCGCGCTGCGATGGCGTTGGCCGAGCACGTGCCCGTGGTGGTGGTGACGCGGGGTGGTGGGGGAGCGGTGGCGGTCGACTCGGCCACCGGGGAGGTGGTGGACGTGCCGGGGCTGAACGTCGCGCCGCTGGACTCGACCGGCGCGGGGGACGTGTTCGGCGCCGGGTTCGTGCTCGGGACCTTGTCGGGCTGGCCGCTGGCAGACCGGGTGCGGTTCGCGAACCTGTGCGCCGCGCTGTCGGTGCAGCACTTCGGCGGGTCGCTGTCGGCGCCGGGGTGGGTGGACATCGCCACGTGGTGGCGGACGGTGTCGCGGCGGCCGGACGAGGAGCTCAAGGGCTACGGCTTCCTGGAGGACGTGCTGCCGAACCACACGGGGGTCGAGGTCCGCCGGGCCAGCGCAACCATCCGCCTACGCGCCTCCGACTGACCACCACCACCCGCGCCGCCCGCCACCGCCGGACCGCCCGCCGCTGCCTTGCTGCTGCCGACTGAGGACCGCCGACCGAGCACCGCCGCCGACACGCCGGAAAGCCCGCCGGAACCACCCGATCGTGATCTTGTCGGCGGCGAACACCTGTTCGATCATGGACCTGTCGCCGCACCGATCGGACCCAGCGCCGACGGGGGTGGGCGTGCCGCCGGGTGGGCGTGAGGCTGATCACCTCGCGGTGCCTGGCGGGCTCCGCCGTCCGGCCCAGTGGGGTTTGACCACGGGCTCCGGTGGGCAGGAGTAACTTCGACAACCGTCGTCGAAGATCGCGCCCGAAACTTGTGCTCCTCGCGGAGCAACCCGCGGTGCTCTTCGTGCGACTTAGTCAGTGGGGGTTCCCGCGGGGTTGTGGAAGGGGTTGCTGGTCGGTGTTCGCCGCGCGCGCGACAGGTCTGGTCAAGTTGGTGGGGTTGTGCCTGATGGCGGGCGTGCTCGTCGCGGCGGTGCTGTTCCCGGTGGTCGGGGGTCTCGGCCTGGCGTCCAACCGGGCCGCGGACACGGTGGACCAGACCTCCGGTGAGTTGACCAAGGCCGAGCTGCCCCTCGTGACGACCGTGCTGGACATGCACGGCCAGCCGATCGCCTACCTCTACGACCAGTACCGGGTGCCCGTGCCGTCCGAGGGCATCGCGGACACGATGAAGGCCGCGATCATCGCGATCGAGGACAAGCGGTTCTTCGAGCACAAGGGCGTGGACTGGCAGGGCATCGCCCGTGCCGCCGCCAAGGCGGGCGTCGACGGCGAGACCACCCAGGGCGCCTCGACCCTGACCCAGCAGTACGTGAAGAACTACCTCGCCTTCGTGGTCGGCAAGGGCTCGGAGGAGGCTTACGAGAAGGCGACCGAGGTGACGTTGGGCCGCAAGATCAGCGAGGCCCGGATCGCCACCCAGCTCGAGCAGAAGATGAGCAAGGACGAGATCCTCACCGCCTACCTCAACGTCGTCCCGTTCGGCAACGGCGCGTTCGGCGTCGGCGCGGCCGCCCGCACCTACTTCGACACCACCCCGGACAAGCTGACCGTGCCGCAGGCCGCGATGCTCGCCGGCCTGGTCAACGAGCCGAGCAGGCTCAACCCGGGCTCCGACGTGGACGCCGCGATCAAGCGCCGCAACACCGTGATCGACCGGATGCGCGACAACGGCGCGTTCGGCCCCGACGCGAAGGTCGCCGACGAGAAGGCCGCCGAGTACAAGGCCACCGACATCGGCGTCGTCCCCGACCTGAAGCTGCTGCCCAACGGCTGCGTCGGCGCGGGCGACGGCCCGGTCTACGGCTTCTTCTGCCGCTACCTGGTCGACTACCTGGAGAAGGCGGGCCTCCCGACCGAGGAGCTGCTGCGCGGCGGGTACACGATCACCACCACGATGGACCCGGTCGCGACCCGCGCGGCCAAGGACGCGGCCATGGCGCAGGTGCCCAAGACCCAGCCGGGCATCGCCAACGCGATGGCCGTGGTGGAGCCGGGCGCGGACAAGCACCGGGTGCGCGCGCTGGCCGCCAACCGCGACTTCGGCAACAACGCCGACGCCGGGCAGAGCGCCTACTCCATCCCCGCCGAGGTGACCAAGTTCGGCGCGGGCTCGATCTACAAGGTGTTCACCGCCGCGTCGGCGCTGGAGCGCGGCGTCACGGGCATCGACAAGCAGATCGACGTGCCGAAGACCTACACCTCGAAGGTCTACAAGGACGGCAGCAAGCCCTACACGGTCAAGAACGCGGGCGACTACAAGGAAAAGATGACCTTGACCGAGGCGCTGGCCCAGTCGCCCAACACCGCGTTCATCATCCTGGAGGAGAAGGCCGGGCTGAACAACGTGGTCGACATGGCCTACCGGCTCGGGTTGCGCGAGTCGATGCAGGGCGTCGACTGGCGCGGCGACCCGCTCAAGGCCGACGGCTCCAACGGCCCGTCCCAGGGCGACGTCTACAAGCGGGACAACAGCGGCTCGTTCACCCTCGGCGCGGGCCCGACCAGCGTGCTGGAGCTGTCGAACGTCGCGGCGACGATCGTGAGCGGCGGCAAGTGGTGCCCGCCGACGCCGGTGGAGAAGGTCGTCGACCGCAACGGCCGGCCCGTGCAGCTGAAGGAAGCGCCGTGCGACCAGGCCGTCGCGCCCGAGGTGGCGAACGCGCTGGCCGTCGGCATGAGCGCGGACACCAAGCCCGGCGGCACGGCGGCGGGCGCGGCGTCCGGCTGGAACCGGCCGATGATCGGCAAGACCGGCACCACCGAGAACCACTGGTCCGTGGCGTTCATGGGCGCCACTCCGCAGTTCGCCGGGGCGGTCATGACGTTCACCGATGGGGTGGCGCCGCAGGTGATCTGCAACGGCACCCCGCCGAGGCTGTGCGGCACGAACGACGCCGGCGGTGTTTACGGTGGTCAGGTGGCTGCGCCGACGTGGTTCAACGCCATGCGGGTGATCCACGAGGGCAAGCCCCCGGCCGACCTGCCGCCGGTGAACCCGCGCTACCGGTAGTCGACCTTCGTCACGGGTTACGTCACGCCCAAAGTTGCCTCTGACCTGGGCTTTTATAACGGCCTGATACGGAACTTACGGTTACTCGAACACGTAGTGTGACGATCAGTGGGGTGTGTCACCAAAAAGCACTAGTCGTAGTGCTGAGGCTTGCCCTTTCTTGTTACATCGGGTTACGGTCCCCGCCGCATGTCACGGTTCGGTCACCATAGGGACACGGCGTCGCTCCCCGAAAGCGCCGCCAGCCTGGATCCCCCGCCAGGTGTCCCTGTGGCCGGGCCGTGCTCCCCGATGCAGGAAGGCACTACCTTGGCACGGCACACGAAAGCGGACGGTCGACGCGCGTTCCTCGCGCCCCGCACCCCGTCCCGCAACCGCTCCCATCGCGCCGAGTGCGATCGGAAGCCCGTTAGTGGCCGGGTCGCGGCCGCAGTGGTCGCGGCAGGCGCCCTCGCCACCGGCGTGGGCGCCGCCGGCGGCGGGTTCGACGGTGGCGACACCCGGTTCCTCCCGGTCGGCGCCAGCTCGGACCTGGCGGCGGCGCTCGTCCACAGCTCGGCACCCCGACAGGCCGACGTCCGCACGGTGCACGCCGTCGACCCCGCGTTCGAGGCGGCGAAGCTGATGCGCTCCGAAGGGCTCCTCGTCCGGCAGCACGTCGACCAGGCGATCCGCCACGCGTCCGAGGGCTTCGTCGCCCGGCAGGCCGAGCAGAAGCGGCAGCAGGAGGCCGCGGCGGCCGAGCAGGCCCGCGTCGACGCCGAGAACGCCCGGATCGCCGAGGAGCAGGGCCGGGCGGCCGAGCAGAAGGCCGCCGAGGAGGCCGCTGCCGCCGCGGCACGGCGTCCGACGGTCGCCAAGCCCGCCGAGGGCTCGTTCACGTCCGGCTTCGGCGCCCGCTGGGGCACGACGCACTACGGCGTGGACATCGCGAACTCCATCGGCACCCCGATCCTGTCCGCGATGGACGGCGTCGTGGTCGAGGCGGGCCCGGCGTCCGGCTTCGGCCTGTGGGTGCGCGTGCAGCACAACGACGGCACCATCACCGTCTACGGCCACGTCAACGAGACCCTCGTGTCGGCCGGTCAGCAGGTCCACGCGGGCCAGCAGATCGCCACCATGGGCAACCGCGGCCAGTCCACCGGACCCCACCTGCACTTCGAGGTGTGGATCAACGGCTCGCAGAAGATCGACCCGGTCGGCTGGCTGGGCGAGCGCGGCATCTCCCTCTGAGACCTCGCGCACTGCGGCAAGCGCGCTGACGCTAGACACGCGCGAACCCCGCGCCTGGGCCACGCACGACGGGCTTGTCGGCGCGTACCACGTTCTGCCCCGCCGGGCTCACTCCGGCGGGGCAGAACGGCGTTCGGGGCGGTCTGCGCACCGTCCGGGTACCCGACCCGGGGGTGGGTGGCACGTGTGCTGCGTCACCCGGCCGTGCGACCATGGCATACCGACTGGTCGGTACCTGAGGTACGGTGGCGGCCGGACACCTTCAGGGAGGCGATCGTGGGTCGTTGGGGAATCACCCTGCCGCTGACGGGCGTGCCGGTGCTCGACCACCGCGCGCTGGTGGCCGAACTCGCCGAGCTCGGCTACACCGACGTGTGGTCGGCCGAGACCGCGGGCACCGACGCGTTCACGCCGCTGGCGCTCGCCGCGCAGTGGTCCGACCGCGTCCGGCTCGGCACCGCCATCGCGCCCGTCTACACGCGCGGGCCGGCGACGCTGGCCATGACCGCCGCGACGCTGGCCGAGGTGTCCGGCGGGCGGTTCGTGCTGGGCATCGGGTCGTCCTCGCCCGCGATCGTCGAGCGGTGGAACGGCGTGCCGTTCAGCGAGCCGTTCAAGCGCACCCGGGACACGCTGCGGTTCCTCAAGGCCGCGCTGGCGGGCGAGAAGGTGTCCGAGGAGTACGAGACGTTCGCCGTGCGCGGCTTCAAGCTGGAGCGCGCGCCCGAGCAGCCGGTGCCGATCATGCTGGCCGCGCTGCGCCCCGGGATGCTGCGGCTGGCCGGCCGCGAGGCCGACGGCGCCATCACGAACTGGCTCGCCGCCGACGACGTGCCCAAGGTGCGCGCCGAGATGAGCGGCGGCGAGCTGGCCGCCCGGATCTTCGTGTGCCCGACCGAGGACGCCGACGCCGCCCGCGCGCTGGGCCGCATGCTGATCAGCACCTACCTGACCGTCCCCGTCTACGCGGCGTTCCACGACTGGCTCGGCCGGGGCGAGGCGCTGCGCCCGATGCACGAGGCGTGGGCGTCCGGCGACCGGCGTGGCGCCGCCGCGCTCATCCCGGACGAGGTGGTGGACGCGCTGATCGTGCACGGCAGCGTGGACGAGTGCCGCGCGCGCGTGGCCGAGTACGCGTCCAACGGCGTCGACACGCCCGTCATCGCCCTGCTGCCCACCGGCGCGGACCAGTTCGACCTGGTGCGCGCGCTGGCGCCGGGGGCCTGACCGTGGCGCGGCGGACCGGGGCGACGCCCGAGCGGATCGTGGGCGCGGCCGTGCGGTTGTTCGCCGCCAAGGGGTTCGACGCGACGACCGTGCAGGAGGTCGTCGAGGCCGCCTCGGTCACCAAGGGCGCGCTCTACCACTACTTCGGCTCCAAGGACGACCTGCTGTTCGAGATCTACCGCTCCCTGATCGGGCGGCAGATGGCGGACCTCGACGCGATCGTGGCGGCCGGGCTGGACGCGGCCACCACGGTGCGGCGGATCGTGGTCAGCCTGGTCGAGACGACGGCCGACAGCGTGGACGAGACCGCGGTGTTCGTGCGCGAGATGCACCGGCTCGACGCGGACCGGATGGCCGCCTTCCGGTCCGAGCGGCGGCGCTACCACGAGACGTTCCGGTCGGTGGTCGAGCAGGCCCAGCGGGACGGCGAGTTCGGCTCGGCCGTGCCCGCCGACACGGTGGTCCTGATCGCGCTGGGCGTGGTCAACCAGCTGCCGACCTGGTACCGGCCGGACGGGCCCAAGTCGCCGGCGCGGCTCGGCGCCGAGATCGCCGACTTCGTGCTCGCCGGGCTGCGGCCGTGACGGCGGGGGTCAGCCCGCGCGGTTGGCCCGTTCGCGCAGCGCGGTCAGCGCCTTGTCGGCGTGCGCGTTCATGGCGAACTCGGATTTGATGACTTCGATCACGGTGCGGTCGGTGTCGATGACGAACGTGTGCCGCTTCACGGGCAGCGGGCCGAAGCGGCGCTTCACGCCGAACGCCGCGGCCACCTCGCCGTCGACGTCCGACAGCAGCGGGTAGTCGAAGTCGTGCAGGGCGGCGAACTGGTTCTGCCGCTGCACGGAGTCCGGGCTGATGCCCACCCGCTGCGCCCCGACCTGGGCGAATTCGGTCGCCAGGTCGCGGAAGTGGCAGCTCTCCGCGGTGCACCCGGAGGTCATCGCGGCGGGGTAGAAGAACAGCACCACCGGCCCGTCGGCGAGCAGGTCGGACAGCGCGCGCGACGTGCCGTCCTGGTCGGGCAGGGTGAAGTCGGGTGCCTGGTCGCCGGCCTTCATGGCAGTCCTTCCGCAGGGTGTCGATCACGTCTCGCAGGGTGCTCGCGACGAGGCAACCGTACGGTTCTCGCTAATCTCGTACCAGGCCGGGAGGTGTGAGTTGACGAGCATGTCCGACGTGGCGCGGGCCGCCGGTGTGTCCGCGGCGACGGTGTCGCGCGCGCTGCGCGGCGAGCCCGGCGTGTCCGACGCGACCCGCCGGTACGTCACCGAGGTCGCCAAGCGCATGCGGTACGCGATCGCCCGGGACGCCTCCAGCCTCGCGGGCGGGCGCCGGTACGCCGTCGCGGTGCTCACGGCCGACGTCGGCCGCGGCGACCTGCTCGCGGGCGCGGAGGGCGCGTTGCGGCAGGCCGGGTACGACGTGCTGCTCTACGTGCTGCGCGACGACGAGGCGCGCGAGCGGTTCTTCGAGGAGCTGCCGCTGGCCCGGCGGGTCGACGGCGTGCTGGCGCTGGCGGTCAACCTCACCGACGCCGAGGACGCCGCGCTGGCGGGCCTGGACGTGCCCGTGGTCGCGGTGTGGGACGACGACCTGCGCGAGGCGCTGCGGCTGGCCGTCGGCCACCTCACCGCGGCGGGCCACCGGGACGTCGCGCTGGTCCTCGCCGGCGACATCGACGAGTCCTACGACGAGGTGCTCCTCGAGCAGGGCCTGGCACTCCGTCCGGAGTGGACGCTGTGGTCGTCCTCGACGGTGGCGGGCGGCGAGCAGGTGGTGGACGCGCTGCTGGACGGCGAGCGCCTGCCGTCCGCGGTGATCAGCACGAGCGGCGAGGTGGCGCTCGGCGTGTTCCTGCGGCTGCGCCGTGACGGGCGCGACGTGCCCGGCGACGTGTCGATCGTCAGCCTGGAGGGCACGGACCTGGCGCGCGCCGTCGGCATGACGGCGGTGGAGGGCGCGTGGCGCGAGCGCGGCGAGCACGCCGTCGAGGTGCTGCTGACCCGGTTGCGCGGCGAGCGGGACGAGACCGAGCCGCCGTCGGTGCGGCTCGTGGTGCGCGAATCGACCGGTCCGGCACGCGAAGTGTGACCGTCGAGGTTTGGACGTCACTCGGCTGGGTTATCAACCACGGGCAACCTCCTGCAACCTTCGGGTGACCACCTGTCACCGGTCTGGATTCGAACCGACGGGGAAGGCGAAGCTGTCCGACGTGGACGACGAGCTCGCGGCACTGGCCGAGGCCCACGGCGTGGCCACCCACTACGAGGACGCCAACCAACGCCGAGCGGACGTCGACCCCGACGTGGTCGTCGCGGTGCTCGCGCAGCTGGACGTGGACGCCTCGACGCCGGAGGCGGTGCGACGCGCGCTCGCCGCGCCGAAACCACCCCCGAGCACGGTCGTCCTGCGCGAGGGCGAGGTGCTGGACGAGAGCGGCCCGGAAGGAACCCGCACGGTCGAGCTGGAGGACGGCGGCCGGGTCGAGCTGCCCGCCGCCCTGCCGCTCGGCTACCACCGGCTCGGTGCGCGGACCGTGATCGTCGCGCCGCGCAAGCTCCCGCCCGTCCCCCGGGCGTGGGGTTGGATGCTCCAGCTCTACGCGATGCGCTCGGCGCAGTCGTGGGGCATGGGCGACTACGCCGACCTGGCGACCCTGGCCCGGCGCAGCGCGGCCGAGCTCGGCGCGGGCGTGCTGCTGGTCAACCCGGTGCAGGCGATCAGCCCCACCCTGCCGGTGGAGCGCTCGCCGTACTCGCCGTCGAGCCGCCGCTTCGCCAACCCGCTCTACCTGCGGATCTCCGACATCCCGGCCTACCGGGCCGCCGACGCCGCGACCCGCGCGGAGATCGACGCGCTGCGCCCGCCCAACGACACCGAACTGATCGACTACGACGCCGTGTGGACCGCCAAGGCCAAGGCGCTCGAACTGCTCTGGCGGCACGAGGAGCACCGCGCGCCCGAGGGCGACCTGCTGGACTTCGCCCGGTTCTGCGCGCTGGCCGAGGCGCACGGCCCCGACTGGCGCGAGTGGCCGCCGGCGCAGCGCGACCCGGCCACGGCCACCGCCGACCCCGAACGGGTGGCGTTCCACGCGTGGTTGCAGGAGCTGTGCGAGCAGCAACTTGCCGCCGCGCGCCGGGCCGCGCGCGACGCGGGCATGCCCGTCGGCGTCGTGCACGACCTGCCGGTCGGCGTGCACCCCGGCGGCGCGGACACGTGGGCGGTGCGGGACGCGTTCGCCGCGGACGTCACGGTCGGCGCGCCGCCGGACGCGTTCAGCCGCCTCGGCCAGGACTGGGGCCTGCCGCCGTGGCGGCCCGACCGGCTCGCCGAGCAGGGCTACGAGCCGTTCCGGGCCGTGGTGCGCAGCGTGCTGCGGCACGCGGACGGCATCCGCATCGACCACGTCGCGGGCCTGTGGCGGCTGTGGTGGATCCCGCCGGGCGAGGCGCCCGGGCGCGGCACGTACGTCCACTACGACCCGGACGCGATGCTCGCCGTGCTGACGCTGGAGGCGCACCGGGCGGGCGCCGTCGTCGTGGGCGAGGACCTGGGCACGGTGGAGCCGAAGGTCACCGAGGCGTTGCACGAGCACGGGATGCTCAGCTCGGCCGTGCTGTGGTTCCAGCGCGAGTACGACCTGCCGGACCACCCGCTCATCCCGCCGGAGAAGTGGACCGCGTCGGCGATGGCGAGCATCTCCACCCACGACCTGCCGACGGTGGCCGGGTTCCTCGCCGCCGAACACGTTCGGGTGCGAGCCGAGCTGGGGCAGTTTGACGGGCCGGTGGACGGGGAATATCAAGCAGCCGAGCGAGAGCGGGCCGAGTTGCTCGAACTCCTCAAGCAGGAAGGTGTGCCTGCCGATGACTTGGTTACCGGGTTCCACGCTCTGCTCGCGAAGGTCCGTTCCGTGCTCGTGCTGACATCGCCGCAGGACGCGCTGGGCGAGACGCGCCAGCCGAACCTGCCGGGCACCACCGACCAGTACCCGAACTGGCGCATCCCGCTGCCCCTGGCGCTCGCCGACCTGTTCGACGACCCGGGCGTGCGGCGGGTGGCGGGCGCGCTGGCGGGCTCCCGCCCGTCCGCGGCGGGCGGGTCCGGTGCGCGGTGAAGCGCAACGTGCACGTCACAGCGCGCGGCCCGGCCGCGGAGTATCGTCAGCCAGTCACCCGCGCCATGGTTGGAGGTGGCAGTCACCCGTGAACACCGACTTGATGTCCCGCACCGGGCTCGTGCCCGAGCAGATGGTTCCCCAGAGCAGTCCGGTGGGCGTCCTGGAGGCGGCCGTCGAGAAGGTCCTGGTGGACGTCCGGCCGTCGAACCTGGCCGACCCGCTCGCCGGGGTCCGGGCCGCCGAAGAGTCCTTGAAGGACGCCCTGAGGCGCACCGACGCCGGGTCGGACGACGCGCTCACCCAGGCGGTGGCCTGCGCCGAGGCCGCCTGCGAGCACCTTCGCTACGGCGAGCTGCAGGAAGCGAGGCTGCTCCTCGTCGCCGCGCGCGGCGAGCTCGTCAGGTCGCACGCCGGCCGGACGTGACCTAGAACGGTAGGGATCGGCTCGTTCCAGTTCGTCCGGAGGAAACCCTGTGCGGCCCTGGCCCGGAACCCCCTACCCGCTCGGCGCCTCCTACGACGGCGTCGGCACCAACTTCACCCTCTTCTCGGAGGTCGCGGACTACGTCGAGCTGTGCCTGTTCGACGACGACGGCGCCGAGACGCGCGTGCGGCTGCCCGAGGTGGACGGCTTCGTGCACCACGGCTACCTCCTCGGCGTCGGCCCCGGGCAGAAGTACGGCTACCGCGTGCACGGACCGCACGACCCGGAGCGCGGCCTGCGCTGCAACCCGAACAAGCTGCTGATCGACCCGTACGCCAAGGCGATCACCGGCGACGTCGACTGGGACGAGTCGCTGTTCGGGTACCGGTTCGGCGACCCGGACGCGCGCAACGACCTCGACTCGGCGGGCCACGTGCCGCTGTCGGTCGTGGTCAACCCGTTCTTCGACTGGGCGAACGACCGGCCGCCGAAGACGCCGTACAACGAGTCGGTCGTCTACGAGGCGCACGTGCGCGGCCTGACCATGCAGCACCCCGAGGTGCCGCAACGGTTGCGCGGCACGTACGCGGGCCTGGCGCACCCCGTGGTGATCGACCACCTCAAGGGGCTCGGCGTCACGGCGCTCGAACTCATGCCGGTGCACCACTTCATCACCGATCACGGGCTGGTGGAGAAAGGCCTCCGCAACTACTGGGGCTACAACACGATCGGGTTCTTCGCGCCGCACTCCGGTTACGCGGCGATGCCGGAGTCGGCGAACCAGGTGCAGGAGTTCAAGGGCATGGTGCGCGCCCTGCACGAGGCGGGCATCGAGGTCATCCTCGACGTGGTCTACAACCACACCGCCGAGGGCAACCACCTCGGTCCCACGGTGTCCATGCGCGGCATCGACAACCAGGCGTACTACCGGCTGGTGGACGACGAGCCGCAGTTCTACACCGACTACACCGGCACCGGGAACTCGCTGAACGTGCGCAGCCCGCACACGTTGCAGCTGATCATGGACTCGCTGCGGTACTGGGTGACCGAGATGCGCGTGGACGGGTTCCGGTTCGACCTGGCCGCCACCCTGGCCCGCGAGTTCTACGACGTCGACCGGCTGTCGACGTTCTTCGACCTGGTGCAGCAGGACCCGGTGGTCTCGCAGGTGAAGCTGATCGCCGAGCCGTGGGACGTCGGCCCGGGTGGTTACCAGGTCGGCAACTTCCCGCCGTTGTGGACGGAGTGGAACGGCAAGTACCGCGACACCGTGCGCGACTTCTGGCGCGGCGAGCCGGCCACGCTGGGCGAGTTCGCCTCCCGCATCACCGGGTCGTCGGACCTGTACCAGGACGACGGCCGGCGGCCGTACGCGTCGGTCAACTTCGTCACCGCGCACGACGGGTTCACGCTCAACGACCTCGTCTCGTACAACGAGAAGCACAACGCGGCCAACGGTGAGGACGGCCGTGACGGCGCGGACGACAACCGGTCCTGGAACTGCGGGGTCGAGGGGCCGACCGACGACCCCGAGGTGAACGAGCTGAGGGCCAGGCAGCGGCGCAACCTGCTGGCCACGACGCTGCTCTCGCAGGGCGTGCCGATGCTGCTGCACGGCGACGAGCTGGGGCGGACGCAGCAGGGCAACAACAACGCCTACTGCCAGGACAACGAGCTGTCCTGGGTGGACTGGACGTTGGCGGAGAAGAACCGGGACCTGGTCGAGTTCACCTCGGCGTTGACCGAGTTCCGCCGGCAGCACCCCGTGCTGCGGCGGCGCCGGTTCTTCCAGGGCAAGCCGATCCGCAAGGGCGACGAGCTCCGCGACATCGCCTGGTTCACACCTTCGGGTGAAGAGATGACGGAGCAGAACTGGGGCGACGACTTCGGCCGCTGCGTCGTGGTGTTCCTCAACGGCGAAGGCATCCCCGACCTCGACCCGAGGGGGATGCGGGTGCTGGACGACTCGTTCCTGCTCGCGTTCAACGCGCACCACGAGGACATCGAGGTCACCCTGCCCGAGGAGGGCTACGGCGCGAGGTGGACGGTCGTGATCGACACGGCGACGGGCGAGGTGACGCCGCCCGAGCAGGGCGAGGTGGTCGCCGGTGGCGGCACGCTCACGCTGGTCGCGCGGTCGCTGGTCGTGCTGCAACGGCTGGAGCAGGAGTGACGGAGCTGCCTGAACCGCCGAAGCTCTCTGAGCCGACGGACCTGTCGGACCGCCCGGACCGCCCGGAACCGCCGGAATTGTCGGACCCCGCCGGTAAAATCGAAGCAGGGGACCCCCAGGGGGGACGTCTGCGCAGCGATGCGGTCGGGGCGGCGCCGGCGTCGACCTACCGGATCCAGTTCACGCCCGACTTCACCTTCGCCGAGGCGGAGGCCGTGGTCGACTACCTCGACGCGCTGGGCGTCGGCGCGCTGTACGCCTCGCCCGTGCTGGAGGCCGTGCCCGGCTCCACGCACGGCTACGACGTGGTCGACCCGACCCGGGCCCGCGAGGAGCTCGGCGGCGAGTCGGGGCGGGTGGCGCTGCACAAGGCGCTCCGGCGGGCCGGGCTCGGGTTCGTGCTCGACATCGTGCCCAACCACATGGCGGTAGGCCACGACGACGTCAACCGGTGGTGGTGGGACGTGCTCCGGCACGGCCGGGGGTCGCGGTACGCGAAGTTCTTCGACGTCGACTGGGACTCCGGGCCGCTGCTGCTGCCGTTCGCCGGCGACGAGGCGTCGGAGGAGGAGCACGAGCACTACCGGCTGGTGTTCTGGCGGCGCGGCAACACCGAGCTGAACTACCGGCGGTTCTTCGACATCACCACGTTGGCCGCGGTGCGGGTCGAGGACCCCGAGGTGTTCGACGCGACCCACGGCGAGGTGCTGCGGTGGGTCGCGGCGGGCGAGGTGACCGGCCTGCGGGTCGACCACCCCGACGGCCTGGCCGACCCCGGCGGGTACGCGCGGCGGCTCCGGGAGCGCGCCGGCGTGTGGCTGGTGGTGGAGAAGATCCTCGGCGCGGACGAGCGGCTGCCCGTGAGCTGGCCGGTCGACGGCACCACGGGCTATGACGCGCTGCGCGAGGTGTGCGGGCTGTTCGTGGACCCGGCGGGGGAGGCGGCGTTCACCGCGCTGGCCGAGGAGTTCGGCGTGCCCACCGACTTCGCCGCCGTCGAGCACGAGTGCCGCGAGCTGGTCACCCGCACGATCCTGCGCGCGGAGGTCCGCCGGATCGCGGCGCTGGTGCGCGACGCCGACCCGGCGGAGGCCGAACGGGCCGTCGCCGAGGTCATGGTCAACTTCCCCGTCTACCGCTCCTACCTGCCCGAAGGGCTGGACGCGTGGACGGCGGCGGTGACCGCGGCGACGTCGCCGGCGGTGCGGGCGCTGGACCGGCAGGTGCGGGCCGAGCCGCAGGGCGAGCTGGCCACCCGCATCCAGCAGACGTCCGGCATGGTCGTCGCCAAGGGCACCGAGGACACCGCGTTCTACCGGTACACCCGCTTCGTGGCGCTCAACGAGGTCGGCGGCGCGCCGGACCGGTTCGGGGTGCCGCCCACCGAGTTCCACGCGCGTGCGGCGGCACGTGAAGCGGGCTCGCCCGCGGCGATGACGGCGTTGTCGACGCACGACACGAAACGCTCCGAGGACGTCCGGGCGCGGCTCGCGGTGCTGGCCGAGCTGCCGCAGGAGTTCGGCGAGCTCGTGCGCCGGTGGACCGCCGCGCACCCGATCGACGAGCCGTCGTTGAACATGCTGGCGTGGCAGTCGCTGGTCGGCGCGTGGCCCATCACCGCCGAGCGGATGAGCGCCTACCTGGACAAGGCGGCCAAGGAGTCGAAGGTCCGCACCACCTGGGTCGACCACGACGAGGCGTTCGAGGCGGCCGTGGCGGCGTGGCCGGAGCAGGTGCTGTCCGGTCCGGTGGCGGCCGAGGTGGCGTCGTTCGTGGAGCGGATCGTCGCGCCGGGCTGGTCCAACGCGCTGGGGCAGAAGCTCGTGCAGCTCACCGCGCCCGGCGTGCCCGACGTCTACCAGGGCACCGAGCTGTGGGACCTGTCGCTAGTCGACCCGGACAACCGGCGACCCGTGGACTACGAGGTGCGGCGACGGCTGCTGGCGCGGATCGAGGACGGCTGGCTGCCGGACGTGGACGACTCGGGCGCGGCCAAGCTGCTCGTCGTGCAGCGCGCGCTGCGCTTGCGCCGGGAACGGCCCGAGCTGTTCCGCGGCTACCGGCCGCTGGCGGCGTCGGGGCCGGCCGCACCGCACGTAGTCGCGTTCGAGCGGACCGGGCTGGTCGCGGTGGCCACCCGGCTTCCGGTGGGATTGGCGAACGCGGGTGGCTGGGGCGACACGGTGCTGCCGCTGCCGCCGGGGGAGTGGACCGACGTGCTCACCTCCCGCCCGGCCGCCCCTCGACTGGCGGACCTGCTGGACCGCTACCCGGTGGCGCTGCTGGTCGCGGACTGAGCCGGCGGACGGATCGAGTCGGCTGGGCCGACGAGCGGACTGGGTCGGCTGGGCCGGCGCACGGACTGAGGAGAGCTGTGGGTTTCGCGGTGTGGGCGCCGGCGCACGAGCGCGTCCGGGTGCGGGTCGACGGTCGGGACCACGAGATGACGGCCGGTGACGGCGGGTGGTGGCACTCGGACGCCGAGGGGGTCGACTACGGGTTCCTCCTGGGCGACTCCGACGACGTGCTGCCCGACCCGCGGTCGCGGTGGCAGCCGGACGGCGTGCACGGGACGTCCCGGGTCTACGACCACGCGGCGTTCGAGTGGACCGACCAGGCGTGGACCGGGCGCGCGTTGCCCGGCGCGGTGGTCTACGAGCTGCACATCGGCACGTTCACGTCCGCCGGCACGTTCGACGGCGCGGTGCGGCGGCTGGACCACCTGGTCGACCTCGGCGTCACGCACGTCGAGGTGATGCCGGTGAACTCGTTCGACGGCACGGCGGGCTGGGGCTACGACGGCGTGCTGTGGGGCGCGGCGCACGAGCCGTACGGCGGGCCGGACGGGTTCAAGCGGTTCGTGGACGCCTGCCACGCGCGCGGCCTCGCCGTGCTGCTGGACGTGGTCTACAACCACCTCGGGCCCTCCGGCGCGTACCTGGACCGGTTCGGGCCGTACTTCGCGGGCAGCAACGACTGGGGACCCGGCCTGAACCTCGACGGCGAGGGCGCCGACGAGGTCCGCCGCTACGTGATCGACAACGCGGTGGGGTGGCTGCGCGACTTCCACGTGGACGGGCTGCGGCTGGACGCCGTGCACGCCCTCGTGGACCGCAGCGCGCTGCACCTGCTGGAACAGCTGGCCGTCGAGGTGGACGCCCTGTCGGCCGCCGTGCGCCGGCCGCTGACGTTGATCGCCGAGTCGGACCTGAACGATGCCAAGCTCGTCACCGCGAGGGAAGGCGGCGGCTACGGCCTGCACGCCCAGTGGGACGACGACCTGCACCACGCGCTGCACGTGGCGTTGAGCGGCGAGACGTTCGGCTACTACCCGGACTTCGAGGGCGCGCTGGGCAGGACGCTGCGCGAGGTGTTCCTCCACGCGGGCACGTGGTCGTCGTTCCGGGGCAGGCGCCACGGCCGTCCGGTGGACCGCGACCGGCTGCCCGGCCACCGGTTCCTCGCCTACCTGCAGAACCACGACCAGGTCGGCAACCGCGCCACCGGCGACCGGCTGTCGGCGACGGTGCCGTGGCGGCGGCAGGCGGTGGGCGCGGCGATCGTGCTCTGCTCCCCGTACACGCCGATGATCTTCATGGGCGAGGAGTGGGCGGCGAGCACGCCCTGGCAGTTCTTCGCGTCGTTCCCGGACCCGGAGCTGGCCGAGGCCGTGCGCACGGGGCGGCGGCGCGAGTTCGGCCGGCACGGGTGGGGCGAGTCCGAGGTGCCCGACCCGATCGACCCGGAGACCGTGCGGCGGTCGACGCTGCGCTGGGACGAGGTGTCAGAGCCCGGCCACCGGGAGCTGCTCGACCTCTACCGGGCGTTGATCGCGCTGCGCCGGTCGCGCCCGGAGCTCGCGGACCCGCGGCTGGACCGGTTCGCGGTGCGCGAGGAGGGCTCGGTGCTCGTGCTGCACCGGGGTTCGCTGCGGGTGCTGTGCAACCTCGGGGAGGACGCCGTGGTGCGGCTCGACGTCGAGGCGGGCGAGGTGCTGCTCGCGTCGGCGGAGGTGGAAGTGGACGGGCAGGCGGTGCACCTGCCCGCCGACTCCTTCGCCGTCGTCGACGGCGCGTCGGTCACGCACCCGGGTCGGGGACGAGCCAGCCGACCTCGGTGAGCTTCTCGGCCAACAGCCGACCGGCCGACTCGACCTGGTCGGCCAGCTGTCTTCGCACCTCCGGCCGGTCGTCGCCGGAGTGCTGGGCCGCGTCGTAGGCCGCGACCAGCCCGCGTGCCGCGTTCACCACCTCGACACCGGGCCACTCGGCGGCGGCGACCTGGCCGTCGCCGGGCTCGGGTTCGGGCTCGGCGGACGCGTGGACGGCGCGCACGGCCTGCCGCGGTCCGAGCTCGGTGGAGAGGTCGAGCAGCTTCAGCGCGATCGTGTGCAGCTTCACGTTGTGGTGCTGCGACATCCGCACGAGCAGCTGGAACCCCTCCTGGGGCGTGCAGCCCTGCACCGCGGATATCAGGCCGGTGGCCTGCCCGATCACAGTGCGCGTCTGCACCGCTTTGCGCAGTCCCACGATCTCGGCCTCGAGGCTGGCGATCCGCGCGGTCAGCGAATCGTCACGCCCGTTGTCCCCGACCACGGTCGGGCTCCTCTCTCGCACGTCGGTACCGGTCAGCCAGGCCAGCGGTGCGAGAGCGTCCGGACACGCGGGTGCCAGCACCCGGCAAGCCCGACAGCTCTCGCTGACCCTGGTGCCCTCGCGGGCGCCGGGTGGCTTGCGGCTGGCTTTTCAACCGCGTAGACGATCACCGTAGTAGAGGACGGGTGGCGCGGTGCAACTGGCAGGGGTTTTCCGCGTGGCGCGCGGCGGGTTTCAGCTCGGCGGCAGCACGCAGAACTCGTTGCCCGCCGGGTCGGCGCACACCACCCACGGCAGTGCCGGGTCGGCGTCGACCACGCGCGCGCCGAGGCCGGTGAGCCGTGCCACCTCCTCGTCCCGGTCGCCGTCGGCGGCGAGGTCGAGGTGCAGCCGGTTCTTGGCCTGCTTCGGCTCCGTGACGGGCTGTAGCACGAGCATCGGACCGGCGCCCCTCAACTCGGTGTACTCGACCCCTTTCGGGTCTTTCCAGCGGCGTTCGACGCGGTACCCCAGTGCCGTGCACCAGAAGTCCTCCACGACGCTGACCAGCTTGGACGGGCAGTCGACGGCGATGGCGAGGATGTGTGCGGTCATGCCGTCGGAGTTTCCCCGTTCGGGCGACGGGTATCCGTCGGGGGACGGAGAAGTCCCGACGAGAGGAACGGTCATGGGGACCGACGACAAGGTCAGCAACAAGGCCGAGGAACTCAAGGGCCGGGCGAAGGAAGCGGTCGGCGACGCCACCGACAACGAGCAGTGGCAGGCCGAGGGCCGCGCCGAGAAGGCCAAGGGCTCGCTGAAGCAGGCGGGGGAGAAGGTCAAGGACGCCTTCCGTGGCGACGACCGCTAGTCGCACCGGCGCCTCCAGCGCCGCCGAGTTCGTGCCCGAGGGCGCGGACTTGGCGGCGCTGCGCCGTGCCGCGGCCGGGTGCCGCGGCTGCGAGCTGTACAAGCCGGCCACGCAGACCGTGTTCGGCGCGGGGCCGGGCGACGCCGGGTTGGTGCTCGTGGGCGAGCAGCCCGGCGACGTGGAGGACCGGCGGGGCGAGCCGTTCGTCGGGCCGGCGGGCCGACTGCTCGACAAGGCGCTGGACGAGGCCGACCTGGCCCGTGAGGGCGTCTACCTGACCAACGCGGTGAAGCACTTCAAGTTCGTGCCCGCCGAGCGCGGGAAGCGGCGCATCCACAAGACGCCGTCGCGCGGCGAGGTGGTGGCCTGCCTGCCGTGGCTGCACGCCGAGTTGGCGCAGGTCCGGCCCACGTTGGTGGTGTGCCTGGGCGCGACGGCGGCCAAGGCGGTGCTGGGCAGCGCGTTCAAGGTCAGCGAACGCCGTGGCCGGGTCGAGCGGGTCGAGGACTACGACGTGATCGCGACCGTGCACCCGTCGGCGGTGCTCCGCGCCCCCGACCGCGACGAGGCGTACCGGGGCTTCCTCGCCGACCTGAAGGTCGTGCGCGCCCACCTGGGCTGAGTGCCGGTGCCGACGTGCCGGTGCCGACGTGCCGGGGAAAGTGAAACGGCCCCCTGACCGCTTCCCGCACCAGGTGCGGGCCGAGCTGGACTGGGCTCGGGGTCACGGGGGCCGGGTGGCTGCCTGGGATTCGCCCAGACCACCTGGGAAAGGTCGGTCCTAGCGGACAGCCACCTCACGACGAGTCCTATAGCTATTCAACTTCGGACCACCTCCTTCCTCGTGTGCCACGAACCTATGCGAGGGCGCGCGACGCGTGCAACGGATATTCGGGCTCGGCCGGGGCGTGCAGCGCGGCGTCCGATTCCCGCCGGACTGGAATGCGCCGGCGCGACACGATCGTGGCATGAACTTCGAAGGCAAGGTCGCCCTGGTCACGGGCGGCAGCAGGGGTATCGGCGCGGCGACCGCGGTGCGGTTGGCGGAGTTGGGCGCGGACGTCGCGATCACCTACCGGACCAGTCCGGGTGACGTGGTCGACCGGGTGAAGGAGTTGGGGCGGCGGGTAGTGGCCGTGCGGGCGGACAGCGGTGACGCCGACGCGGTGGTCGCGGCGGTGGAGGAGACCGTCGCGGTGCTGGGGCGGTTGGACGTGCTGGTGAACAACGCGGGCGAGTTCATCGTCGGGCCGGTGGAGGAGCTGGGGGTGGCCGAGTTCGACCGGACGTTCGACGTGAACGTGCGGGCGGCGTTCGTGGCGGTCAAGGCGGCGCTGCCGCACCTCGGCGACGGCGGTCGGGTGATCGCCATCGGCAGCAACGTGTCCGAGCGGGCGGTGTTCCCCGGGTTCTCGCTGTACGCGGCGTCGAAGGCGGCGTTGGTGGGGATGACGAAGGCGTTGGCGCGGGAGTTGGGGCCGCGGGGGATCACGGTGAACCTGGTGCACCCCGGTGCGACGGACACCGCCTCGAACCCGGCGGACGGCGCCGGTTCCGACGTCGTGCGCGGGTTCACGGCGGTGGGGCGTTACGCGGAGCCGTCGGAGATCGCGGCGGCGGTGGCGTTCCTCGCGTCCGAGGAGGCGCGTTACGTGACGGGCGCGCAGTTGCACGTCGACGGCGGCTTCACCGTCTGACAGCCGGGAGTCCTGCGTTCAGGCGCACCCCGGAGTCGACGCTCGGCGCAGGGTCGGCGGGCGTCGAACCCGGGGTGCGTGGACGCAGGACTCCCGCGTGCCGGGACTTCTGCGGTCGTTAGCTCGCGTTCACGTCGATGCAGGCGTAGAACGCGTTGGAGGTGTCGCCGATGTTCCAGATGGCGAGCACCGTCTGACGGCCGGACGCGCCCAGGTTCACCGTGTGCGACACGGTGGCCGGGGGTTGCTGCATGCCGCCGTCGACGAAGCCGACCCGCCTGCCGCTGACGTAGTACTCGTAGTTCGCGGTGCGGTGCCGTGCGGTGAAGGTCCAGGTGAAGGTGACGGTCCGGCCGGTGTTCGCGACCTGCCAGCCCTTGCTGTTGTCGTTCAGCTCGGCGAACCGGGCGACGCCGCCGTTGCAGCTGCGCAGGCCCTTCGGGCCTTCGACGCTCTGCGGCTCCCACTTGATGTCGCCGCACGAGACGACGCCTCGGGCGCACTGCGCCTGACGGCTGGCCGGTGACGACACGTACCCGTGCGCGTACGCGGGCGCCGAGGGCAGGGCGACCGTCACGAGGGGCGCGGCGAGCACGCCTGCCGCCACCGCGGCGATCCTTCGGCGGAGTGACATGTGGACTCCTCTGATCGGATGGGCGGAAACGCTTGTGGCGAACGCCAACCCGAGTGCGCTGGGTGGAGCGTTCACCCAAACGCGGCGGCAGGTCTAGACCATACTCTCTGTGATTGCCCGATGACAACCGTCAACCGCGCACGGACTGGGCGGGTTGTCCTGTCCGGGCGAACATGCGGCTGTGTCGGATCCGGTGGGGTCAGGAGACGGCCGAGTCGAGGACGTCGGCGAGTTCGGCGGGTGCCGAGAGCATCGGCCAATGCCCTGTGGGCAGGTCGAAGCGTCGCCAGGGCGGCTGGTTCAGGAAGGCCAGCATCGGGATCCCGGCATCGAGCAGGGCCTTGAAGTCGTGGCAGGCGATCAGGACGCGGTCCACTCGGGGACCAGGGTCGGCGGCCTCGCCGAGGCGCTGGGTGAAGGTGCCGAACGGCTGAGGAGTGGCGCACCCGAGCAGGCGCTCCCGCCGGCCTTCGTCGAGCCCGTCGAGGCTGCTGGACATGCCGAGAACGTCGATCGGCGGCATCGCCAGCCGCCACCCGTCCCCGAAGGCGGTGACCTGCTCGCGCAGCTGGTCGGCGACCTGCGGCGGCATGAGGTCGAGCATGCACATTCCCGCCGCGAACGGGGCGCTGTCGACGTACGCCACGCGCTCCAGCCGATCGTCGAGACGTCCTGCGGCCCCGGTGACCGGGGCGGCCGCGTAGCTGTGGGCCACCAGCGTGACGTCGCGCAGGTCCTGCCCTTCGACAAGATCGGTGAGGTCGCCGATGTGGGTGTCCAGATCCGTCTGGGGACCGCCCAGGTCGGCCCGGTCGGCCAGGCCCGTCAGCGTCACCGCCACCGCGGTGTGGCCGCGCTCCCGCAGTAGGCGAGCAGTCTCGTCCCAAGCCCACGCCCCGAGCCAGGCGCCGGGAACCAATACGAAAGTAGCCATGTGATCTCCCTGAAGTGCGATGTCCGCGGGAGCGTAAGGTCGATACAGGACAGAATCTGCCCTGAAACGGTCGGTGATCCATGTCGCATCCGCTCACTCGCGTGCTGACGCTGCTGGAGCTCCTCCAGTCCCACGTCCGACTCACCGGAACCGAGCTGGCCGACCGCCTCGGCACCGATGTCCGCACAGTGCGCCGCTACACCGCGCACCTCCGGGACCTCGGTATCCCGGTGGAAGCAGAACGCGGCCGCCACGGCGGCTACCGACTGGCCCGCGGATACCGGATGCCACCCCTGGTCCTCACCAACGACGAGGCACTGGCCGTCGTCCTGGGCCTGGTCGCCGCGGAACGCGTCGGCATCGGCACCACAGTGGCCACCACAGGCGCGCTGGCGAAGATCGAGCGGGTACTGCCGCAGACACTGCGCGAACCGCTCAACGCGATCCGCGAATCCGTCGCGTTCACCGCCAACGCCGTGATCGGGCAGGCTCCGGGCACCGGCATCCTGCTCGCCCTGGCCCAAGCCACCCGCACCAGCACCGCGGTCAGCATCAGCTACCAGTCGTGGCGCCGGCAGCACACCGAACGCGAAGTCGACCCCTACGGCGTGGTCTTCCACAGCGGCCGCTGGTACCTCGTCGGCCACGACCACCTCCGAGGCACCCTGCGAACCTTCCGCATCGACCGCATCACGTCCGTCGCCCCCCAGGCCCGCGACTTCACCGCCCCGGACAGCTTCGACGCCGCCGCCCACCTGGCCTCGGCCCTGGCGCAAGTGCCCTACCACTGGCAAGTCGAGGTGACCATCCACGGACCCATCGACGCCATCGCCCGCCGACTGCCTCGCTCGGCGGCAACCCTCACCGCGAACACCACCGGCGTCCTCATGCGCGCCCGAGCGGAACGACTGGACGGCATGGCTCACCTGCTCGCCTCCCTCCAATGGCCCTTCACCATCCACCAACCCGACGAGCTGCGGCACGCTCTCAAGACGTTGGCTGACCAGCTCGCCGAAGCAGCACAACGAGAACCGGCAGAACCGCAGCCGTAACTCGGCGCCAACGCTCGCTGGGACAACCGCACAGGACAGCGGGTGTCCTGTCCGCGCGGCGTACGAGTGACAGCGGCCCGTTCGACCGCCCTGCCCGCCGGTCGTGCACGACGATCGAGCGCCCGGGCCAGGGGGCCCGGATCGCAGAGGGGAGAACGAGACATGGGTGGCAAGGGGAAGAGACTCGCCCGCGCGCTGGTCGCCGTCGTGATGGGAGCCCTGATGGTGGTCCCGCCGGCAGGTGTCGCGAACGCGGCACCCACCCGCAACGGGGTGTGCGAGGTAGGCGAGTTCTGCCTGTACTACCTCTCCTATGGCTGGGCCACGGGCTCGGCGGTGTCGGACCACACCACATCCATCCCGGAGTACGGTTCCAGCCAGCCCACCTGTTGGGAGTTCAAGGGCACCGGCACCGGTAGTGGCGTGTGCGTCAAGCAGGAGGCGGTGTCGGCCTGGAACCGCAGGTCCGGAACCGTCCGCCTCTACATCCTCCCGGGCTGTGAGGGAGAGCAGCGGTGGGTCATCCAACCGGGACAGCAAGTCCCGGATCTGGGCGTCCACGCCAACCGGAACCAGTCGCACAGCGTGGCGTCGTCAGGAACGTGCTGACCGACCGCCATCCGGGAGGTCGCCCGTTCGGCGAACCGCGGTTCGGGACCGGCTTTCGGGTCGAAGGTAGACGATCTGCCAGTCCGCACGGTCAGGGCGGACAGCGGCACCCATGTCGAGCCGGCCGCCGATCGCGCGGCGGGTGGTCTTCCCGGCGTCCACCGGGAAGACCACCCGCACCCCCGGAGCGGCGGCGTCAGCAGCGCCGGTGGTTCCGCACCGCCCACCGCGCGACGCTTTCACCGATGACGGTCTGGGGGACGAAGTACTCCAAGGGGCCCTTGACCGTCACGTACGGGTGCCAGGCGCCCGCGTCGTAGAACCACGCGTCCGCGCAGTAGCCGCCGGCGCCGACGTAGAAGGACAGGGCGCGGCTCCAGTAGAGCGGACTGCCGTCCGTGCGCCGGTGAGCCGGCAGGAGCGCCTGGTAGGAACCGGCGACGTTGTCCTTCGACACCCCGATCGAGATGGAGGTCTCGTTGCTGATGTAGCTGATCAACTGCAGCGGCGCGACGGTGGAACCGGCGGCCGGGACCGGGCCGCCCGCGTCCACCGCGTCGGCGGTCGGCGCGGCGCTCGCGGGTGCGACCAGTGAGATCGCGGCGACCACCGACAGGAACAGCACCGCCAGGCCCCGCGCCAGGATGTTCGTCTTCCTCATCGTGCCCCTCTCCTCGTCCTCTGACGTGTCGCCCGCGGTCCGGACGGCACGTCGGCGATCGTGCGGGGCCGTTCGGGTGAATTGCCCGTGATTCCCCACAATGCGCTGCTCAGCGCGATAGCCATGCACCGCCGAGCGGTTGCACGGGGGAGGAGCGGCGGATGGCGGAGTTCCGCCTTCTTGGCGCGGTGTTCGCGCTCGTGGACGGCGAACCGGTCGACCTCGGGCCGGCTCGACAGCGGTGCGTGCTGGCGGCGCTGGCGGTGGACGCGGGCCAGGTGGTCTCGGTCGACCGGCTGATCCACCGGGTGTGGGGCGAGCAGCCGCCGCTGCGGGCCCGCGAAACGCTGGTGAACTACGTGTCCAGGTTGCGCCAGGTGCTGGCCGCGAGCACCGCGCCCCTCGTGCGGCGCTCGGGCGGCTACGTCCTGGCGGTCGCACCGTCGACGGTCGACCTGCACCGCTTCCGCGACCTCCGCGCACGCGCCCGCGCCGAGGACGACCGCCGGGCGGCGGAACTGCTCGGGGAAGCCCTGGGGCTGTGGCGCGGGGACGCCATGACCGGTCTGGTCGGCGACTGGTCCGAGGGTGAACGCGACCGCCTGCACCGGGAACGCCTCGACGCCGAGTGCGACCTGGCCGACGTGCTGCTGCGGCTCGGGCGCGGGGACGACTTGGTGGCGGGGCTGACCACGCGCGTCGCCGAACACCCGCTGGACGAACGGATCGCCGGCCAGTACCTGCTGGCCCTGCACCAAGCGGGCCGCACGTCCGACGCCTTGGAGCACTACCGGCTGCTGCGGGAGCGGCTGGTCGCCGAGTTGGGTGCAGACCCCGGACCACCGCTGCGGGGTCTGCACCTGCGGATCCTGGCCGCAGACCCCGAGCTGCCCGGTCCTGCGTTACCCGGCGCTTTACCCGGTCCTGCGTTACCCGGCCCAATCCCGCCCGGCCCCACACCGTCCGGCCCGCCCCTGTCCGGAACAGCGGCGGGAACCAGCGGGACGCGGGAGACACCGCACCAACTCCCCGCCGCGCCCGCGCTGTTCACCGGTCGCACCGCCGAGCTGGTCGAGCTCGACCTCGCGCTCGCCGACCTCGGGACGGCCGTGACCTGCGTGATCAGCGGCTCCGGCGGCATCGGCAAGTCCTGGCTGGCCCTCACCTGGGCCCACCGAAACCTGCACCGCTTCCCCGACGGGCAGCTGCACGTCGACCTCGGCGGCTTCGGCCCCGGTGACCCCAAGCAGGTGACCGACGTCCTCGCGGACTTCCTGACCGCCCTGGGTGTGGACCGCGACCACCACCCGCGCGACCTCGACGCCCTCGCCGCGCTCTACCGCACCCGGAGCACCGGCAAGCGCCTGCTCGTCCTGCTGGACAACGCCGCCACGTCCGAGCAGGTCGTCCCCCTCCTGCCCGGTGGGAGCGCCTGCACCGTCCTGGTCACGAGCCGGCACCGGCTGCCCGCGCTGCTCACCCGGCACAGCGCCCGTCCCGTCCGGCTCGACGTGCTGTCCGAGACGGAGGCCCGCGCCCTGGTCCACGCCGCCCTCGGCGACGTCCGCGCCACGACCGAACGGGCGGTGACCGAGCTGATCGGCCTGTGCGGCGGGTTCCCGTTGGCGCTCGGCCTGGTCGCCGCGCACATCCGCACCGACCCCGAACTGCTGGACGACCTCGTCACCGAGCTGCGCGAGCTGGGTCCGGGCGCCCTGGACTCCGACGACCCGGCGGTCAGCCTCCCCGCCGTCCTGTCCTGGTCCCTGCGCCACCTCACCGAACGGCAGCGCACCACCTTCGGCCTGCTGGGCACCGCCTTCGGCCCCGACGTCGACCCGCCCGCCGCCGCGGCCCTGACCGGACTGCCCGTCCGCGACACCCGCGCCGCGCTGCGCGCGCTCGTCGACGCGTCCCTGCTCACCCGCGCACCCGGCGACCGCTACGCCATGCACGACCTGATCCGCGCCTACGCGGCCTCCACCGCCCGTGACGAATCACCGGAGCGAGCGCGCCAGGCCGCCCTGGAACGGCTCGTGGACTTCTACCGGCACACCGCCCACGCCGCCGCCCAGCTCCTGAACACCAACCGCCTCCCGATCCGGCTCGACCCGCCCGCACCCGGTTCCCACCCCCGCCCGCTGCGGGACCGCCCGGCGGCCACGGCCTGGCTGGACGCCCACCGGCCACACCTGTCGGCCGCCCAGCGAACCGCCGCCTCCCTCGGCCACCACGGTGCCGTGTGGCACCTGGCCTGGGCCGCGAGCAAGTTCTACCGGCAGCGCGGGCACCGCCATGACGACCTGACCGCGTGGCAGGCCGCCGTCGACGCCGCCGACCACCTGCCCGATCCCACCGCGGGCATCCTCGCCCACCGACTGCTCGGCTTCGCCCACGCCAACCTCGATCGGCACGAACACGCTGCCGCACACCTGCGCCGGGCACTCACCCTCGCCGAACACCACCACGACCGCGTCCAACAGGCCCACACGCACCACGTCCTCTCCCGCGCTCTAGAGCGACGCGGAGACCTTCACGAAGCCTTGGAACACGCCTGCCGCGCCTTGTCCCTCTACCGGGACCTCGGCGAGTCCTTGCGCGAAGCCCTCCTGCTCAACGCGGTGGGGTGGTACACCGCCCGCCTGGGCGACCACGACACCGCTCGCGAGCACTGCCGCACCGCCCTCGACCTGCACCGGCGCCACCACAACGCCGAGGGCGAGGCGTACAGCCAGGACGCCTTGGGGTACATCGAGCACCACGCCGGCCACCACCACGAGGCCATCGACCACTACCAGCGGGCCATCCCGCTCTTCCGCGAGCTCGGCAACACCGCCGAGGTCGCCCACAACCTCGACAACCTGGGCCACCCCCAGACCGCCGTCGGTCTGCGCGAACAAGCCCGCGCGTCCTGGCAGGAGGCCCTGGAGCTCTACCGGCAACAGGGCCGCACCGCCGACGCCGACCGCGTCCAGCAGCAACTCGACGAGCTCGACCGGTCGAGCTCCACCGACAGCGCGACCGGCAGAGACGAACTGCGGATCCGGTTCGCGTGAGGTCGAGAGCGCACCACGGCACAGCGGCTCGGCCGCAAGGCGCAGCTCACCGATGTGGGACGGGAGATCGCGAGCACCCCCGGAACCGGCCAGACCTTCAGTTCCACCACTTCCGCACCGGCCGGGCGGGCGAGTGCCTCGGTGGCCGGGGGCAGCGGCAGCGCTGTGCCGCCCTGGACGAACTCCCACCGCCAACCACGCGCCTGGACCAGGTCGAACACCGCTTGCCAGTCCTCCACCGACGCATCCAGGACGAACACGTCGGGAAGCGACCCCATCAGGTCGGGATCGAAGAAGCTCCAGACCTCGTCCCAGTGAAGATCCGACATGCGGCCATGGTGCCTGGCGGGTGACGCGGTCGCGGTCCACTTGCGTTGGCCGCGGCCTCGGGTGGCACCTGATCGTGGTGGCGGCCTGCCGGTCCGGGGCTCAGCCGGTTCGCGTCGATCCCGGGTGCGACTCCGGCTCGGGCTCCGGCCACGACTCCGGCGCCGGGCCGAACGCGCGCCGGGCGGCTCGGACGGCCAGGGCTGCGAGGGCGGCGTTGGCACCGCCGCCGATCACCGCGCCGATGCCGAACGGGGCCACCCGGCCGAGCACGATGATCCCCTGCTTGGTGCCGTACTTGGTGATGAAGTTCTTGCCCAGGACGCTCCCTCGAGTCGTCACGTCCGCGCCCAGTCTCGCACCCGGCCGTCGCGTTCGGCCCCCGCGGCGACTCCGGCGCGGCGGGACGGCTCGTGATGTTGGTTTCGCGATCTTGCGCGCTCCGGTCGGGGCGCGCGACGGTTGATCCACCACACCTCCGGTGACGGGGGAGTGGCCGCTCTCCGCCGGTCTCCTCCCGCAGCAGCGCTGCCGCGGGGCTCGTCGCGACAGCCCGCGATGGTCGCGTCCGCTGTTGAGAGGAGGTCGTCGAGGTGGTCGTTCCTTCGAGGCGGACGGCTCGGTCGAAACCGCTGGTGCGCACCGCTCGGGTCCGCACCGCGCTTCGCCGGGTCGCGCGGTGGCGTCGCAACCGGGCGCCGAGGATCTGGAAGGTGGTGCGCGTCGCCCTCTTGGTCCTGGAGGGCGTCGTGGCGCCGCTGAAGGGAGAAGCGGCCCTCGCCATCACGGCGAGGGCGCTCCTCGTGGTGGGTGACGCGATCGTCGACGCTGGCAGGCACGAGCGATCGTGAAACCCGGGGTCCGGCCGTCGCGAGGCGGCCGGACCTCCTCCCTCACAGGGAACAGCACCGATCGGCGCAAGCCAAGACGTGCCTTCGCGTCACTACCGTGAGGGCGACACGAAAGTCGTTTCGTTCCGGCGAATCGGGAGGGGGACTCCTCGGTGACGACACCGACCTGCCAAGTCTGCGGCGGGCCCCTGTCCTCCTCGACCGAGACCGGCCGCCCGCGCAAGTTCTGCTCGGACCGGTGCCGCTCGCGCGCCCACCGCGCCCGCAAGCACGAGACCGAACGAGCCACCGCACGCCTGGCCCGGCAGTGCGACGTCGAGGTCGCCGGGCACCGGTGCGAGCGGGCCGCGGCGTTCCTGCTCGCGGTGGACGGGCGGCAGCTGAAGGTCTGCCCCGCGTGCCGGGAACTCGCGCTGGCCTTCCTGGTCGGCCAGGGCGCTTCCGTGACGGCGGTGGAGACCCGGCCCATCGCCGACGCGAACCCCGAACCGGCGCGGACCGCTCCCCACCCCTCCGGTCGGGGGAAGGTGCTGCTCATCGAGGACGACGACCGCGTGTCCGAGGCGCTGATCGGGGCCCTGCAACGCAGGGGGTACGAGGTCGTGCCGGCCCGCGACGGCCGGACGGGGCTGCGCGAGGCGATCACGCAGCGCCCCGACGTGGTGCTGCTCGACCTGGGCCTGCCCGACATGGACGGCATCACGTTGCTGCGCAAGCTCCGCGCCGCGAGCGACATCCCGGTGATCGTCGTGACCGCACGCGGCGACGTCGACGACATCGCCCTCGGTCTCGACACCGGCGCCGACGACTACCTCGTCAAGCCCTACGACTTGGGTGAGCTCGTGGCCCGCATGCGCCGGGCCATGCGACAGCGGGCCGCCCCGGCCGAGAAGGTCTACGACGACGGGGTCCTCCGCGTGGACTTCAGGCTGCCGGAGGTTCGCGTCGGCGGCGTCGAGGCGACGTGCTCGCCCCGCGAGCTCCGACTGCTCGAGATCCTGGTCCGGTCGGCGGGCTCGGTGCAGTCGATCGACGCGATCGTCGCGCACGTGTGGGGGGATTCCTGGGCGACCGTCCCCCTGAAGCGCAACCTGGCGGTCGTGATGGCCATGCTGCGCTCGAAGCTCGCGGCCGCGGGCCTCGACCCCACCGCGATCGTCACCGCGCACGGCCTCGGTTACTACTACCAACCACCGAACCGGCCCGCGCGGCCGGCGTCGGGCCCGCGGATCGGCTACAGCCACGCCGAGCGGCTCCTGAACCCGCCGGACAAGCAGCCGCCGGGGCGCCCGGACGTGCCCGACTAAACCCGTTGGCGGGCCACGGCGACCACTGCTACCGTGCCGGCGGCCGTGCGAGAGACCGAGGAGGTGGTACCCGTGAACGAGTCGACATGGGTGCTCCCCTCCGGGGTCACGGTCGGGCGGTAGGTCGTCCGGGAGCGCCGTTCCGCGAGCACTCCCGAAAGGCACGACCATGCGGTTCACGTCCGAACAGCGCTTCGCCGACGGCGTCCTCGAGCGCGAGTTCACCCTCGGCGGGATCCCCGGCATCCTGTGGACGCCCGGATCCGCCTCCGCACCGTCCCCGTTGATCCTGCTCGGCCACCCGGGCGGGCTGGCCCGGATGTACCCGCGACTGGTGTCCCGGGCCCGGCACGCCGCGGCGGAGGGCTTCGCCACGGCCACCATCGAGCTGCCCGGAGGCGGTGACCGGCCCCGTTTCGCCGCCGTCGAAGAAGCGCGCGCCGACCTGCGCCGGGCGCTGGAGGCCGGTACGCCGGTCGACGACGGGATCGTCGACCGGCTCGTCCTCCCGCTGGTCGACCAGGCGGTCCCGGAGTGGCGGGCCGCGCTGGACGCCCTCCTGCCGCTGCCCGGGATCGGCGGCCCGGTCGGGTACTCGGGAGGGGTGATCTCCATCGGCGTCCGGCTGGCGGTGGTCGAGCCGCGCCTCGCGGCCGCGCTGCTGTTCGCCGGGAGTTACGTGCCCCGCAAGGTGTTCGAGGAGGCCCGGCAGATCTCCATCCCGCTGCAGGTCCTGCTCCAGTGGGACGACGAGGGCAACGACCGGCAGCAGGCCCTGGACCTGTTCGACGCCTTCGGCTCCGCGGAGAAGACGCTGCACGCCAACATGGGCGGGCACACCGGCGTGCCCGGGTTCGAGGGGGACGACGGGAACCGGTTCTTCGCCCGGCACCTGAAGTGAGGCCGGGGCGGTAGGGGCTCTCCTGGCGAAGGGCCTGGGCGGTCCAGGGCGGGGACCGCCTCGGTGATCGTGCCGGCGTGGAACCGCCCTGGCCGCCGTCAGCTGGACGGTCGGGTCCGGGAAGCCCGCCACATCGTGTGCTCCCGGCTCACCGCTTCCTCCGCGTCGGCCACCTCGCTGGCCCACGACGGCTCGTCCTCCACCAGCTCCAACCGGCTGCGCACGATCGCGAGCTCGTTGGCGGCGAACGTGTAGGCGCGGGCCAGCGTGGACAGCTGGCGCAGGCTGATCCACGCCGTGCCCGCCGCGATCACCGCCGCCACCACGCCCGCCAGGTCGAACCGCACCGCGCCGACCGCCTTGCCCAGCGCCGCGCAGATGCCGATCACCTCGATCGACAGCAACCCGGCCCGCCACCACCCGGCCAGCCGCTCGTTGCGCGCCGCCTTGGCCGTGTACCAGCGCTGCTGGTCGGCGACGCGCGCCTCCAGGTAGGCGACCTTGCGCTCGGCGAACGGCGCCGCCCGCAGCGCCCTCATCCCCTCGGTGACGACGGGCCGCTGCGACGGCCGGATGCTCGTCGTCGGCGCGTCCTCCAGCAGCTTGTGCATCTGCTGGATGAACCGGCGCTCGGTCTCGGCCTCGCCGCCCGCCTCGCCGCCCGCCTTGTCGAACGGCAGGCCGCCGACGCTGAACTTCCACGCCAGGCTCTTCGCCGACTCGGCCAGCGCCCGGCCGTCGTACCAGCGGTCCTCGGGGCGCGCGGCCTTCAGGTTCAGCTCGGTGACCGACACCGCGGCCAACGCGATCGCGGTGCCGATCGCGGCCACGTCGACCCGACCGAGGACGAACGGCACCGCGCCGGTCGCGGCGGCGGCCACCGCGAGCAGCAGCCGCAGCCGGACCCCGCGGACGTAGCGGTGCTGGCCGTCCAGCGACGCGCTGTCCGCCGCCTCGAACAAGCCGGGCAGGTCGTCGTGGCCCAAGCCCTTCGCCGTCATCGCTCCCCCTCCGGTCGGAAGACCCGTTCGACGTGCGCGCGCAGCTCGTCGGGGCCGAGCACGGTGGTCAACGGCGAGGTGGCGATCGCGGTGGACCGCTCGTCCGCGCCCTCGGCGATGGCGTCCGCGGTCCGACCGCTGCCGCGCAGCACGACCAGCGGCCGGTTGCGGCCCAGGCTGTGCTCGGCGTCGTCGAACGTGATCGGCCCGCCGTTGACCAGCACGGTCAGCGACGGCTCCGGTCCGGCGACCACGTCCGCCACCTCGGCCAGCCACGGCGACTCGTCACCCCACGCGCCACCGGGCACCAGCACCAGGTGGGTGTGGTTCGGCTCGAACGCGTCCAGGTCCACCGCCACCTCCGCGGCCACCCCGATCAGCGGGAACCGCCCACCCGCCGCCGCACGCGCCCGACCGACCGCCCGCATGACGCCGACGTCCGTGCCGCCGTCCACCACCACCGCGCCGCACGCGTCGAGCAGCGGCACCAACCCGCGCAGCACCACCCCCAACGCCTCCAGCCCGTCCCGCTCCATCCCGGCGGCGCCACCGACCAGCACCAGCACCGGCCGGCCGACGGGCAACCCGGCACCACCCAACTCCGCCTTCGACCCGACCCGCACCCTGTCCACGATCGGCGACCGTACCGGCGCACGCGCCACCGCACCTCGTTTCACCCCCACGCCTCTCCCACCCGGCCGCGGCCCGACCCGATCGCACCGGCCGCCGCCGGGGCCGTTCGTCGTAGCCGGCGATGACGGCGTGGGTTGGTGTCAAGCGTTACAACTCCAGGTCGGTGAGGACGAGGACCCGTTGTTCGGTCAGGTCCTCCATGGCCGCGTGCACCCCCTCGCGGCCCGTTCCCGACTCCTTGATACCGCCGTACGGCATCTGATCGGCGCGGAAGCTCGGGACGTCGCCCACGATCACCCCGCCGACGGCCAGTCGCTTGGCGGCGCGGAAAGCCACCCGGACGTCGTGCGTGAACAGGCCCGCCTGCAACCCGAACCGGGAGGCGTTCACCCGGTTGAAGGCCTCGTCGACGGACGGCACGGAGTCCAGCACCACCACCGGCCCGAACACCTCCTCGTCCACGACCTTGCACCCCGGCGGCACGTCGGCCAGCACGGTCGGCTCGTAGGTCGCGCCCGACCGCCGCCCGCCGGCCAGCACGCGCGCACCCGCCGCGACGGCCTCGTCCACCCACGCCTCGACCCGCCGCGCGGCGGCCTCGTTGATCAGCGGGCCGACGTCGGTGGCCGGGTCGGTCGGGTCGCCGGTGCCGAGCTTGCGCACGTGCGACACCACGGCTTCGGCCAACGCCGGGTACACGTCCTCGTGCGCGTACACGCGTTGCACCGAGATGCACGACTGCCCGCCCTGGTACATCGAGAACGTGGCGATCCTCTGCGCCGCCCGGTCGAGGTCCGTCCAATCCGGACAGACGACGGCCGCCGCGTTGCCGCCCAGCTCCAGCACGACGTGCTTGCGCGGCACCCGGTCCAAAATGGAGTAGCCGACCGGGCCGGAACCGGTGAACGACACCACCGGCAGCCGGGGGTCCTCGGCCAGCGCGCCCGCCACCTCGTTGGGCACCGGCAGCACCGACCACGAACCGGCGGGCAGGTCGGTCTCGGCCAGCAGTTCGCCCAGCAGCAGCGCCACCAGCGGTGTCGACGGCGCGGGCTTGACCACGATCGGCGCGCCCACCGCCAACGCGGGCGCGACCTTGTGCGCCACCAGGTTCAGCGGGAAGTTGAACGGCGCGATGCCCAGCACGGGACCGCGCGGCGCCCGCCGCACCAGCGCCAGCCTGCCGTTCGCCGCCGGGTCGGTGTCCAGCCGCTGGAGCTCGCCGGAGAAGCGGCGCGCCTCCTCGGCGGCCCAGCGGAACGTCGACACCGCGCGGGCGACCTCGATCCGCGACCACTTCACCGGCTTGCCCGACTCGGCGGTGATCAGCGCGGCCACCTCGTCCGCGCGCTCGGCGAGCCGGCGTGACACGTGGTCCAGCGCCGCAGCCCTGGCGTGCGCGGGCAGGTCGGCGAAGTCGCCGGCCACGGCGTGCGCGGAGGCGACGGCCCGCTCCACGTCCTCGGCGGTCGCGTTGGACGTCACGCCGGCGAGCGCGCCGTCGTGCGGTGTGCGGATCTCGACCAGGTCCTCGCTCGTCGCGGGCTCGCCCGCGACCCAGTACGGCGTCGTCGTCACTGCAGGGCTCCTTCAAGCACGTCCAGGCCTTCGGCCGCCCGTCGGGGATGACGGGCGGTGGCAGCAGGCAGATCACGTTCCCACGGGTACGGGTACGTCGGTACGACGACTCCGGCGGCGACCTCGGGGGAGGTCGGCTCGACGGCGGGCACCGCGTCACGCACGTCGGCCAGGGCGTGGGGAAGGGCGGTGGACTCGGTGCGTCGAGCGGCGTCGAGGTCCGGCGCGCGCGTGGTGTCGGTGGCGGCCGAGGAGGTGTAGGCGACCGGCTCGCCCGCGGGGCCCTCCGCCACCAGGTCCGGGACGACGCCGGCCGGGCGGCAGGAGCCGGTCGGGACCTGGTCGGCGACCGGCGGCACGCGGTGCGACCGGCGGCGTTCGGCCGGCCCGCGTGACCGGGGTCCGGTGATCTCCGCGCGCGGTCGGGCCATGGGTACAGCATCGACCGGCGCGGGGGCGGGCGACAGTATCCACAGTGGCGATGGGGTGGCGGTGGCCTGTACACAGTGTCCATGTCGTTGACGGTCGGGCAGTTGGCCCGCGAGGTCGGGTTGACGGTGCACGTGGACGCGGGGCTGGACCGGGTCGTGGCGTGGGTGCACAGCACCGAGCTGGCCGACCCGACGCCGTTCCTGGAGGGCGGTGAGCTGCTGCTGACCACCGGCATCGCGCTCGGGCCGCCCGACGGGTACGTGCGGCGGCTGGTGGCGGCCGGCGTCGTGGGGCTCGGGTTCGGCACCGGGCTGAGCCACGACCACGTGCCGCCGGACCTGGTCCGGGCCGCGCGGGACGCCGGGCTGGCCCTGCTGGAGGTGCCGATGGCCACGCCGTTCATCGCGATCACCAAGGCGGTGTCGCGGGCCGTCGCGGCGGACGAGTACGCGGCGCCGGCGCGCACCGGCGCGGCGCAGCGGGCGCTGGCCCGTGCCGCGGTCGCCGACGGGCCGACGGGCGTGGTACGGAGGTTGGCCCGGCTCATCGACGGCGCGGCGGCGTTGCTCGACCCGCACGGCACGCCGGTGCACGTCGTCGGCTCGCTGCCCGACCTCGCCGGGCACCTGCGGCGGCTCGCGGCGGCGGGCGGGCCGGCCGGCGCGGCGTGGCAGTCGGACGGGCGGCACGTCGCCATGCAGGTGCTGGGGCGGCGCGGCTACCTGGCCGTGGCGGCCGGCGCGCCGCTGGACGCGGGCGTGGTCAACACCGCCGCGTCCCTGCTGACGGTGGCCCTGGCCCGGTCGGACGAGGTCGACGCGGTGCGGCGGGAGCTGCGGGAGGCGCGGTTCCGGCTGGTGCTGGCGGGCGTGCCGGTGGACGGGGTGCCGGACGGGCCGTTCCGGGTGTTCGTGCTGCGCGAGCGGGCGGAGCCGGCGGGGTTCTGGGCGGAGGTGGACGGCCGGGTCGTGGTGCTGGCCCGCGAGGTGGACGTGCCCGCCGCCGCGTCCAGCCCGGTGGACGTGAACGGCGTCGCGCGCGGCTACCGGGAGGCGTTGCGCGCGTTGGAGGCGGGCGTGGACGCGTTCGAGGAGGTCGCCGGGTCCGGCCTGCTCGCGCCGGACGCGGCGGAGTTCGCCGCCGCCCTGCTCGCTCCACTGGACGACGTGCTGCGCGAGACGCTGCGGGTGTGGCTCGCGTGCCACGGCCAAGCCGACCCGGCCGCCGCCCGGCTGGGCGTGCACCGGCACACCGTGCGCAACCGGCTCAAGCGGGTGGAGGCGCTGCTCGGCCGTTCGCTGGAATCCGCGGGCGTGCGCGCCGAACTGTGGCTGGCCCTGCACGCCTGACCGTACGCTGGGCGGACACCGCCACCGTCCACTCCTTGTCCACGAGGGGGATCCCTTGGCGCGCTTCCGATTACTCGCCCACGCGGCGGCGGTCGTCACCGTCACCGCGGCCTTGCTCACCGCCGTGTTCGTCAACCCCGCCGGCGCTTGCGTCTGCATGCCGGCCAACGAGGCCCTGCGCTACCAGCAAGCCGTCTACGTGTTCTCCGGAACGGTGGTCCACGAGAAGGCGGAGGAGCACTTCTACCGGTACACGGTCGAGGTCGACACCGAGTACAAGGGTGAGGTCCCGCACCGGGTCTACGTGCTGTCGCCGCGGAACCACTCCTGCGGCATCCGGCTCACCGTCGATGCGGCGTACGTCGTGTTCGCGAAGGGCGACGTGTCCGACCGCCGGGTGGAGACCGAGTACTGCAGCGGCACCAGGTCGGCCGCGGCCGGGCCGCCGACCACCACCTCGCCGTGGTCCGGCACCTCGCCGCCCACGACGACCTGCACGACGGCCACGCCGTGACCACCCGCCGTCCACCCGCCGGAGATCGCGCCGCGGGGCGCTCTCCTTCGACCACCAGGGGGAAACCGTGCCGCGCTTGAGATTCCTGGCCCACGCGGCCGGCGTCGTCACCGTCACCGCCGCTCTGCTCACCTCGGTGTTCACCGGTCCGGCCAGCGCGTGCAGCTGCCTGCCCAGCACCGAGGGGCAGCGCTTCTACCAGGCCACCTACGTCTTCGACGCGCTCGTGCTGAGCGAGGCGCTGGAGGCAGGCGACCCGTCCGTGACCTACGACGACAAGTACCGGTACACCGTCGACGTCGGCCGGGTCTACAAGGCCGACGTGCCGTCGCAGGTCGACATCATCACGCCCGCCAGCGGCGCGATGTGCGGCATCAGGCTCTACCCGGGCACCGAGTACGTCGTGTTCGCGCACGGCGACGCGTCCGACGGTCGGGTGGAGTCGCACTACTGCAGCGGCACCCGGCCCGCCTCGGCCGGTCCGCCGGTGACCACCCTGCCCTCTACCACCACTACGACCCCCTCAACGGCGACCTGCACGACCGCCGTGCCGTAACGGGTGAGGGATTTCGCTCGACCGTGCGCCGGAGGTCACTCAACCGGGTGGTCTTCGGCGCTCAGTCGGTCGGCTCGGCGCCGTCCACCGGTCCGTGCTCGTACTCTTCATCCGGGTCGTTCCCGTCTTGCGCGGGCCTGACCTCGTCCACCTCGCCGAGGGCGTCCACCTTCGCGGCGGGGTCGTCGATGAACTCGTCGATCGTGGGTTCGCGCTCGCGTTCGGTCATGTCGCGGAGGTACCCCGGGTCGGGGGTCCGACACGGCTTCGGCATCCCGAAGAAATCGGTGGTTTGTGACGGCGGTGCTACGGGTAGGTGGACGCGGAACGGCAAACCGGGTGGCTGACCGTGCCCGCGGCCAGGTAGCTTCCGGCGTCCGGGCCGACGTCGTCGACACAGCGGAGGTTCAACCGGATGTGGGACGGTGACCTGACCGGTGAGGTGGTCGACGGCAGGTACGCCCTCGGCAGCCTGTACGGGTCGGGCGGCATGGCCGAGGTGTACCGGGCGGTGGACACCCGTCTCGACCGGAAGGTCGCGATCAAGTTCTTCCTGGGCCAGGCCTCCGGCGAGGACCGGATCCGGCTCGACCGCGAGGCGCAGGTGCTCGGCGAGCTGCAGTTCCCCGGCCTGGTCGAGGTGTACGGCACCGGCAGCTTCCGCGGGCGGCCCTACTTCGTGATGCAGCCGGTCGACGGCGGCACGCTGCGCCGGCGCATGCGCGGGGCGATGTCGCCCGAGGTGGTGGCCGCGATCGGGTCGCAGATCGCCGGCGTGCTGGCCCACGTGCACGCCAACGACGTGGTGCACCGGGACGTGAAGCCGTCGAACATCCTGCTCGACGCGACCGGGCGGCGGGCGTACCTGGCCGACTTCGGCTTGGCGTTGCAGGCGCAGGTCACCCGCGTGACCAGGTCCGGGATCCTGGTCGGCACCGCAGGCTACCTCGCGCCCGAGCAGGTGCGCGGGGGCGACGTGCTGCCGGCCGCCGACGTCTACGCGCTGGGCCTGGTCCTGCTGGAGTGCCTGACCGGGCGGCCGGAGTACCCGGGCGGCGACACGGAGGCGGCGCTGTCGCGGCTGCACCGGGAGCCGCGCATCCCGGCCAACCTGCCCGACCCGTGGGTCGACGTGCTGACCGCGATGACGGCGTCCGACCCGGCCAAGCGGCCGTCGGCGGCGGAGTGCGAGCGCCTGCTCGACGCTGCGCAGCGGGCGAGCGCCGGCCTGTCGCCGCTGGTCGAGGTGGCGGTGGTGGACCGGCCCCAGGCGGACGAGCCCGAGCCGAAGTCCGACAACCGGCCGCTGCTGCTGGGCGCGGCCGCCGCGGCGGCGGTGCTGACCGTGATCGGCTTCCTGGCGATGAGCGACCCGTTCGACTCCGGGCCCGGTGGGCGCGGCGGCAGGCCGGTGACGAGCACCGCGGCCGACCCGATCGCCGAGCAGGGGACGGAGACCGGCGCGGTGGTGCCGGGCAACCCCTCCACGGTGACGGTGCTGCAGGACGCGCCGGCGCGGGAGCTGCCGGTCGGGAACACCGGGGACGACGCCGCCGGCGGCGGCAACACGGTGACGGAAACGACGCCCGCTGCCGCCACCACGACCACCACCAAGGCCGAACGGGAGACGCCGGTCGTGCCGTCGAACGCGCCGGTCGTGATCGTGCCGACCCCGGGACCGCCCACGGTGGTGACCGGGCCGCCGTCGAGGGACCGCGGCGCCTCGTCGGGCCGGGGCTGACCCGACCCGGCGGCCCGATCGGTTGCCGGTGAGCGCTGCCGGTGGGTGCGGTCGGGTGGGTGCGGTTTGGTCAGCGGAGGGCCGGGAGGAGCTCGCCCTTGGCGAAGTCCAGGAACTCCGGCTGGTGGTCGCCGCCGATCTGGACCAGCGCCAGGTCGGTGAAGCCCGCGTCGCGGAACTTCGCCACCGCCTCCACCACCGGGCCGACGTCCGGGCCGCACGGGATCCGCGCGGCCACGTCCTCCGGTCGCACGAACTGCGTCGCGCCGGCGAAACCGGACGTGCCGGGCAGCTCCGAGTTGACCTTCCAGCCGCCCGCGAACCACCGGAACTGCTCGTGCGCCCGCTCGACCGCCGCGTCGCGGTCGGGGTCCCAGCAGATCGGCAGCTGACCGATCTTGCGCGACCGCTTGCCCTGGAAGACGTCCCACTCGTGGCTCAGCGACGCGTCCGGCTCGGTCGCCACCATCGCGTCCGCCAGCGGCGCGAACGTGCGCACCGACTGCCCGCCGGACACCGCCACCGCGATCGGCACGCGCTGCTCGGGCAGGTCCCACAGCTTCGCCGAGTCGACCCGGAAGTGCTGGCCCGAGTAGTTCACGTACCCGCCCTCGAACAGCTGCGAGATGATCTCCACGGCCTCCCGCAGCAGCTCGTGCCGCACGTTCACCGGCGGCCACCCGCGGCCGACGACGTGCTCGTTCAGGTTCTCGCCCGCGCCGATGCCCAGCGTGAACCGGTTGCCAGACAGCAGCTGCACGGTCGCCGCCTTCTGCGCCACCACCGCCGGGTGGTAGCGCACGGTCGGGCAGGTCACGTACGTCATCAGCTCGACCTGCTCGGTGGCCTGCGTGACCGCGCCGAGCACGCTCCACGCGTACGGCGCGTGCCCCTGCTCGTCCAGCCAGGGCGAGTAGTGGTCGCTCATCACCTCGAAGTCGAACCCCGCCTGCTCGGCGAGGCCCGCGTGCTCGACCAGCTCCCGTGGCCCGGCCTGCTCGGTCATCAGCGTGTAGCCGATCCGCACGATTCCTCCTACGCCATCGGCAGGTCGGTGAGGTCCGCCCGCAACTCGTCGAGTTCCTCGTAGACTGCCGACGCGCCGGCGTCGCGCAACTCGGCTTCGCCGAAACCACCCGTGCGAAGGCACACCGCGGGCAGCCCGGCCCGTGCGGCGGCCTCGCAGTCCCACACCGAGTCGCCGATGACCACGGCCCGGCCGCCCCGGTCCACCCGCCGCAACGCCACCTCGACCAGGTCCGGCGCGGGCTTGCTCTCGGCGACGTCGTCCGACGAGGTCGAGGTGATGCCGGACGCGTCGATCAGCTTCAGGTAGTGGTCGACGTGGTGGCGCTTGCCGGAGCTGGCCAGCACCACCGCGAAGTCCTGCTCCAGCGCCGAGGAGATGAGGCGGTGCGCGCCCTCCAGCGGCCTGACCTCGGCCAGCATCGGCTCGAACGCCACCTCCCAGGCCTTGCGCACCTCGTCACCGTGCTCCCGTTCCACGTGCTCGCCCGCCACGGCGGCGACGAGCTTGTCACCGCCCATCCCGATGGCCCGGTGCAGGCGCCAGGTCGGCACGGTGAGGTCGAAGCGGCGGAACGCGCGGAACCAGGCCACCGCGTGGTGGTAGTTGGTGTCCACCAGCGTGCCGTCCACGTCGAGGACGAGCGTGTTGGTCATGCGGCCTGGTTAGCCCGGCCGGGAGACCCGCAAACCGGCCGACCGCGCGAACCGCGCCAGCGCCCGGTCCAGGTCGGGGTGTTGTTCGGCGGTGGCTCCGAGCGGCCACACCGGCAGCCAGCCGTCGTCGTCCGCCGTCCACACCACGAACTGGCCGCGGGTGTCGAGCGGGCGGCTCTTGGACTTCCCGCGCAGGTACAGGCCGTAGGTGCCCTCGCTGCACCGGATCTCCAGCCCGCCCACCTCGCGGGCGGTGAACTCGCGGGTGGAGCCGAACCGCGACACGACCAGCCGGGTCGGCTCCACCCGCAGCCGGTTGGGCCGCCACGGCACGCCGCGCACCTGCCAGTGCAGCACCGCGATGCTCACGCCGACGAGGGCCACCGGCACCCAGCCGGGGACGAACATCCGGGGCAGGTTGCCGGACGCCGCGAACACCGCGGACGCCAGCCCGCCGCCGATCGACAGCGCCGCCCGGGGCCTCGAAACCGTGTTCGCCTGCCGGAACAGCACCTCGCTGCCCCGGACCGGCACGGTGGTCGGCACCCGTTCCGGCGCGGGCGCCGCCGTGGCCAGCCGGTCGCGCAGCCGGACGTGCCGGAACTGGTAGACGCCGCCGACCCGGCGCAGCACGCCCGCCCGGTGCGCCTCGCGCAGGAACGCCAGGGCGGCCCACGGCAGCCGGCCGGTCAGCGCCAGGCCCACCCTGGTGAGCACCCACCGCCCGGACGCGCTGACCAGCAGCATGACCGCGCCGCAGCCGGCCCACGAGCCGACCATGTACACCGCGCCCAGCAGCAGTTGCACCACGACCGGTTTGCCCTCGTGCAGCGTCGGCAGGTACATCAGCGAGCCGACCTGCGGGGCGATGAGCACCAGCGCCGCGAGCACCGCCTTGCGGTCGCCGCGCAGCAGGGCGTCCGGGTCGACGGCGCGGTCCGCGTCGACCGGTGACATCAGGACCGACTTGCCCAGCCCGAGCAGCAGGGCCAGGGGCACCAGGAACCACCCGAAGTTGTCGCCCACGGACGCCAGCGGCACGCCGACCACCGCCGTGCCGCCGACCCAGCCGGTCACGGCGAGCGCGGCTTGGCGTGGCCGGTGCCGCGCTTCCTGGACCAGCGCCCGGATCCGCCTGCGCCACGCCGTCGGGCCCGGCCTGCCGGTGGGCGCCCGACCGTCGGCCGCCATCCCGCCCGCGGTGAACTCCACGAACACCCAGACGGCCACACCCATCGGGAAGCTGAGCGCCATCGGGAGCCAGTCGAGCTCGTCGAGGCGGGCGAAGTTGAGGTCGGCGACGACCAGGGCCGCCAGCACCACGCCGGTGACCAGCGAGGCCAGCGCCAGGAACGCGACCCGGGCCGGTCGCGCCCGGCTCAGCCGCCACCAGGCGATGTCCTGCTCACCGCGTGCCGTCAGGTGGTCGGCCAGGAACCGCAGGTACCGGGTGGCCTGCTCGACGTCCCACCGGCCGCGGTCCTCGTCGTCGAACGCGGCCGGGATCAGCCCGTCCAGCAGGTGCTCCTCCACGGCCGCGCGGTCGGGCAGGCGGGTCAGCCCGGCGGGATCGGCGGCGGGGGAGCGGTGGACGCGGCGCGCCAGCCACACCATCAGCGGGGTCGACAGCGCGGCGGCCAGGTCGCCCTCCGGCTCGGCCTCGATCTTCTCGAGCACCGGGCGCCAGGCGGGTAATCGGGCCGGCGTGACGGCGGTGCGCAGGTGCGCGACCACGGCGGACGGGGTGAGCGGCGCGGCGCGCAGCACGGCCGCCGACCGCAGCACCTGGCCGTCGGCCACGGCCGCCGCGTACTCGGCGGCGCGGGAGGTGACGATCACCTCGCCGAACCCCTTGTGCAACGCCGCCAGCGCCCGGCCGCGCACCGGCGCGGGGAGCTCGTCCAGCCCGTCCAGCACCGGCAGCACCCGCCGGTCGCGCACCAGCCGCTCGACCGCGGCCCGGCCGTGCGTGACGTGCAGACCCGGGTACTCCTCGGTGATCCGGCGCAGCAGCCACTCGGCGGGCTTCTCGCGGACCGGGTCCCAGGACGCGATCGACAGCAGCACCGGCACGGTCTGCTTCACCCGCAGGTCGACCAGCAGCTGCTGCACCATCAGCATCGCGAACGTGGTCTTGCCCGAGCCCGGCTCCCCGAGCACCACCAGCCTGCCGCGCGGCAGCGCGCGGAACGCCTCGGCCAGCCGTGCCAGGTCGTCGCCCTCGGGCACCGCGCCACCGATGTTCTCCCGGTGGTCGGCGTGCTCGGGGCCCGCCCGCCACACCACCGGCAGCGGCGCGGGGTCGAACACGTCGCGGGCGGCGGACTCGTCGCGCCACTGGGCCAGCACCAGCGCGGCCAGCTCCGCGGCGGCGAGGTCGACCGGCTCGGCCGCGGGCGGCAGGTGGACGTGCACGTCGCCGTGCACGTCCCTGGCCTGCAGCACGAACGTGGCGGTGCCGTCGAAGGTGTTGTGGACGGGTGGTTCGGGGTGCACGGCGCAGCGCTCAGACGCGGGCGGGGAGGGAGTCCAGGAACTCCTCGATCAGCCGTCCCCACTCGGCGGGCGCCTCCACCGCGGGCGAGTGGCCGCTGTCCAGCTCCGCCCACCGCGCGCCGGGGATCAGGTCGGCCAGCCCGCGCGTGGTGCCGGGCGCGATCAGCCGGTCGTGCTTCGCGCCGATCACCAGGGTCGGCACGGTCAGCGTCGGCACCTCGTCACGCAGGTCGATCCGCTGCACCAGGTCGACCTGCTCCGGGGTGCCGGGCGGGATGGTGAGCGCGATCAGCTCCAGGAAACCCGCGGTCTGCTCGGCGGTCAGCCGCCGTTCGAACGGCGCGCCCAGGGCGACGGACATCAGGAAGCGGGCCAGCTCGGCGCGGTCGGCGTCCAGCAGCCGACGCCACCGCCGCACCCGTTCCGCGGTCTCGGGGTCGAGGTGGGCGAACCCGGCGGTGAGCACCAGGGCGGTCACGCGTTCGGGGTGGCGCCGCGCCGCGCGCACGGCGACCGCGCAGCCCATCGAGTAGCCGACGACCGCGAACCGCTCCTCGCCCTCGGCGGCGGCCACCAGCCGGTCGGCGAGGTCGTCCAGGTCGAGGGGGCCGGTCGCGCGGGGGGTGGTCCCGGAGCCGGGGAAGTCGACCGCGTGCACCTTGCGCTTGCGCGACAGCCGCGGGATGAGGGGGCTGAAGTTGGCGCGGACCGTGCCACCGGCCCCGTGGGCGAGCAGAAGTGCGGGAGTCACGTGGCAGATTCTGCCGGGCGACGCGCGTGCGGCGGCGGGAATTGCGCGCGAAGGACGATTCGTGACCAGGGCGGATCGGGCGACGGTGGTCGGTTGGTGTGCAAGCACACACGTAGATCGGCTCGGTAGGGCGGGGGGTGGGGCGCGGAGGGCGGGCCGGGGCGGGGTGCGCTGAGGGCGGGTGTGCTGGCGGTGGGGTGCGGGGGAGGGGGTGCGGCGCGGCGGGAGCGCGGTGTGCCGGGGTGGGTGCGGCGGGGCAGGTGCGAGGAGGGAGCGAGGTCAGCCGACGTACACGCGGATCGCGGTGCCGGCCTCGTGCGTGTGCACGCGGACCAGGTCGCAGAGCAGGTTCACCAGCATGACGCCGTACCCGCCGCGGGCGTTGGCGCCGGGATTGCGCCTGCCCACCATGGGGCTCGCGATCCGGCCCGCGTCACGCACCTCGCACACCACGGCGCCGCCCTCGCGCCACAGCAGCAGCGTGCCGAAGCCGCCGCCGTGCACCACGCTGTTCGTGGTCAGCTCGTTGACCGCGAGCACCAGGTCCTCCACCTGGTCTGCGGTCAGGCCGGTCTCGACGGCGAACGCGGCCACCAGTCGCCGGGTGGCGCCGAGGGCGTCCAGGTCGAACCGGCGGGTCAGCGCGTCCGGCGGCGGCGAGGGCAGCGGTCGGTTGAACTCCTCGGCGATCAGGAACGGCTCGCGGTAACCGGTGCTCTGCCTGCGCCGCTGCCCCTCGACCACGACCGGGTGCGTGGTCTCCGCGTCGCGCACCGCCTCCGGCGCGAGGTTCGCCGTGTCGTACGGGCACAGGATCCACGCGGGCCGGTCCTCGAACGCGGTGTTGATCAGCGCCTCGTGCTGCACGCAGGCCGGGTACTCGAGGTCCGTGCGGCCCGGCCAGATCGGCTCGCCGATGATCCGCACCCGGCCGGTGGCGGCGTTGTTGTCGGTGAACGCGGTCAGCACGCCGGGGATGATCCGGCCCGGGTTGCGCCCGGCGCGTCTCATGTCCAGGAACTCGACCTGCTCGGCCAGCCCGCCCAGCGCGCGCCGCAGCAGGTCGATGCCTCGTTGCGGCACGGCCACCAGCACCGGCTCACCCGCGGTCACGCCGTCGCGCACGAACGGCACTGTCCCCGCGAGGTACTCCTCGTCGTCGCGGTAGAGCAGTGCCTCGTGCACGAAGTCGACCACCGGGGGAACCTCCGAACGGTTGCTGGCAGGGGAGGACTGCCCGTTCAGTATCCCGCCCGATCATCGTCACGGAGCGGCCTGCGCAGGCAAACGCGTGTCGCGGGGTCGAGTCCACGTGCGGCTTCCGCCGCGACGACGGCCGTCAGGGCCGGCGAGAGGTCCGCCACCTCGTGGAACCCCAGTCGTCGATAGTAGGGGCCGTTCCACGGGATGTCGCGGAACGTGGTCAAGGTCAACGCCTCCAGCCCGCGCGTCGCGGCCCAGCGCTCGACGTGGTCCAGCAGCGCCGCCCCGATACCGCGCCGCGCGTGGTCGGGGTGCACGCAGACCTGCTCGACGTGCGCCGCGCGGTCCGCGGTCAGCACCTCGACCGCGATCCAGGCCACCGGGAGCGGGTCGACGGCCACCCAGACGTGCAGTCCGGCCAGGGTGCTCAGCGGCATCGGGTCGTCGTCGGCGATCTCGGGCATGCCGAACTCGCGGAAGGGCTCACCGGAGGCCCGTTCGATCGGGGGCAGCAGCGGCAGTTCGTCGGGCCGGGCGGCGCGGAGGTCCACGGGAGCATGATCAGCCGGCGGTGAGGTTCTGCTCAACCGCGTTCGCGAGGGCTTCGAGCAGGCGTGACGGCAGCTGGTCGTCGGGGCAGTCGTCCACCCGGAGCTCGGCGACGCTGCCCGCCACCCCGGCCAGCGAGACGCGCAGCTCGCCCCGGCAGCCGTGCTCGGCCAGCGGCGTCCACGTCAGGAGCAGTCGGTCGTAGTCGGCGGCGAGGCTGACCTGGTGCGGCTCGTCGTTGGTGCGCAGGATCAGCACGTCGTCCGTGCGGCCGACGACCTGGTAGGGGTCGGGCAGCCAGGAGGCCAGGCGGGCGGGGTCGGCGGCGGCGTTGAACACCAGGTCGGGCAGGGCGGGCACATCTCGTCTCGCGTGGATGGTCACGGCGTCACGGTTACCCCGTTCGAGCATCCGCACACGGGGTAACCAGCGGTCATGACGGCAGCACAGGAACCACTGGAGCCCCGGGAGCGGGCGGAAGAGCCCGTCGACCCGATCGACCCGGACGAGGTCGCCGAGGAAGCGCCGATCGACCCCACCCCGCAGGAGGTCGACGAGTACCGGGCGCTGATCGGGGACGAGACGCCCGAGCCCGGGGTGACGCGCGATCACCGTGAGGCACGGAGGTGGGCAGAGGCCGAGGCAGAGGCGCGGGCACGGGCGTCGGGGGAGAGGTCGAAGAGGCGGGTGCCCGAGATCCCGGAGTTCTGACCCAGGCGGATCGGCGGCGCCTGGGTCGGTTCCCGGGAGCCGGGTCGGCCTGTCGGCTTTCCACCGCGGCGCGGACGTTCGGCCGCGCCGGGGTCAACCCCCAGAGCCCGGTTCGGTCATCGCGCGCATCGCCCGCGCCTTCACCGGGTCCGGCAGGACGCGGCCGGCGGCCGCTTGCGCCTTGGTCCGCAGCGAACCGGCCACCACGTGGTCGTCGCCGTCCATCAGCGCCTTGAACCCCGCCCGCGCGACGTCCGCCGGGTCGTCCTTCGGCCCGGTCGCGACCTTGGTGTCCGTCATGCCCGCCCGGCGGAAGAAGTCGGTGTCGGTCGGGCCCGGCATCAGCGCGGTCACGGTCACCCCGCTGTCGCGCAGTTCCTCCCGCAACGCCTGCGAGAACGACGCCAGGAACGCCTTCGACGCCGCGTACACCGAGTGGAACGGCCCGGGCGCGGTCGCGGCCACCGACGACGTGAACAGGACCCGGCCTGCACCGCGTTCCACCATGGTGGGCACCAGCCGCTTCGCCAGGTGCACCGCCGAGGAGATGTTGAGGTCCACCACCCGCAGGTGGCTGCGCAGGTCGCTGTCGTCGACGAAATCACCGCCGACGCCGACCCCGGCGTTCACCGCCAACGCCTCCACCGGCCGTCCCACGCCCTCGACCACCGCGACCAGGTCCTCGTTGCCCTCGAACGTGGCCAGGTCCGCCCGCACCGGGTCCACCCGCGCCCCACCGGCGGCCAACTCCCGCGCCACGTCGTGGACCACGTCGTTCTCCGCCGCCACGACCAGGTCGAACCCGTGCTCGACGAACACCTTCGCCAGCTCGAGCCCGATTCCGCTGGACGCGCCGGTCACCACCGCCAACGGCCTCTCCGAAGCACTCATGGCCCTGAACTACCCGGAGTGGCCCTGAACTACCCGGAGTCGGATCACCCAATCCGGTTTCACCCGATGCGCCTTTGGGCACTCCTCCCGGTACCTCTCACACGCGGATGGTGGTGACGTATGTCCGGACGACCCGGCCAGGTCGGCGTGCTCGACGTCGGCTGCTTCAGCGCCCACCTGGTCGTCGTCTCCGGCTCGCCGCTGCACCCCGTCCTCTCGCACAAGACCCGGCTCCGGCTCGACCGGGCGCTCGACCGGGACAACCGACTCCGCCCGGAAGGCGTCGAACAGGTTGTGACCGCCGTCCACGCCGCGCACCGGATCGCCGAACGCGCCGGGGTCTCCGCCGTCGTGCCCTTCGCCACCTCCGTCATCCGCGACGCGCCCAACGCCGAGCAGGTCATCGCCGAGGTCGCCCGCCGCACCGGCACCCGGTTGCGCGTGCTGCCCGGCCAGGAGGAGGCACGCCTGGCCTACCGGGCCGCGCGGCACTGGTTCGGCTGGCGCGCCGGCCCGTTGCTGGTGCTCGACGTCGGCGGCGGCACGGTGGAGCTCGCCGTCGGTGACGACGTGGAGCCGTCGTTCACGCGTTCGCTGCCGTTCGGCGCCCGCACGATGACCCGGCGGCTCGCGGTCGACCGCGCCGCGCGGCGCGACCACCGAGGCCTGGCGCGGGAGCAGGTGCTGGTGCACGACCGGGTGGTGGTCGCGCTGGAGGGGACGTCGGTCGCCGAGCACCGGGCGGTCGGCTGCTCGAAGGTGTTCCAGCAGTTGGCGCGGCTGGCCGGGGCGCGGCCGCAGCAGGAGGGACCGCTCGTGCCGCGCTCCCTGCGCCTGGCCGACCTGCGCGGCTGGATACCCCGGCTGGCCCGGATGCCCGTGCCGCGACGCGCCCGGTTGCCGGGCATCTCCCGGCACCGCGCGGAGCAGTCGTTGGCGGGAGCCCTGGTGGCGGAGGCGTTGATGGTGGCCACCGGGCACGACGAGGTGGAGATATGCCCCTGGTCGACCAGGGAAGGGCTGCTGCTCGCCCTGATCGGCGCGGGCGGCGATGACGACGAGTACTGCCGGGTGGCGTGAAGGGATCGGGATGCTGGCGCTGTCGGTCGAGGCTCACCGGACGGGGTGCGCGGTGGTCGTGGCGACCGGGGAGTTGGACCTGGCGGGCGCGCGCCGGGTGCTGGACCGGATGGACCGCTTGGTGAGCGAGGGACGTGACCGCATCGTGCTCGACATGTCGGGGGTCGCGTTCTGCGGGGCCCAGGCGATGAGCGCGCTGGTCCGCACCAGGGCGAGGGCCCAGCGGGCGGGCGGTTGGCTGCGGCTGGCCGCCGTGCCGCCGCACGTGCGGCGGGTGTTCGAGCGGACGGACCTGGATCGGCTGTTTCCCCGCTACCCGGACGTGGCGTCGGCGGCGACGGGGCGTGCGGCGGCGAGCGGGCAGGCGGGTGCGTCGGGTGCGGAGGCGGGTGGTGGTGCGGTGGACGGTGTGGTGGACGGGCGTGCGGTGGACGGTGTGGCGGGTGGTCGTGCGGTGGCGGGAGGTGCGGCCGGTGGTCGTGCGGTGGGTGGTAGTGCGGTGGGCGGTGGTGCGGTGGCCCGTGGGCGGGTGTCGCGTGGGGGGCGGCGTGCGGTTCAGGTCGATGGGGAGGGCGTCGGATCCGGGGAGGGTGCCAGATCCGGCGAAGGTGTCGGTTCCGATGAGGGGCCGGTCAGCGCCGGGTGGTGACGGGCTGTTTCGAGCGGTCGTCGAGGGGTAGTCGAGCGGGACCACCGTCACAGGCGAGGTGATCCGCTATGAGTGCGACGACCCGGTTGCCGCACCCGGTCCGCGCGGCGGCGATGGCGGTCGCGGTCGTGTTCCTGGTGGTGGGTGTGCTCGGGTTCGTGCCCGGGATCACCACCGGGCTGGACGAGATCGCGTTCGCCGGTCCCGGATCCGGCGCGCACTTGATCGGTGTGTTCCACGTGTCGGTGCTGCACAACCTGGTGCACTTGCTGTTCGGCGTGGTGGGCCTGGTGATGGCGCGCACGGCGTCGGCGGCGCGGGCGTTCCTGATCGGCGGCGGCGCGCTGTACCTGGTGCTGTGGCTGTACGGGCTGGTGGTGGACAAGGAGAGCGCGGCGAACTTCGTGCCGGTCGACGCGGCCGACGACTGGCTGCACCTGGGGCTCGGCCTCGGCATGGTGGCGCTGGGCTCGGCGCTCAAGGGCAACCCGCATGCGCGCAGTGCCTGACCTCGTCGAACCCGCCTTCCGCGTGCTGGCCGGCGCGCGGGACGCCAAGGCGTTCCACCCGCGCGGCCGGTGGTTCGACGGCACGGTGACCGTGACGTTCGACCCCGGGCTGCCGCTGCCGGTCGGCGTGACGGAGGTGTCCGGGCGGCTGTCGAAGGGCGCCGGCACGCCGGGTGGGCTGCCGGACGTGCTCGGGTTGGCGTTCCGGCTGCCGGGGCCGTGGGACGTGCTGCTGTCCACGTGCGTTGCCCGCGTGCTGCCGCGGCCGGCGCGGACATGGACCAGCGCCCGGTACGGCAGCATCACCCCGTTCCGCTGGCGTGACCGGTTGGTGTGGTTGGCCGCCGTCCCCGATCACCTGCGGCTCTGCTCGGCGGCGTTGGCCGGGCTGCCGGGCGAACTGGGGTTCACGCTGGAGATCGGCGCGCCGTGGCGGCCGGTCGGCAGGCTCGTGGTCCGACCGCTGGACGTCGACCGCGACCTGCCCGCGCTCGACCCGATCCGGAACCGCCCGCCGGGCCTCGACCTGGCGCCGGCGGCCCTGGCCAGGGCGCGCGAGAGGGCCTATCGGGGTAGTCGGCGCGGTCGATCGCCCGATCCGGTGACTGCTCCGGACGCATGAGCACCGGTTGCGCGGGGTAGTCGAGTGGTGACGAGCTGGTCGAGGTCCGGAGGCTGTCGCGCCCTTGGTTCGCGCAGGCGTTCCCGCACCGACACCCCTGCTGGCGGCCGAGTGAACGGAGAACGACCGATGCGACACGATCGCTCGACCCGGCGACGGGTCGTCACCGCGGGCCTGGCGACATCGGCCCTGCTGCTGGCGAGCGCGGGCCACGGCTATGGATACGGACACGGATTCGGGGTGGGGAGGCAACCCGAGGGAGAGGTCCTCGGCGCCAACCGGCCGGGCGCGGTGAAGGACAGCTACATCGTCGCGTTGCGGGAGACCGCGGTGAGCGTGCAGCAGACGCCCGCCACGGCGCAGGCCCTGGTCGGCACGTACGGCGGCGCGGTCAAGATGACGTACACCGCCGCGTTGCGCGGGTTCGCGGCCGCGATGAGCGCGGAGCAGGCGCGCAGGCTGGCCGCCGACCCGGCGGTCGAGTACGTCGAGCAGGACGCCCTCGCGCACGCCACCGACACGCAGGAGAACCCGACCTGGGGCCTGGACCGGGTGGACCAGAAGAACCTGCCGCTGGACAAGAAGTACACCTACAACAGCACCGGCGCGGGCGTGACCGCGTACGTGGTCGACACCGGGATCCACAAGGAGCACAAGGACTTCGGCGGTCGGGCGGCCGACGGGCACGACTTCATCGACGACGACGCGGAGGCGCAGGACTGCAACGGCCACGGCACGCACGTCGCGGGCACCATCGGCTCGACCACGTACGGCGTGGCCAAGGCCGTGAAGCTGGTCGGCGTGCGGGTGCTCAACTGCCAGGGTTCCGGCCAGTGGTCGCAGGTCGTCGGCGGCCTGGACTGGGTGGCGCAGCACGCGGCCAAGCCGGCGGTGGCGAACATGAGCCTCGGTGGGGCGGCCAGCACGGCGGTGGACGACGCGGTGAAGAAGATCGTGGCGGCCGGTGTCACGGTCGCCGTGGCCTCCGGCAACGACAACCGCGACGCGTGCCGCACGTCGCCGGCGCGCGTCCCGGAAGCGATCACGACCAGCGCGACGGACAGCACGGACACCCGGTCGTCGTTCTCCAACTACGGTCGCTGCACCGACATCTTCGCCCCTGGCACCAAGATCACGTCGACGTGGAACGACGGCGCGGAGCGCACGATCAACGGAACGTCGATGGCGTCACCGCACGTGGCGGGCGCGGCGGCGTTGTACCTGAGCGCGAATCCCGCTCGTGCGGCGGCCACGCCGGCGGAGGTGGCGAAGGCGTTGATCGACAACGCGACCGACGGCGTGGTCAAGAACTCCGGGCCCGGCACGCCGAACAAGTTGCTGTACACGGGGTTCATCAACGGCGGCGACCCGAACCCGCCGACGTGCAAGGGCGGGACGAGCGAGGAGGACGTGGCGATCCCGGACGCCGGTGAGGCCGTGACGTCGGAGATCGTGGTGTCCGGATGCGACGGTCGTGGCACGGCGACGACCTCGGTGAAGGTGGACATCGTGCACCCGTACACCGCTGATCTGGCGGTGGAGCTGGTCGGGCCGAGCGGTGCGGTGTTCGTGCTGCGGCGGTCGGGTGGGGAGAACTCGGCGGACGGCATCCACGAGACGTTCAAGGTGGACACGTCGGCGGAGGAGAAGAACGGGACGTGGAAGTTGCGGGTGAAGGACGCGTATGCGTATGACACCGGGAAGATCGATGGGTGGGGTATCGGGTTCTGATCCGTTGTGCGGGTTGGGCCTGGCTGGGTTGTGTGGGTTGGCTGGGTTGGGCGGGGCGGTGGTGGTCTCGTTCGGCTCGATTTGACATGGGGCCCTTACGGGCACCCCAGGCAGGCCGAAGCCGGGCAGGCCTGGCGGGAAAAGCGTCCGCCAAGCCTGCCCGGCTTCGACCAGCCTATGGCACCTGAACCCATGTCAAATCGGGCCTAGGTGGGTGAGTTGCGGGTCCGCTGTGCGGCGGTTGAGGTGAGTGGACTTCGGTCGGTGCGGTGCGGGTCCGTTGTGGTGAGGTGGAGCGGGGAGGGGGTGCGCCGGTTCTGCGTCGTCCTGTCCGTTGTGGACTGGAGGGGTGTGGGCGCGTCGGAGCGGTGGTGGAGCGGGGAGGTGAGTGGTTAGGGGAGGGGGCGGCGGCCGGCGAAGCCCAGGTCGGTCCGGTGGTACCAGTTGAGGCCTCGGTCGCCTTCGATCCAGCACAGCAGCACCGGGACGCCGTCGAGTTCGGAGGGGAAGTCGACCAGTAGTGGTGCGAAGCCCTTCAGCTCGGCGCCGGTGGCCTGCACCGTGGTCATCAGGTCGTCCAGTCGGGCCTGCGCGGCCTTCAGCTCGGGCAGGCCGCCGAGGTCGGTCGGGCCTCCGCCCTCGAGCGAGGCGGCCAGCTCGGCGGCGTCCGCCCGGATCTCGACGATCTCGGTGAGCACCGGCAGGAGCTTGGTCAGTTCTTCTCGCGCCTCGGGCACGCTGAACACGGTCACCCCTGGTCTGCCGGGAGGTTCGTACCCGGACAGGTTACCCGTGGCGGGGTGGGTCGACGTCGGTGGCAGGAGGGGTTCGGCGTCGGGGCCACCAGCGGCCGGTGGCCCCGACGTCGACGTCAGCGCAGCGGTGGTGAGGCCAGCTTCGCCAGTTCCAGCGCCTGCTCCGGCCACCAGCGGCCGGCGGCCGGGCCGCCCTGGCACTCGCCGTCCGACTCACCGGGGCGCTTGATCCACAGGAACGCGTCCACCAGCGGGACGCCGGTGTTCGCCGTGGGACGTTCGCCGAGACCCCGGCCCGGCGGGTTGCACCAGTCGGTCTCGCCCTCGCCGGGCGTGTAGTGGCCGCGGCCGTTGCGGCTCGTGTCCAGCACGAAGTGCGTCATCTTCGCCTTGAGCACGGGCATCGCGTCCAGCTCGTCGTTGGCCGGGCAGGTGGTCGCGCCGGCCTTCGTGCGCAGGTGGATGCACTTGGAGACGCGCGTGCCGTACTGGACCAGGTCCTCGGTGAAGCGGTAGTTCGAGGTGTTGAGCGCGAAACCGTCCGCTCGCGTGACGCCGCCCTGGAGCAGTCGGTTGACGATGCCCAGCTGCTGGCGCGGCTCGCCGTAGCCCGCGTCGTAGTCGTTGAGCGCCTGCCACGCGGAGTGCCCGGCGTCGAGGTAGACGCGGGTGTGCTTGCCGCGCTTGAGGGTGTCCACCGCGTGGTTGATCTCGCGGAACCGCTGGGGCACCAGCTCGGCGTCCGGCCCGATCGTGCACCACGGCTCGCTGGTCAGCAGGGCCAAGCCGTCCGGCTCGACCACCACGACCGCCTTCTCGTCACCGATGCCGGCGGCGAAGGCGTCGATCCACTCCTTGTACTCCTGCTCGCTGCGCGCGCCGCCCGCGGACCACTGCGAGCAGTCCCGGTAGGGCACGAAGTACGCCACGAGCACCGGCACCTGGTCCTTCGCCCGCGCGGCGCGCACGACGTCGCGCACGTTCTGCCGCACCTGCTCCGCGCCCGCCGTGGTGAACCAGATCGCGGTGGGCTGCGCGGCCACGCCCGCCATCAGGTCGGCGTCCGCGGTGCGCCCCTCGGCTCGCCACTGCTCGGCCTGCCGCGCGGCGTTGCCGTCCGGTTCGACGTAGAACGACGTGCCCTTCGGCAGGTGCGGCGGTCCCGAAGCCGTCACCGTCCCCTGGGCACCGGCACCGCTGACGCCGATCAACACGCACACGGCGGTCGCCGCCAGGGTCAGCCCGACGCGCCGTCGTCTCGGTCCGCTGTTCACTCGACCACTCCTCACGGAGCGCTGCTTGGGAGCGCTCCCAACCGGCCGCAAGCATGCGTCCTCATGAGCTGCATCACAACCCCCGGTCACGTGTGCGGGCCCCGTTTCGTGATCCGGTCGTTACCTGGACGGGTGCTTGTCGCCGTTCGAGTTGTCGGCGACAGCGGCGGGGTCTACCTCTGGAACGGTGATCACCACCGTTGCGGCCGCGGTCTGCGCACTGGCGCTGGGCCTGTTCTTCAACTGGTTGTTGAAGCGCCGCCGCCACATCGAGCCCGGCGAGCCGATCACCAACAGCGACCTGACCAGCCCGATGGAGACGCTGGCCGTGCTGCTCCTGGCGTTCGTGCTGGTGGTGGCCGCCGAGTCGTACAGCGCGGCGGACGAGGCGGCGCGCGTGGAGGCCAACGTGGTCGACCACTTCTTCGAGGTCTCCGAGTTCGCGCCGGAGCCGGCCGGGCAGGCGTTGCAGGGCTCGACCGTCTGCTACGCCCGCGCCGTGCTGACCCACGAGTGGCCGAACATGGAGGAGGGCTCGGGCACGTCGCCCAAGCCGAGCGTCTGGAGCACCCGGTTCCGCGCGGTGTTCAAGCAGCTGGGGGCGGCGGACCCGCTGTTCGAGACGTTGGTCGAGACGGACGCGCGGCGTTCGGAGGCGCGCAGTGAGCGGGTGGCGCAGTCGGTGCCCGCGATCCCGGAGATCCTCTACTGGTTCATGGTGGTCACGCTCGCGGTCACCGTGATGGCGTTCGCGTTCAACCTGCCCGCGCGCAAGCGCGCGGTGGAGGTCGCCACGCTGGTGGTGCTGACCACGCTGTTCACCCTGAGCCTGCTGCTCATCCGGGACGTCGACCGGCCGTTCGCCGGGGTGATCAGCGTGTCGTCCGACGCGATGCGCGCCGCCGCGGACGACATGGCCGAGGACTACGCCGACGTGTACGGCGCGGACACCTTGCCGTGCGACGAGACGGGTGACATGCGCCCCGGGGCTTGATGGTTGGTCCTTGGTGTCGGTGCGGTGCGGCGGTGTCCGGGGGTGGGTTCGGCTGCAGGTCCCCGGTGGTGGCCGATGGTTTGTGGTCGTGGGGTGGTGTGCGGGCGGTGGGTGCGGAATGGTCGCTTGGCGGGTGGCCGTTTCCGGCCAGGTCGGGAGCGGGCGGTGGGTCCCGTGTCGACGATGGGGCCGTGAGACGACTCAGCGCTGTGCTCGCGGCCGTCGCGTTCGTGGCACTGTCCACACCGGACGCCCACGCCGCGCCGCCGCCGGGCGCCTGCCGCGACCCCGAGCCCGCCCGACCGCCGATCAAGGAGCTGCCCTGGGCGCAGCAGGCGCTCGACGTGACGCGGGCGTGGCCGCACAGCACCGGCGGCGGCGTGCTGGTCGCCGTCGTGGACACCGGGGTCGACCGCGACCACCCGCAGTTGAGCGCGGCGGGGAAGGTGGCGCGCGGCGAGGACTTCTACCTGGTCGGTGACTTGCCCGGCGACTTCGACTGCGGTTCGCACGGCACCGCGGTGGCGAGCATCGTCGCCGCCGATCCGGTGGCGGGGGTCGGCTTCCACGGGGTCGCGCCCGGTGCGCGGGTGTTGCCGGTGCGGGTCGCGGACCGGGACTTGGACGACACGGGCGCGGTGAACGCGCTCGACCCCGTCGTGCTGGCGCGTGGCATCCGGTACGCCGCGGACCAGGGGGCGAAGGTGATCAATTTGTCGATGTCCGGGCAGGAGGACGACCAGCACGTGCGGGACGCCGTGGCGCACGCGGTGGCGAAGGACGCGCTCGTGGTGGCGGCGGCGGGCAACCGGCAGCAGGACGGCGGCGTCCGGCTGGCGTCGTTCCCGGCGGCGTACGACGGTGTGCTCGGCGTCGGCGCGATCGACATCGCGGGCGACCGGGTGTCCGGCTCACAGCTCGGTGACTACGTCGACCTGGTCGCGCCGGGCAAGGAGGTGGCCGGCGCGACCCGGGCGGGCGGGCACACGTACTGGCAGGGCACGAGCTTCGCCGCGCCGTTCGTCGCGGGCACGGCCGCGCTGGTGCGGGCGGCGTGGCCGGAGCTGACGGCGCCGGAGGTGGCGCGTCGGTTGTTGGCGACGGCGAGCCCGGCTCGTGGTGAGGCTGCCGCGTACGGGGTCGGCGTGGTCAACCCGTACCGGGCGGTCACCGACGGGTTGACCTCGGCTACGCCGGAGGTCATGCCGGTGGTGGTCAAGCCGGTCGAGGATGCCGACGTGGCGCGTGAGCGGGCTTGGTGGCGGGCTGCGGTGGCGGGTGCGCGTGGGCAGGTTGTGTGGGCGGCCGGGGCGGTGATCGCGGCTGTCGTGATCGCGTTCGTGCTGGTCAACGGCCGCCGTCGGCGGTGGACGCCGGTCCGGCTCGACCCGTTGCCCGATGGGCCGCCTCCGGCAGAAGTACCGGATCAGGTGTTCCTGTTCCCCCGTTGAGGTGTGGGGACGGCGGCCGCGGAGGTAGGCAACAGTGGCTGCGGAGGATGGGGACGGGGGCTGCGGGGATAGGGGCGGCGGCTGTCGAATTGCGGGGAGGGCGGTCGGGCCGCGAGGGCTTCGGCAAGATTGCGAAAAAGGCGGCCGGGTTGCGGGAAGGGCGGCTGGGTTGCGGCAAAGGCGGCGGGGTTGCGGAGGGTGCGGCGGGGTTGCGGAAGGTGCGGCTGGGTTGCGGGAAAGGCGGCTGGGTTGCAGGTATGGAGGTTGGGTTGCGGGAGGGGGATCTGCGGCCCTGTGGGGAAAATTGCAGGGTTGCGGAAAGAGTCGGTGAGGTGCGGAAAGAGTGGGTGAGGTGCGGGAGGAGTAGGTGAGGTGCGGGAAGTCGAGGTGTGGAAAGGCCCCGGCGCCGGGGAGCGTCGGGGCCTTTCCGTGTGCCTGCTCAGATTCCCGTGCTGCCGACCCGGGCCACGGCCGAGCCGAGTGCCTGCTGAAGTTCGGCGTTGGCCTTGTCCACCCCGCCGCGCAGCGCCTGCAGCATGGCCTGCTGCGCGGTCGACACCTGGTGCCACGCGGCGCTGATCTCGCTGAACTGGCCACCCGCCTGGTCGAGCCAGTCCGCCGAGGTGGCGCCGGCGGTGGTGCGCCAGGTGTCCATCTCCTGCTCGACCCTGGCGACCGTCGAGGCGATCTGCGCGGCGAGCCCTTCGAGTTGGGCGAAGTTGCCCTTGATGAGCATGTCGTTCCTCTCCTGGTCCGGCTCGGCGGTCAGCCGAGCGCGCCGCCGAACGGGCTCGCGCCCTGCACGGCGTTCAGCCCGGACGCCGAGGCCTGGTCGGCGTTGAGGTAGGTGTTCGAGGAGAACCTGGTGTTCTCGCCGAGGCTGTTGAGCGCCGTGGTGAGCCGGGCGATGCCCGCCTCCCACTGGGCGTGCGCGGAGTCGAACGCGGGCCGCGCGGTGCCCTCCCACGCGCCCTTGAGCGCGTCCACGGTGGGACGCAGCGACGCCCGGTGCCCTTCGATGTCACCGGACACGGTGGCCGCCATCGCGGCGGCCCGCTCCAGTGTCTCGGTGACACCGTGAAGTTGGTCCTGCACTCCGGTTCTCCTTTCCCCTGGTTGCCGATCGGCGCTGCCAAGCGAACCGCGCGGGGCGGGGCCGGCGGCGGCACGCGGCACGTTCCTGCCACCACCGCCCGCCGACCGTCCACCCGGCACCACCATCGGTCCCGACACCGACGAAGGGGGAGCCGGCGTGGCGACCGTGGTGGTGACGAGGCCCCGGCGCAGGCCCGCGCCGGAGATGCCGTCCGGCGAGCTGGTGCTGGAGGCGCCGCCCGAGCTGCCCCAGCCCGCCGCCCGCGCGTGGACGCAGCTGGTCGTGGTGCTGCCGATGGTGGCGATCATGGCGGCGATGCTGCTGGTGTTCGGCGGCGGCACGAGCGGCGCGCTGCGGTTCGTCGTGTTCGGGCTCTTCGGCGTGGCGATGCTGGCGATGGTGCTGGTGTCGTTGCTGAACAACAGCGGTCCGAGCAAGCGGGAGATGGCGCAGGCCCGGCGGTCGTACCTGCGGAAGCTCGCGCAGCACCGGGTGCGGGTCACCCGGTCGATCCGCCGCCAGCGCGACGCGCTGGCCCACCTGCACCCCGAGCCGGACGCGCTGCTGACGCTCGCCGCGTCGGACCGGCGGTGGGAGAGGCGCCGGTCCGACGCGGACTTCGCCGTCGTGCGCGTCGGACTCGGCCCGCAGAGCCCGGCGCTGGACCTCGTGCCGCCGGACACCGTGCCGCTGGAGCGGCTGGAACCGTTGTCCGCCTTGGCGTTGCGGCGGTTTCTGACCACCTACGCGACGGTGGCCGACCTGCCGCTGGCGCTGGCGTTGGCGGGGTTCGGCGTGATCCACCTCGGCGGCGACCGGGAACGCGCGGTGGCGTTGGCGCGGGTGGTGCTGGCGCAGCTGGCGGTGTTGCAGGCGCCGGACGACGTGCGGGTGGCGGTGTGCGCGGACGACGCCCGGCGGCCGTTGTGGGAGTGGGTCAAGTGGCTGCCGCACGCCCTGCACCCCGACCGCGCCGACGCGGTGGGACCGGTGCGGCTGGTGACCTCCGGCGTGGTCGCGCTGGAGGCGTTGCTGGACGACCTGCTCGCCGACCGGCCCCGGTTCGACCCCGACGGCGCGCGGGGCACGGCCGGGCCGCACCTGGTGGTGGTGCTGGACGGCGGCGCGGTCGCGGGTTCGGACCACCTGATGACCGGCGGCGGGGTCGAGGGCGTGACCGTGCTGGACCTGTCGTCGTCGCTGCCGCGCGTGCCGGAGCGGGGGACGTTGGCGTTGGAGGTGTCCGGGGACGGTGTGCTGAGCGCGCGGACGGTGGAGGGCGACGTCGAGCTGGGTCGCGCCGACGTGCTCGACCTGCCCTCCGCCGAGGCGCTGGCCCGTGAGCTGGCGCCGTTGCGGCTGACCGCGGGCAGCGCGGGCGAGCAGCCGCTGGCGGGTGACACCGGTCTGGAGGACCTGCTCGACCTGGGCGAGGTGTACTCCTACGAGCCGGGGGAGAACTGGCAGCCGCGGCCCAACCGGGACCGGCTGCGCATCCTGTTCGGCATCCGCGAGGACGGCACGCCGGTCGAGCTGGACCTGAAGGAGTCCGCGCAGGACGGCATGGGGCCGCACGGGCTGCTCATCGGCGCGACCGGGTCGGGCAAGAGCGAGCTGCTGCGCACCCTGGTGCTGGGGCTGGCGCTGACGCACCCACCCGAGTCGCTGAACTTCGCGTTGATCGACTTCAAGGGCGGCGCGACGTTCGCGACCCTGGACCGGTTGCCGCACACCAGCGCGGTGATCACCAACCTGGTCGACGAGCTGCCGCTGGTCGACCGGATGGCCGACGCGGTGAACGGCGAGCTGGTGCGCCGCCAGGAGCTGCTGCGCGCGGCGGGCAACTTCGCCTCGTTGCGCGACTACGACCGGGCGCGTGCGGCGGGCGCGCCGCTGCCCGAGGTGCCGACGCTGCTGGTGGTGTGCGACGAGTTCAGCGAGCTGCTGTCGGCCAAGCCCGATTTCGTCGACATCTTCGTGCAGATCGGGCGGTTGGGCCGGTCGCTCGGCGTGCACCTGCTGCTGGCCAGCCAGCGGTTGGAGGAGGGCCGGTTGCGCGGGCTGGACACGCACCTGTCGTACCGGATCGGGTTGCGCACGTTCTCGGAGCTGGAGAGCCGGACCGTGCTGGGCGTCACGGACGCGTTCAGCCTGCCCCGCGCGCCCGGCCACGGTTACCTGAAGTTCGGCACGGAGCCGATGGTGCGGTTCCGGTCGGCGTACGTGTCGGGGGTGCACCGCAGGCCCGGGACGGGTGTGGCGGCGGGCTCGGTCGAGGTGCCGGGGATGGCGCTGTTCACCACCGACTACGTGGCGCCGCCGGTCGTGCCCGTGGCGGACCCGGTGGACGAGGACGCGGTGGGCGAGAGCCTGCTGGACATCCTGGTCGACCGGTTGGCCGGTCGCGGCACGCCCGCGCACCAGGTGTGGCTGCCGCCGCTGGACCGGTCATCCACTTTGGACGAACTGGTGGGGGCCCTCGGCACGGATCCCGTGCGCGGGCTGTGCCCGGTGGACGCGCGGCGCAACGGCGGGCTGCACGCGGTGGTGGGCCTGGTGGACCGGCCGTTCGAGCAGCGGCGCGACCTGCTGGAGCTCGACCTGTCCGGCGCGGCCGGGCACGTGCTGGTGGTGGGCGGGCCGCGCAGCGGGCGCAGCACGGCGCTGCGGACGGTGGTGGCGAGCCTGGCGCTGACCCACACGCCGGCGGAGGCGCAGTTCTACTGCCTGGACTTCGGCGGCGGGCTGCTGGGCGCGTTGCGCGGGCTGCCGCACGTCGGCGGGGTGGCGGGCCGGCAGCAGGCGGGCGCCGTGCGGCGGACCGTGGCCGAGGTGGCCGCGGTGCTGGAACGGCGGGAGCGGCTGTTCGCCGAGCACGACGTGGACGGCATCGCGGGGTTCCGGGCGCTGCGGCGCGAGGGGCGGTTCGCGGACGAGCCGCACGGCGACGTGTTCCTGGTGATCGACGGCTGGCAGACGTTGCGCAAGGAGTTCGAGGACCTGGAGGACGTGGTCTCCGACATCGCGACGCGCGGGTTGTCGTTCGGGGTGCACGTGGTGGGCGCGTGCGCGCGGCCGTTCGACCTGCGGCCGGGCATCCGGGACCTGTTCGGCAGCCGGGTGGAGCTGCGGTTGGGCGACCCGATGGACAGCGTGGTGGACCGGCGCAGCGCGGCCGCGGTGCCCGAGGGCGCGCCGGGGCGCGGCATCACGCCGGGCAAGCACCACCTGCTGGTGGCGCTGCCGCGGATCGACGGCCGGTCCGACGTGGACAGCGCGACGCCCGCGCTCGGTGAGCTGGTGGACGCGGTGGCCGCGGCCTGGCCCGGCCCGCCCGCGCCCCCGGTGCGGTTGCTGCCCGGCCGGGTGGCGCAGGCCGACCTGCCCGCGGTCGACTCGGACCTGCGGTTCGCGATCGGAGTGGCCGAGCACGACCTGGGGCCGGTGCACCTGGACTTCGCGGCCGACGCGCACTTCCTGGTGCTGGGCGACGCGGAGTCCGGCAAGACGTCGTTCCTGCGGTTGCTGGCCCGTCGGATCGTGGCCAACCGCACGCCCGAGCAGGCCAGGCTGCTGGTGGTGGACCACCGGCGGGGCCTGGTCGGCGACGTGCCGGACACCCACCTGCTCGGCTACGGCGGCGACACGTCGACCACCACGCACCTGATGTCGGAGGCGGCGCGGGCGATGGCGGCGCGGCTGCCCGGCCCGGACGTGACGGCGGAGCGGTTGCGCGCGCGGAACTGGTGGACCGGACCGGAGCTGTTCGTGCTGGTGGACGACTACGACCTGGTCGCGACCGGCCTGGACAACCCGTTGCTGGCGCTGCTGCCGTACCTGCCGCAGGGACGTGACATCGGGCTGCACGTCGTGCTCACGCGGCGGACCGGTGGTGCGGGGCGCGCGCTGTTCGAGACGTTCGTCGCCAGGCTGCGCGACGTCGGTTCGCCGGGGCTGATGCTGTCCGGCGACCGCAACGAGGGGCCGCTGCTCGGCGGCCTCAAACCCGAGCCGCTGCCACCGGGGCGCGGCCGGCTGGTCGACCGGCGGCGCGCGCCGTCGCTGGTGCAAGTGGCAGATCCGGACCGAGGGAGTAATCGGTGATCAACGGGACGAGCGAGGGCATGGCCGGGTTCCGGCCACGGCCCTTGGACCTGACGAGAGTGGCGTCGCTGGCGGTGCCGGAGGGCTGTGGCGGCGGGGTGCTGGAGTGCCCGCCGTTCCAGGCGGCCGACGAGGCCTCGACCACCGCGCTGACCATGTACCTGACCGCCGTGGACCAGGAGCTGGACCGGTGCCGGGAGATCGCGCTGGCGTGCGCCGAGGACTACGTGCGCGGGGACGGCGTCGCGGCCGAGGCGCTGGTCCGGGCGGGCGAGACCGCGCCGCTCGGGCCCGCGCCCGAGTTCGTCGAGGCGGCCCGCCTGGCGGGCATCACGCGTCGTGGGCCCGGCCGGTTGCCGGCGGGGATGTCATGAGCTACGCGGGGATGTCGCTGGAGCAGATGGACGCGATGGTGCGCAAGGAGGTCAGCCACCTCCCGCGGTTGCGGCTGGCGCGCCGGATGTGGGTGGAGGCGCGGGACGAGCTGGCGAGGTCCGGCGCGTCGCTGGGCCAGGAGATCGCCACCATCGCTCCACAGTGGACCGACCAGGCCGGTGACCTGTTCGTGGCACGGGCGTCGAAGGCGGAGCGCGGGATGGCCGAGTGGGTCGCGCGGATCGACGCGGCGCAGCCGTGGGTGGCGTTGGACAAGCTCGTCGAGGACATCCCGGAGGCGCAGGAGTTCATCGCGAGGTGCCTGCTGACGCAGAAGCAGCTGATGGCCGACCTGAACTCAGGTGGCGCCGGGTCCATCGAGGGCCAGTTCGCGGAGTTGCAGCAGCGGGCGGCGGCGCGGATGGCGGAGCTGGGCAGGCTGTTCACGGAGGCGACGAACGCCGTCCAGGCGGCCGGGCAGGGCGCGGGCGTCACGTCGGCGGGCGGCGGTGGTGGTCCTGAGGCCACGGGCGGCGGCCCCGGTGGCGGTCCGGCCGGTGGTCCCGGTGGCGGTCCCGCGGGCGGTCCGGCCGGTGCTCCGGCGGGCGGCGCGGCGGGTGCTCCCGCCGGTGGTCCGGCTGCCGGCGGTGGGGCGGCCGGTGGTCCGGCCCTGTCCGGTGGCGCGGTGGCCCCGCCGAAACCGCCGTCCGTGCCACCGCCGGTGGACCTGCCGCAGACCCGTCCGACCACGGCGCTGCCGCAGTTCCCGGTCGCGCCGCCGGGCGTCGCGCCGGCGTTGTCCGCACGCGGTGTCGGCGGGCGGGGTGTCGGAGGGGCGGGCCTGACCGGTCAGTCGGGCGTGCCGATGATCCCCCGGGCGGCGAAGCCGGGCACGGTCTCGGCCGTCGCTTCGACCCCGCCGCCACCACCCGCGTTGCCGGTGGCGGGCACCACGTCGACGTCCCAGCCGGCGACGCGGGGCGGCGTGCCGCCGATGGTGCCGCCGATGTCGGGCGCCGCGCAGCCCGCTTCCGGCAAGCCGAAGCCGGGCGAGGCGCAACGCCCGCCGGCCGGCCGGGGACGTGCGCGCGTCGGCACGCCGGGAGTTCCGGAGGCGTTGCGGGGCAGGGCGAGCACCGGTGGCGTGCTGCCGACCCGGACCGACCGGCGGCGGACCGCCGAGGCGGACGCGCTGGACGAGGAGCTGTGGCAGACCGAGGAACCGAGGTCGCCCCTGACCGGCCGCTGACCGGGACGCACCGCACCGCCCGTCGCCACGAGCGACGGGCGGTGCGCTGTGCTGTCGTCGGGGCTCAGGCGCGGCGGAGGGCGGCGGCCGGGTCGAGCGGGGAGCCGTGCGGCACGCGGGAGACCAGGCTCACCGGCAGCCGCACGGGTGTGATGTCCTCGTACCCCAGCACTTCCAGCAGCTCACGGCTCGCCAGCGAGTGGGCGCGACCCTGGTCGGTCACCAGCGCCACCGTGCCCACGGGGGCGTCCGGGCCCGGCATCACCTCGACCACCGCCGCACGGCCCGGCGGCACCACGACGCGGTCGGCGAGCGGCGTCCCCGTTCCGGTGCGGCGGGCGGTGGCGGTCATCAGGGGGTCCGGGTCCGGCAGGTCGGGGTCCACCACGAGCGTGGGCGGCGCAACCTCCCCGTCGAACGCCGCGCACAGCGCCGAGCCGTCCACCGCGGCGAACTCCGGCCGCGTGGTGGGCGGCTTGCCCGGCCCGGTCGCCACCGGCGGCCCCTGCTTCGCCTGGCCCGCCACCACCAGACCCAGCGGGATGCCGACCGGCTGCCCGCCGTCGTAGGCCTGGGCGGTCGGCGGGAAGGCCCGTTGGACGTCGTACTGCAACTGCGAGATCGGCCGCAGCGCCTCCGCCTCGGCCAGGTAGTGCTGGACCTCGCCACCGGACGTCTCGACCACCAGCAACTGGCCGATCCGAGCGCCCGGCGCCGCCTTGGACGCCGCACCGGTGTCCGGCAACGCGATCGGCGCGATCGGCTCGCCCGCCGGCAGCACGTCGACCAGCGCCGAACCGACCCTGGCCCGCGGCTGCGACCGCAGCGCCAGACCCACCGCCACCGCGTCGGCCTCCTTGATCCGGTGCCGGAAACCACGCAGGAGCAGGTACTGGTCACCGGTGTCCGGCACCTCGACCAGCAGCGCCTCCGACGACAGCGCCCGCCCGCCCGGGACGCCGCCGCCGACGACGAGCACCGAGTCGTTCACGGTGGCGCCGGTGACGTCCGCGCGGGGCTGGGAGCACATCGTCCAGCCGCCGGTGAGCAGCCGGGCCGGGCCGGGCAGCGAGTCGGGCGCGTCCGCGATCCCGATCCGCGGACCGCGCGGCACACCGGCCAACGACTCCCGTGACACCGTGCGCGTGTCCGCGTGCTTGCCCAGCGCCAGCAACGCCGACACGTAGTTCGCCACCGGGTGCAGCCGACCGTCCAGGTACACGTGCCGCGCGCCGGTCTCCTCCTCCACCACCACGAACTCGCCGCGCCACGCCGTGCTGCCGCCAGGCGACACCATCCCGTACACCCCGAAGCCCGCCAGCACGACCACCGCGATCGCGATGCTCCCGAACGCCGCCACCACCGACCGGCGGAACGGCGGCTGCTCGGGATCGCTCTCGCCGGTGACCAGCGCCGACACCACGCGTTGCAGCAGGAACTGCTGCGCCTGCACCTGATCCCGGTTCGACGCCACGCCTCAGCCCCCCAACCCGCGCAGGTACCCGTACAGGCCGAGCACCGCGCACACCACCGGCACCACCGAGATCACCACGACGACCTCCAGCAGCTCCGCGTACCGCGACAGCCGCGCGTTCCGCTTCACCCTCACCAGACCCACCACGATCACGAACGCCCCGAGCCCGATCACCGCCGGTCCCGTCGGCAGGGCCGCCAGCACCGCGACGCCGGCGCCGAGCAGCGGCCCCCGTTGCCGCACCGCCGGGTACAGCCGGGCGCGCAGCAACAGCCCCACCCCGAGCACGCCCAGCAGCACCTGCGCCCACACGTCACCGCGCGTCAGCAGGACCGCGCACGCCACCACCACGACCGCGCAGCCCGCGAGCATCCCGGTCAGCAGCCCGTCGGCGCGCACCACCGCCTCGCGCACCGCCGCACGCGCCGGTCGCGGCGGGTCGGCGAGCAGGTCGGCGGGCGTGCGCGGCAACGTCGGCAACGGCACCCGGCCCAGCCGGATCGCCAACGGCGCGCACAGCGGTGAGAACACCAGCGCCGCCCCCGCGACCACCGCGGCCGCTCCGACGCCGGTCAGCACGTCCGCCGCCAACCACGCGCCGCCCGCGCCGAGCAGCGCCGCCGTGATCGCGCCGGTGAACCACACCGCCTTCTCCGCCACGCCGATCAACGCGAGCACCGCCACCACCGCGACCGCCGAGCACGCCGTCAGCACGTGCGGCGCGCCGAGGCCCGGTCCGACGCCGACGAACAGCACGCCGCCGAGCCCGGCGAACGGCAGCGCCGACGCCGCCACGACCGCGCCCGCACCCGCGTCGCCGAACGCCCGCGCGCACGTGACGCCCGCCGCCAGCAGCAGCGCGGCCAGGCCCCACGACCACCACGGCGAGCCCAGGGCCGCCATCGGCACGACGCCGAGCAGCACCAGCAGCCCGCCCGCGAGCAGACCGGCCCGCCGGGTGTGCCGGGGGCCCCAGGTGCGGCCGAGACCGGACGCGATCACGTCGACCAGGTCGTCGTACTCCAGCTCCGGCCACTCCGTGCGCCGGTGCGCCAGGTGCAGCACCTCGCCGTCGCGCACGCGGTGCGCGGCGAACGTGCGGCCGGGTTCCAGCGGCGTTCCGTCGGGTCTGCGCAGCAGCCAGCCGTCGTCGGCGGGGGGTTCGCCCGCGTGCTTCACCAGCCCCGGCAGCACTTCGGCGACCGACGAGTGCTCGGGCAGCGCCAAGTCGATGCGCCGGTGGGGTGCGGCGATCGTCACCCGCACCAGCCCTGTGGTGTTCATGCGCGCCACGATGGACCGGCCGCGCCGCCCGTGGTCGTCGTGCGGCAGCTACCGGACACGCGGCGGGGCGGCTGGACGCGGTGCGGCACCGTGGGGACAATGAGCACCGCGATGGCCAATCCTCAGGGCAACCACCTCGTACCGCTGGGCAAGGGCCCGGTGGCGACGGTGTACGCGGGCGCCGGGATGGCGTACAAGGTGTTCCCGGTCGCGCTGGACCGCCGCACGCGTGCCGCGCTGGAACGTGAGATCGGCAAGTGGCGGCGGGTGCCGTTCACCCCGGTCGTGCGCGGGGTGGAGGAGCTGGCCGACGGCGTCACGGCGGTGTGCTCCGAGCTGTGCCGGCACTCGCTGGCGGCGCGGGTGCGGCACGAGGGCGCGTTGCCGGTGGCCGAGGTGCTGGACCTGGGGCAGGTGCTGGCGGAGGCGTTGGCCGCCGCGCACGCCGCCGGGCTCGTGCACGGCGGGGTCACCGCGACGAACGTCCTGTTCCGCCCGTCCGGCGAGCCGGTGCTGGCCGACGGCGGGCTGGTGGCGCGCCGCGCGTTCCCGGCCGACCCGCCGGTGGACTTCGCCGCGCCGGAGACCGTGCGCGACGCGGTGCGCGACGCGCGGACCGACCTGTACGGGCTGGGCGCCGTGCTGTACCTGGCGTTGACGGGCGAGGTGCCGTACCCCGGGCGGATGGGGGAGCGGGCGGAGGAACACCTGCTGCGCGTGCTGGGTGCTGCGGTGCCGGAGGTGACGCGCGCCGACCTGCCCGCGGGCCTGGCCGACCTGGTGCGCGCGCTGCTGGCGGGGGAGCCGGAGGCCCGTCCGACGGACGTGGCGGCACGGCTGGCGGCGATCGCCGGTGTCGGCTTCGACGACTTCGCGGACACGACTTACGCACCGGCCCCCGGCCCGTCGTTCACGATGCCCGCCGCCGGGTCGGGCCCATCGCCTTACGCACCACCGGCATCGCTTTCGCCTTATGCCCCGCCGGTGGCGGAGCTGCCTTTCACCCCGCTGCCGGGCCACGTCCCGCCGGCCGAGCCGCCTTTCGCCGCGCCGCTGGGGCCTGTCGCGCCCGCTCCGGGCGACGTGTCGGCTTTCGGCGCGCCGGGTCACGCCTTGCCGGTTGAGTCGCCGTTCGGCCCGCCGCCGGGAGGTGCGGAGTCCGCGCCGCTCGGCCAAGTTCCGCCGGCGCACATACCGCCTGCACCGGCCCCCGAGTCGCCGTTCGGCCCGCCGCCGAGCCCCGGCGCGCACCTGCCCGCGCACGAGGTGCCGCCCGCGATGCCTCCCCGCCCGGCCGCCTCACCGATGGTCGAGCGCTTCCTCTCCTCGACACCACCCGCGGCCGACCTGCCGCCGGAGCCCTACCTGGCCGTTCCGCCCGCGCCGCCGGTGCGGATGCCCCTCGCCGAGGTGAAGCCGACCGGGAAGAAGACCGATCGGACCGGGCGGATCGGGCTGGTGGCGGGCATCGTGGGCGCGTTGGCGCTGTTCGCCGCCGCGCCGTTCCTCCTCCTCGGCGAGGACGAACCACCACCCGCACCCGCGGCGCCCACCATGAACACGCCCGACGGCAACGGCGGGGTCCAGATCGAGCTGGAAGTGGTCGAGGACGCCGGCGACGAGGTGCGGCTCGCCTGGCGCAGCTCGGCGAAGCTGGACTACGTCGTGATCGTCGCGCCCGAAGGCCAACCCAACCGGGCGACGGTGCAGTTGCGCGAGCAGACCACGCAGATCCCGGTCGAGCCCGGCCGCAAGTACTGCTTCGAGGTCCAGGGCACCGATCGCGACAACGTCTACGTCAGCCAGCCCAAGGGCATCCGCGACGCGGTCTGCGGCAGGTAGCCCGGTACCGGCTCAGTACCGGAGCAGCGCCCGCAACCGCGCCTTCAGCGGACGACGGGCCAACCCGGACCGCACCGCCCGCACCGAGGCCCACGCGTGCACCCGCGCGTCGACCGGCGCACCCGACCACATCGTGGCGTCCACCGCCATCGCCAGGCCCGACAACGCGTCCACTGTGGACCGGTCGACGACCGGCCGCGCGGCCACCGCGGCGTCCCGGACCGTCATCGCCGACGTCACCGCCACCCCGTGCCGCCGCAGGCGATCCCGCACCTCGGCCCACGCGTCCGCCACCGTCCCGGAACGCCGCCGACGCCACGACCGCACCCCGGCGACCAGCGGCACGCCGACCAACCACCCCGCCGGCGGCACGACGACCAACCACAGCAACGCCCCCCACGGCACCCGCACCGGCGGGGCGACGTCGCCGGCGCCCGGTGGCGGCAGCACGGGCGGCGCCAGGTCCTCCACCGGCGGCAGCTGGTCGCGCGCCTCCTCCGTCACCTCGGCCAACCCCGCCGAAGCCGAGGACACCCGCGCCGACCCCGTCGGGTCCAGCGCCACCCACCCGACACCGGCCACGGCCACCTCGGGCCACGCCATGGCGTCACCGTTGCGCACCACCGACTCGTCACCAGACCCGGCGAACCCGACCACCAGCCGCGCCGGGATCGCCAGCAGCCGCGCCATCGCCACGTAGGCCGCCGCGAACTGCTCGCTCGTGCCGCGCTTGTCGACCAGCAGGAACCGCTCCAACTGCGGCCAACCGTGCCCGGTCGGCAGGTCGCCGGACGTCACCAGCTCGTACTCGCGGCGCATGAACTGCTCCAGCACCAACGCCGTCTGGAACGACGACCGCATGCCGGCCACCGCGTCCCGCGCCACCGCCTCCACGCCGGCCGGCACCGCGCCGACACCGGCGAACCCGCCCGGCGCGGCCGGGTCGATCGCCTTGCCCATCAACGACACCGGGTCGACCCGCGGCTCCCACCACGTCACCGTGTACGTCGAAGGCCGCTCCGCCAGCAACGTGCCACGCGCGGGGTCGACCAGCGCGTCCACCCCGTCCACGGCGGCCGGACGCGGCTGGCTCGGCAGCCAGGGACCGCCCAACGACCCCAGCAGCTCCACCCGCGCCGACCGGGTGACCGAACCGCCGACGTCGTCCGGCAGCCCCGCGCCCATCCGCCGCAGCTCGCCGCCGGGCGTCCAGTTCACCCCGTCGAACTCGTCCAGCACCGCGATCGGCCACCGGTCCACGGGCTCCGCGTCGGCCGACGCGTACTCGAACACCGGCGTAGACGGGTCGGCCAACCGCGACGCCACCAGGTCCAGCGGACTGGCCACCCGCGGCGACGCGAGCGGCGCGGACTCACCCGTCCGCAACGACCAGGCCGGACCCGTAGACACCGCACCCAGCGCCACCGCGCCGACGACGCCCAGCGCGACGGCCGCCCACGGCACGTCCCGCGCCACGACCACCACACCGCACGCCGCGAACGCGAGCGCCGCCAGGATCGCCGCCACCCCACCTGCCGCCGCGTAGGCCTGGCTCAACACCACCACACCCAACGCGGGCACGAGCGAGACCAGCGGCGCGCGCAGCCGCAGCAGCAGTTCGACCCCGAACACCGCGGCGGCCAGCACCAGCAGCGGCACGAACACGACGACCTCGGGCTCCGGCCGCGCCGGCCACGTCGTCTGCAACGCCAGGCGCCACGACCCCGTCACGCCCGAGAGCACCGCCGACGGGTCGGCGCGCAACGCCACGAGCAGCCCCGCCAGCCCCGCCACGGCCGCCGCCACCGCACGCCACGCCTCACTCGACCGCAACCACAACGTGACGCCCAACGCGGGCAGCAGCGCCGCGCCGACCGGCAGCAGCAACGCGCCGACCCCGAACACCGGCCCGAACAGCAGACCCGCCACCGCGGCGGCCGCGTACACGGCGACCGATCCCCGCACGACCACGCTCACCCCACCGCCTCGTTCCACCGCCGCACCGCCCGTTCGGCGTCCGGCGCCCAGATCACCCGCGCGTCGGCGACCTCGCCGGGACCGCCGAGCGAGAACACGACATCGGGCCGCAACGGCGCGATCGCGTCCAGCGGACCCGCGGTCACCACCACCAGGCTGCCGGGCGGACGGGACGGCAACGCCGACCCCGGCCGCACGTCCAGCACGCACAGCTCGTCCATCAACCGCCGCGCGCCCACCACACCGCCCCGCACCGTCACGTCCACCCCGCACGGCGTCAGCAGCCGGCCGTGCCGACCGGCGACGACACCCGCGTGCAGCAGGGACGCGGCGATCTCCACGGCCTCCTCGAAACCCTTGGCGTGCCGGGTGTCCAGCAGCAGCGTGAACCGCGGCTGGTCGGGGTCGGCGTAGTCGCGCACCATCAGCTTCCCGGTCCGCGCGGTCGCCTTCCAGTGCACCAGCCGCACCTCGTCGCCGGGCACGTACTCGCGCACCTCGCGCAGGTCCAGCGAGCCGCGCGGGGACTGGTCGGTGGTCGGGCCGTCGTGGTGGTGCCGCCGGTAGCCGCCCGCGAACGGCCGCGCCGGGTGCAGCCGGGGGTGCACCCACAGCGTCACCGTGTCGCCGGTGTCCACCAGGTTGCGCACCAGGCCGAGCGGGTCGGCGCGTTCGATCGCCAGCGGGCCGACGGTGTGCCTGCCGCGCGACGTGGTCGGCAGCTCGTACCGGTACACCGCGTCCGCCCGCACGATTACGGCGCGCACGTGCGGACCGCACCGGTCCCGCGCGGTGAAGCCGCCGCCCGCGTGCCGCACGTCCAGCCGCGCCAGCGCGGGTTTGCCGCGCTCGACCCGGTCGGGGTAGACGTCACGCCGCACGTCGACGCGCGGACGACGGGCCGCGACGAGGAACGCCGCCAGCACCGCGCCCACCGACAGCCCGGCCAACGCCTGGAACAACGGGTAGCCGGCCACCAGACCGCCGACACCGCACAGCAGGGCCACGACGAGCACGGCGACGCCGCGCCGGGTCAACCGCACCGGTCAGCCCGCCGCGAACGGTGCCGCGACCGTGCCGAGCACCTCCGCGACCACCTCGGCGGGCCGCCGCTGGTTCAGCTCCGCGTCGGGCGTCAGCACCAACCGGTGCGCCAGCACCGGCTCGGCCACGGCCTTGATGTCGTCCGGCGTCACGAACAGCCGACCCTCGGTCGCGGCCAACGCCTGCGCCGCCCGCACGAGGGCGATGCTGCCGCGCGGGCTCGCGCCCCAGCGCACGGCGGCGTGCTCCCGGGTGGCCGCCGCGAGCCGCACGGCGTACTCGACGATCGCGGGCGCGAGGTGCGAGCCGCGGACCTCGGTGATCGCCTCGCGCAGCGCGGGGACGTCGATCACCGGTTCGAGGTCGTCCGGCCCGACCCGCGCGGCGTCGCTCATCACCACCAGCACCTCGGCGGCCAGGTCCGGGTACCCGACCGACAACCGCATCAGGAACCGGTCGAGCTGCGCCTCGGGCAACCGGTACGTGCCCTCCATCTCGATCGGGTTCTGGGTGGCCACCACCAGGAACGGGTGCGGCACCTCGTGCGCCGTCGAGTCGACCGTGACCCGCCGCTCGCTCATCACCTCCAGCAGCGCCGACTGGGTCTTCGGCGTGCCCCGGTTGACCTCGTCGGCCAGCACCACGTTGGCGAACACGCCGCCGGGGTGGAACTCGAACCGCTCGGTCTTCTGGTGGTACACGGTCACACCGGTGACGTCGCCCGGCAGCAGGTCGGGGGTGAACTGGATGCGGCTCCACGTGCCGCCCACGCTGCGCGCCAGGCAGCGCGCCAACGTGGTCTTGCCCAGGCCGGGCACGTCCTCGACGAGCAGGTGCCCCTCGGCCAGCAACGCGGCCACGGCCAACCGCACCACCTCGGGCTTGCCGCGCACGACGCGCTGCACGTTGTCCGCGATGGCCTGGTACGCCCGGGTCGCCTTGGGCGCGGTGGGGTTGGGCACGGTCACCGGTCCTCCCAGTACAAGCGGTTCGAGGTGACGCCACCGGCGACCACCCACACCTCTTGGCCGACACCGCTGAAGGCGAACCGGCTGGTCGTCTTGTTGCCCTGCGCGTCGGTGCGGGTGCCGTGGCCGGTGTTGAACTGTCCCCACTTGGTCGAGTAGGGGATGATGTCGTAGTCGGTGTTCGGCGCGAACCCGCGCATCTCGATGTGGATCAGCGAGCAGTCCGGTGGTTCGCAGCCGTCGTTGCTGTCCGCGCCGCGCGAGATCGTGATCGTGGGCACCTGGAACGGCGTGGCGCTCGCCTGGGAGCCCGGACCCCGGCCGGCCGAGTTCTGGGCGGTCACGGTGAACGTGTACGCGGTGCCGTTGGCCAGGCCGTTCGCGGTGAAGGCGCGGGTGCCGCCGCCGACCGTCTGCGCGCCGCCGTTCCACGAGACGTGGTAGGCCGTGACCGGCGCGCCGTTGTCCGGAGCCGCGCCCCAGGCCAGCGACGCGGTGCCGTTGCCCGCGGTGGCGGTCAGGCCGCTCGGCGCGCCCGGCGGGCTGGCCGGCACCACCGGCGGCGGTGGCGGCGTCTGCCGGCGGGTCGGCTGCTGCGAGGTCGGCAGCGGGGCCTGTGGCTGGGTGCCGACCGGCTGGTCGGTCGTCTGGGTCGTCGTCTCCGTCGGCGACTGCCCTCGGGACGCGGACAGCTGCGTGCCGTTCACCGGCACCGGCGTCACCTTGCCCTCGGGGTCGACGATGAGCACGTGCTTGCCCTCGCCGCTCTCGACGTAGACGCGCGTGTCGTCGCCCTTGGTCAACCTGGGCGTGCCGCGCTCGGCGGGCACGGGCGTCTTCTGGTGCTTGCCGCCGGTGCTGTCGTAGGTGTGCAGCGTGCCGTTGCGCTGGTCGAGCACCGCCACGGTGGTGCCGGTGGTCAACGGCGCGGTGTAGTCGCCCGGCTCCAGCTGCACGACGACGGTCTCCGCCGGCGGGCGGTCGCCGACCACGTCCGCGCTGTCCACCAGGTGCAGCTTGCCCCTCGGGTCGAGCACCGGCACGCGGCCCGCCACGTCACCGGGGCCGATCTTCGCGTCGTCGGGCACGTCCGCGCCGAGCGGCCTCATCCGGCTCATGTCCTCGGCCAGGTGCATCGTGTCGGACGTGGTGTCGACGAACACCGGCTTGTCGGCGACGACGGACAGCCCGCCCGTGTGCCCCTCCGCCACCGTCGCCGGGCAGGACGGCGCGGTGGTGCCCGGCGACAACCGGCACAGCCGGCCGCTCTGCGTGTAGTGCAGCCACACCGTGCCGTCGGGGGTGGCCACGGGGTTGCCCAGCGGCTCGTTGGTCGAGATCGGTTCCGCGTGGTCGGTGCCGAGGCGCACCACCTTGCCCGCCTCGCGGTAGACCAGGTACGGGCCGCCCGCGACCTCCAGCGCGACCGGCACCTCGTCGTCGGTCGGCGCGGCGGTGGTCCCCTCCACCCGCAGCGTGGACTTGCCGAACTCGGTGTACTTGCCGCGCCCGACGACGTAGCCGCTGGTGTCGCTCTGCACCACCAGGCTGCCCCGGTCGGCGCCCGGCACGGCCACCTCGGCGTTGACCTGCTTGGTCGAGCCGTCGACGTGGAACACCTTGCCCAGCGCCGAGTTCAGCACCCAGTGCCCCGGTTTCAGGAACTCCAGCTCCGGCACGCCCGACGCGCCACCGATGGCCAAGCCGACCACGGTGAGGCTGGCCGCGGTCAACAAGGCGACCGGCGCCCGGCCACGCCACTTCGCGGATCTCCCCATAACACCGACCCCCTAGTCTGCGATCACGTAGCGTATGGCACCCGATACAGAAACGGTCCAGCCCTTGTCTCGTTCCCGGTTCCTGCTGCTCCTCGGCGTGCCGGCGCTGGTGGTGGTGCTCGTCCTCGCGGTCGTGCTGACCGGCGAGCGCGACGTCCCCGTCGCCGAGCTGCCGCCGACGCCGACCGTCGTCGCCACGCTCAGCCTGGAACCCCGGCTGCCCGAGGCGGGCGACGAGGTCGTGGTGCGCGCCTCGGTCGCCGCCGACCGGCCGATCACTGTGCGCGCGCTCACCGTCCAGGTGGTGCAGCGCTCCACCAACACCTCGCACGACTTCGACGAGATCCGCGACCACGCGGTCGGCACGACCACGCAGGAGATCGCGTTCCGGCGTTCCTTCGACACCCCCGGCCGGTACACGTACTACCTCGCGTACCGGTTGGACGACGACTGGGTGCGGCTCAAGCCGTGGGAGACGTTCACGGTCCGCTGACCGGCAGGGACAGCTCGAAGATCGCCCCGCCCTCCTCGGCGTTGTAGACCCGCAGCGTGCCGCCGTGCGCCAGGGCGACCCAGCGCACGATCGCGAGCCCGAGCCCGGCGGACGCGCCGGAGGTGGTGAACCGGTCGAACACGCGCTCGGCCGCCTCCGGGTCGATGCCCGGCCCGTTGTCGGCCACCGTCACCCGGCCGCCCGCGACGGTGATGTGCACCTTCGCGTCGCCGTCCGGGCGGCGACCGTGCCGCAGGGCGTTGGCCAGCAGGTTGCCGATCGCGCGTTGCAGCAGGGTCGGGTCGGCGTTGACCATGGTCGGCGCGGCGGCGACGGTGACCTCGACGTCCGGCGCGGGCGTCTCCTCGACCACCACCGCGACGAGCTGGTCCAGCCAGATCGGCTGGATCGCCAGGTGCTCGACGCCCGCCGCCAGCCGGGCCCGGACCAGCAGGCCGTCGATGATGCCGCCCATCCGCGCGGCCAGCCCCACCGTGCGCGGCAGCAGTTCGGCGTGCTGGTCGGGGTTGCGCATCGCGGTCTCGGCCAACGCGCGCAGCGCGGCCACCGGTGTCCGCAGGTCGTGCGCGGTTTCGGCGAGCAGCACCTCTTGCTGCTCCAACGCCGCCGCGGCGGGCCGGATCGCGCGGCCCGACAGCACGTGCCCGGCGAGGCCGAGCGCGATCACCAGGACCAGGCAGCCGCCGACCACGCGCCACACCGTGCCGAGGTGGCGCGCCCGTTCCGGGGCGAGGTCGGTGTAGGCGACGATCGCGCCGACCACCTCGTCGTCCGCGGTCTTCACGGGCTGGGCGCGGACCCGCAGGCCGTCCTTCGGGCCGGTCACCAGGACTTCCTGGCTCACGGCGGTGGTCGCGAGGGCGCTGAGCACGCCCATGTCGGCGTTCACGCAGGTGCGTTCGCTGCGGTGGCTGCCGAACTCGCGGGTGGCGCCGCCGGAGAGGATCACGAACTGGGGGCAGTTGCGGTTCACGGGGTCGCCCACGAGGTCCGCGGTGATCAACGAGTCGTCGTAGTCGATGAGCCTGCTCACCACGTCGGTGACGCGGTGCAGGTCGGCGTCCAGCTTGTCGATGCCCTGCTCGCCGTCGTTCTGGATCACCAGGATGGCGAACACCAGCAGCCCGGCGGTGTTCATCGCGGTGAACAGCACGGTGAGCAGCCGTCGCAGGCTGCGCAAGCGCGCCGCGGAGCCGCTCGCGCCGCCGCTCATGCGGCGCCCAGCCGGTAGCCGTGCCCGTGGACGGTGTGGATCAGCTCGGGCCCGTGCAGCTTGCGGCGCAGTCTCTTGATCACGGCTTCCACCACGTTGGCCATGGGCTCGTCGTCCCAGCAGTGCTCGATCAGGTCGGTGCGCGTGACCACCTGGCCGACGTGCGCGGCGAGGTACTCCAGCACCGCGAACTCCAGGCCGGACAACGACAGCAGCACGCCGGCGCGGCGCACCTCGTGCCGGATGCAGTCCACCTCGAGGTCGGCGTGGCGCAGCACGGCCGGCCGGCCGACGCCCGCGCGGCGGCACAGCTTGTGCACCCGGGCGGTCAACTCCTCGACGGCGAACGGTTTGACCAGGTAGTCGTCGCCGCCGTGGGCGAAGCCCGCCACCCGGTCGCCGACGGTGTCCCGCGCGGTGAGGAAGAGCACCGGCGTCGTCCAGCCGCGTGCGCGTTGTCGCTGGACGTAGTCGATGGCGTCGTCGTCGCCCAGCATCCGGTCGAACACCACGCACGCGTAGTCGGTGCGGGCGAACGCGCGATCCGCGGCGGGGACGTCGGCCGCGGTGTCCACGTCCAGCCCGGCGCCGCGCAACTCGGCCGCCACGGCGACCCGGAGGTTCTCGTCGTCCTCCACCACCATCACCCGCATGTCATCAGAACCTCATGTGTCGTGACGGATCGTTCGTGGCGTGATCTTCCGAGTCCTCGGCCCGCAAGACGGGCCGCGCAAGCCCGCCACCCTGCTGGCCACGTTGCTCCTGCACGCTAACGCCTGGGTCAGCCTAGAGGAGCTGATCGACGAGATCTGGCAGGAACAGGCCGTTCCGCCGTCGGCCTCGCGGAACGTGCGCACCTACGTCTGGCAGCTCCGGCAGGTCGTGCCCGCGGGGCGCATCGACGCCAGGCCGCGGTCCTACCGGCTGCACGTCGCGCCGGGCGAGGTGGACGCCGACGTCGCCCGTGCCCTGCTGGACCGGTCCGCTCGGGTGAGCCCGCCGGAGGCCGTCGACTGCCTGACGTCGGCGCTGGAGTTGTGGCGGGGCGCGCCGTTCGCGGAGTTGCGGGCGGAGACGGCGTTGGCGGCGACGGCTTGGCTGCGCGAACTGCGGTGGGAGCTGCGGGAGCGGCTGGCGGACGCGTACGCGGCGGTGGGCAGGCACGGCGAGGCGATCGCCGTGCTGCGGACGTTGACCGCGGAGGACCCGTTGCGGGAGGGGGCGTGGGCGCGGCTGGTGCGGGCGCTGCACGCGGCCGGTCGGCGGGCGAACGCGCTGTCGGAGTACCAGCGGGTGTGCGACTTCCTGGCCGCCGAGCTGGGTGTCGAGCCGGGGCCGGAGCTGGTGCGGGCGCGCCGGGAGGTGGCCGCGTGATGCGGGGTCGTGCTCGCGGTGCCGGTGTTGGTGTCTGTGTCGGTGTGGGATGGACGGCTGGGCCGTTGTCGGTGCCGGGCCGCGGTTCGGGCGCGGGTGGCGGCCTGGCACGCGGTTCGGGTGGCTTGGTCCGCGGGCCCGGCGTTCGTCCTGCCCGTTCGAACCGGGTCCGGGTGTCGGGGGGATCGCGATGACCAGGTTCGTGTGCGCCCAGCTCGCCGTGCTCGCGGTGCTGTTCGGGGTCGGATCGCCCTGGCCCGTGGCGGTTCCGCTGTGGGTCGCGGCGGCGGTCGTGCTGGTCTCGGCGTTGGGCCGGTGGCGGCGGCGGTGGGTGTCCGAGTGGGTCGGGCGGTACGTGGCGTTCCGGGTCCGGCGGCGGCGCAGCGGGGGGTTGTTGGAGGTCGTCGCGCCCGGCGCGTGGGTGGAGGGGGACCACGTGCACGGGCCCGGCGGGGTGGTGGCGGTGTTGCGACCGCGGCTGGCCGCTCCCCGCGTGCTCGCCGGGCTGGCCGGGCCGGACGTCCGGGTCGTCCTGCACGTCGGGCGCGGCCAGGTGCGGCGACCGCGGGCCTGGGTCGCGGTGCAGGCGAAGCGGACGCCGGAGCTCTGGCACGACGACGAGGTGGTCCGCGTGCTCGGCAACTCGACCCGCCGCACCCGCCGCGAGCTGCGCCGCCGCGGCGTGACCACCGACCTGCTCGCCGAGGAGGACCTGGTCACCACCATCGCCGCGCTCGGTCACGTGACCGGGCACCGCGAAGTCCGCGAGGACTGGCGCTACTGGCACAGCGGGCCCGTCGCGCAGGCCTGCTTCCGGCTGCCCGGCACGACCGCGCGCGCCGCCGTCGACTGGCTGCTCACCGCCGCGCCCGGCGTCGCGGTGACCGTCGCCCTGACCGCGGACGACGCCGTGCTGCGCATCGCGGGAGCCGCCGAAGCCGCCGTGGAAGCGGCCGTCGGCGTGCTCTCCGCACACGTACGACTCGAACGACTGGATGGACTGCACGCCCGGGGCGTCGCCGCCTCGCTGCTCATCGGAGGTGTCCTGTGATCAAGGTGTTGCCGACCGGCGTGGACGCGCTGCTCGCCAAGGCCCGCGCGGAAGTCGTCGTGATGGCCACCGGCGGGATGTCGTTGCGCCGGATCGACCAGGCCAACCTGCGGCGCGGCGTGCGCTACCGGGTCCTGCTGCCCGACGCGCTGCGGCCCTCCGCGCTGGCCCTGGCGCCGTGCGACGTGCGGACGTTGCCGCAGGTCCCGATGGACGCGGTCGTCGTCGACGGTGTCGCGGCCGTGCTGCCGGCCGACCAGGGCGTCGCGGTGTTCCGGCTGCCCAGCGTGGTGCGCGCGGCGGTCGAGCTGTTCGAGCGGGTCTGGCCGGAGGCGGTGGCCGCCTACGACGTGGCCGACGACTGCGAGCTGTCCCGGCGCGAGCAGGAGCTGCTGACCCTGCTGTTCGCCGGCAGCACGGACGAGGCCGCCGCCGCCCGGCTGGACGTCTCGGTCCGCACGGTCCGGCGCATGGTCGCCGACATCATGAACCGCCTCGGCGCGCGCAGCCGGTTCCAGGCGGGCGCGAAGGCCGCCGACCGGGGCTGGCTGCTGCAACGCGCCGGGTGACTACGGTGGTGACGTGCGCATCCTGGTGACCGAGGACGAGACGGACCTGCTGTTCGCGGTGGCGGTGTCGTTGCGGGGCGCGGGTTTCGCGGTCGACACGGCGGCGGACCTGGCGGGCGCGGACGAGGCGCTGGCGGTCAACTCCTACGACTGCGCGGTGCTCGACCGCATGGTTCCCGCCCGCGGCACGTCGGGCCGCGTCGACACCCTGGCCTACGTCCGGCAGCGGCGGCGGTCCGGGCTGCGGGTGCCGGTGCTGTTCCTCACCGCGCTGGACGGCGTGGGCCACCGGGTGGAGGGCCTGGAGGTCGGCGACGACTACCTGGTGAAGCCGTTCGCGATGGAGGAGCTGGTGGTGCGGGTGCGCCTGCTGTGCCACCGCCGCGAGATCGAGCGGCCCGCCGTGCTGCGGCACGCGGACGTGGAGCTGGACGCCGGCGCGCGCCAGGTGCGGCGCGCCGGCGTGCTGCTGACGTTGACCCGGCGCGAGTACCTGGTGCTGGAGCTGTTGCTGGCCAACGCGGGGCGGCCGGTGTCGCGCGCCGACCTCATCCGGCACGCGTGGGACGAGATGGCGCAGCCCGCGACCAACGTGCTGGACGTGCTGATGGCCGGGCTGCGCCGCAAGCTGCGCCAGCCGCCGCTCATCCACACCGTGCGGCAGGTCGGCTACCAGCTCGGCTGAGGCGCGTCACCCGGTGACCAGCCGCACGACCGCCGTCCCGCCCGTGACGCCGACCATCTGCACGGCGAGCACGCCCGCGCGGGGCTCGGGCGGCGGGGACGGCTTGTTCGAGCACGACATGCCGCCGCCACCGGGCACGAACGTGGCCGTGCAGTGCCCTTTCAGCGAACCGCTGCCACCGCCGATGGCCGACGTCAGCTCGAACTCGATCCCGTCCGCCAGCACCGCGCGCACCGCGAACGTGCCCGGCCCGGCCGCCCCGCCCAGCGGGATGTCGACCGGGCCGGACAACGCCACCTCGCACGTCCCGTCCGCGCACGCCGCGTAGTTCGTGCCGTCGGCGGCGGTCGGCGCCGGGGGAGTGGTGGTGGTGGTCGTCGTGGTCGTGGTGCTGGTCATCGGAGCGGGAACGGCGGTGCCTGACACGGTGTCGCAGCCCGCCGTGGCCAGCGCGGCGAGCAGCCCGCCGGCGAGCAGCAGCCGGTCCACAGCGGAGGGTGTCATGCCGTCAAGCGTGGCAGGTTCCCCGCGACCTCCCCCGCCACGGCCGGAACCTGCCAAGCCGCACGGTCCGAGCGGCGCGCCCACGAGTCCACAGTGGACTCCGCGACCGTCCGCGACGCCGCACCCGACCCGCGGTCACCCCGCTGGTGGCGGGGTGAGCCCGGCGGCGCGCAGGAGCGCCACGCCGAGGTGCAGGTCCTGCAACGCGATGCCCGAGCTGTCGAACACCGTCACGTCCTCGGGCGACGTCCGACCCGCCGCACGGCCCGCGAGCACGTCGCCCAACGCGGTCGGCCGGGCGTCGGGCACGTGCTGGAACTCGCCGATCGCCGCGGACTGCGCGGGCCAGTCGCAGAACAGCCGCGCGGACGCGAGCAGCTCCACCGGCAGCTCCTGCTTGCCCTTGCCGTCGGAGCCCATGCTCGCCACGTGCGTGCCCGGCCGCACCCACCCCGCCTCGAACAGCGGGGCGCGGGCGGTCGTCGCCGTGACGATGACGTCCGCCGACCGGCACGCCTCCTCGGCCCCGGTCAGCACCGCCGGCAGCCCTTCGGCCGCCAGGTCGGCCACGAACCGCGCGCCCCGGCCGGCGTCACGCGCCACCACGTGGACGACCGCCAGGTCGCGCACGCGGGCCAGCGCCACGCACTCGTGCCACGCCTGCGGACCCGTGCCGAAGACCGCCAACGACCGCGCGTCCGGCCGGGCCAGCACGTCGGCGGCCACGGCGTCGGCCGCGGCGGTGCGGAACGCGTTCGCGAAACCCGCCTCGATCACCGCCGCGATCCGGCCGGTGGACTGGTCGAACAGCAGGATCACCGAGTTGTGCCGCGGCAGCCCGCGCTCGGTGTTGCCCGGCCAGTAGCTGCCGATCTTCACCCCGGCCGCCCGCGCCGCGGCGGCCGACTTGACGGTGAACCGGTTGGCGGGCGAGGACCCGTGACCGACCACGGCCGGGAACTGCACGCCGCCGCCCGCCGCCTCCAGCAACGCCGACAGGGCGGCTTCGTAGGCCAGCTCCCGGGTCACCAGCGCGCGCGTTTCCTCCTCCGACAGGAAGATCACCAGCCGTTCACCCGCTCCCACGTCGTGCCCGCGTCGCCGGCGAGCCGGTAGGCGTCGTGCTGCGCGGCCGTGGCGCACGCGTGGTTGGGCAGCACGCGGACCTGCGTGCCCACCGGCAGGTCGGGCAGCGGCCGGTCGCTGCCGGGCCGCATCGCCAGGGTGCCGTGCTCCTGGCTGGCGTCGGTCATCAGCAGGTCCTCGAACGGCGGGCCGTCCAGCGGCGCGACGAGGCCGTAGCCCTGGTCGACCGGCTGGCGGGACGTGCCGCGGTCGCGCGAGGTGGCCATCCAGCCGCCGTCGGTCATGATCCGGCCCGGTCGGTGGCCGATCACCGTGACCACGACGGACAGCGCGAGGTCGGCCACCGAGCACACGCCGATGCCCGCCATCACCAGGTCGAAGAACACGAAGTTGCCCGCGCGGACCTCGGTCACGCCGGTCAGGTCGGTCACGGCGTGCGCGGTCGGCGTCGAGCCGATGCTCACCACCGGGCACGCGTGCCCCGCCGCGCGCAGGTCCTCGGCCACGCGGACGGCGGCGGCGCGTTCGGCCTCCGCCGCCTTCACCAGGGCGTCGCGGGTGTAGCAGAAGTACGACTCGCCGGCGTGGGTCAGCACGCCGCGCAGTTCCGCGCCGTCGAGCGCGGCGGCGATCTCCGCGACGTCGGGGGAGCCGGGCAGCACGCCGCCCCGGTGGCCGTCGCAGTCGACCTCGATCAGAGCCGGGATCACGATCCCGGACGCGGCCGACGCCTCCGCCACCGCACGGGCCTGCGCGACGTTGTCCAGCAGCACCACCAGGTCCACGCCGCGCCGCCGCAGCGCCAGCACCCGGTCCAGCTTGGCCGGCGCGATGCCGACCGCGTAGACGATGTCGGTGAACCCCGCGTCCGCGAACGCCTCGGCCTCGCGCAGCGTCGAGACCGTGATGGGGCCCGTGCCGCCGTCGAAGACCAAGCGGGCCACGTCGACCGACTTGGCCGTCTTCACGTGCGGGCGCAGGGGGGTGGCGAGCGCGTCGAGGTGGGCGCGCAGGCGGTCGACGTTGCGCCGCACCTTCGCCTCGTCCACGAGCAGGTAGGGGGTCATCGCTCCTCATCGGTCGGTTCGGTCCGGCACGCGGCCAGGTCGGCGTAGAGGGAGGCGCGCGAGATGCCGAGCCGTGCCGCGACCTTCGGCGCCGCACCGCGCAGGTGGAACACGCCACGCCGGTCGAGGGCGCGCAGCAGGCGCAGGCGCTCGGGTCTGCCCAGGCCCGCCACCGGTTTGGCCAAGGCCAGTTCCTCGGCGCGCACGACGGCGTCGACGACCTCCTCGACGTCGTCGCTGAACGTCGTGGTCGTCGGCGCGCCGCCACCACCGGCCAGGTCCGCGAGCAGGTCGCCGACCTGGCGCAACGCCGTCACGTCCAGGTTCACGCACAGCGCGCCGAACACCGTGCCGTGCTCGTCGCGCAACGGCATGGTGGACGACTTGACCAACCGCCCGTCGGGCGTGCGGGTCAGGTAGTTGAGCTCGTCGACCGCCTCGTCGCCGGCGGCGAGCACGGCCAGCCCGATCTCGCTCATGGCCCCGCCGACGCGCCGCCCGGTCACGTCGCCCGCCACCGCGACCACCGAGTGGTCGGGCTGCCGGTAGTCGTGCAGCACCACCTCGCACGACCGCCCGAACGTCGCCGCCAACCCGGGCACCACGCCCTTGAGCGCAGCGAGGATCACGTCCGCCGTCATGCCCGCAGTCTAGACACAAAGTCCGGCTTCTGGACACTCTGTCTGAGCCGGCCGGTTGCGGCCACGGCGCGGGGAGCGGTGCGAGCGCGCCCTAGCGTGCGTTCTCATGGCGGCGGACGGCGAGGTCAAGCGGGTTCAGGTGTGGGCCGGGCCGACCGGCTTGCTGCTGGTGGCGTTGCTGTTCCTGGTGCTGCCCATGGCGACGGCGTCGTGCTCGCTGCCCGCCGACCTCCCGGAGGGGTCGGGAGCCGTCAGCGTCTCGGTGTCGGGCGCCGACGTGGTCACCGGCGGCGATCCCGACTTCTCGGTCAGCGGGGTGTTCGAGCTGTCGCCGGAGGCGAACGCGGGCATGGCGAGCGAGGCGGCGCCGAGGGGTGCGGTGCGGGTGTGGGGCATCGCGACGGCGGTCGTGATGGGCCTCGGCCTGTTGACCATGTTCGTGCGCGTGTGGAGGCTGCGGGCGATCCTCACGGCGGCGGTCGCGTCGGTGGCGGCCGCGCTGCTGGTGGCCACCGAGGTCGCGCTGGTGGGCCGGCTGGTCTCGCTGGCGGAGCAGGAGGCGACCTGGCTGGTCCACCTGCCGTCCGCGCGAGGCGTCGACGTGGTGGGCCGGGCGGGCGAAGTGGTCGGCACGGCGGTGGGCTTCTGGGTCGCGCTCGCCGGACTGGTGCTGGTGGCCGGCGTGAACGTGGTGCTGCTCGTGCGCCCGGGGCCGCCACCGCTCCCGGACGGTGGCGGCCGGCTCGGCCTCGGCGGGGCCGGGTAGCCGCGCGTCAGCAGCAGTGGTCGCCGCGCCAGGCCTCGCGGCCCTCCTTGACCGCCACGGCGGCGATCACGAGCGCGGCCACCGGATCCGCCCACCACCAGCCGAGGGCGCTGTTGAGGACCAGCCCGGCCAGCAGGACGGCGGACAGCCACGTGCACAGCAACGTCTGCTTGGAGTCGGCGACGGCGCTCGTCGAGCCGAGCTCGCGGCCCGCCGTGCGCTGGGCGCGCGAGAGGACCGGCATCACGACCAGCGAGACGGCGGCGAGGACCATGCCGACCGCGGAGTGGTCGGCGGCCTGAGCGCCGAGCAGGGCGCGGACGGACTCGACCGCCACGTAGAGCGCCAGCGCGAAGAACGACAGGGCGATCACGCGCAGCGCGACCCGTTCCCTGGCCTCGTGGTCCTTGGCGGAGAACTGCCAGGCGACGGCGGTGGCGGAGGCGACCTCCACCACGGAGTCGAGGCCGAAGCCGATCAGCGCGGTCGACGAGGCGATCGTGCCGGCGCTGATCGCGATCACCGCCTCGACGACGTTGTAGGTGATCGTGGCGGCCACCAGCAGGCGGACCCGCCGGGTGAGCGCGGCGCGGCGGTCCGGCGCCAGGACCGGCTTCGGCTCTACGGCGCAGCAGCCGTCCGCGCACGTGGACGTCGGCGTGGGTGACGTCTCGGCGGTCATCGCGCGACCACCGCGTCGTCCACGCAGTCCTGCGTCGGGTCGACGGCGAGGACCACGTCGAGCAGCTCGCCGATGGCGCGGGCCAGGTGCGGGTCGGCGATGTCGTAGCGCACCTGCCGACCCTCGTAGGTGGCCACGACGAGCCCGCAGCCGCGCAGGCACGACAGGTGGTTGGAGGCGTTGGACCTGCTCAGGCCCAACTGCTCGGCCAACCGCGCCGGGTAGCCGGGACCGTCCAGCAAGGCGACCAGGATGCGGCACCGGGTCGGGTCGGCCAGCGCCCGGCCGAGCCGGGCGAGCGCCGTCTCGCGCGTTTCACACGTCAGCACCAGCCGAACTATACAGCCTCCGCTGTACTTTCAGGGACGGGCTCCGAGCCCGTTCGCTGGGCGGGGATCTCGTCCAGCGGCGCGTGCAGCAACGGGTTCGCCTCGGCCAGCAGCTCCCGCGCGTCGCGCAACCCGGCGGCGATGCGGTCGCGCCGGGCGCGCAGCTCGTCCACCCGTTGCCGCGCCTCGGTCACGATCCGCCGCGCGTGCTCCTCCGCCGCGCGGACCAGCTGATCCGCCCGCGCCCGCGCGGCGGCCTCCTGGGCGGCCAGTGCCGCCGCCGACTCGGCCCGCCGCGCGGCCATCGCCAACTCGAAGTCGACCCGGACCTCCTCGCGCACGGCCGCCGCCCGCTCGTCGAGCTCACGCCGGCGCCGCTCGGCCTCCCGCGTCTCGGCCAGGATCCGCTCACCGGCCTCCCGCATCGACCTCCGGTGCTCGGCCTCCGCCTGCCGCCGCTGCGCGTCGAGCTCGGCGACGAGCCGTTCCGACCGCTCGCGCGCCCGCGTCGCGGCCCGTTCCGCGGTGGCCCAGTGGTTCTCGGCGACGGCCCGCGCCCGCGCGGTGATCTCGGCCGCCTCCTCGTGCGCGAGCTCCGCCATGCGCCGCAACCGCTCGGTGAGCGCGTCCGGTTCGATCGGCGTGCGGGAGATCCGGTCGACGTGCTCCCGCAGCACGCGGATCTCCGCGCGGGCGGTCTCGAGTTGGCGGGCGAGGTCGTCGGCCCGGGCCTCGGCCGCGTCGCGATCCACCGCCAGCACGCGGAGTTCGGCTTCGACGCCCTCGACGTAGCGCCGCACGTGGCCGCGGTCGTACCCGCGCCACACGACGTCGAAGTCCGCCCGCAACGGCACCAGGTCTCCGTCCACCGCCACCACCGCTGCACCTCTCCCGTGATCGACGTCATGTTCGCGGCGGTGGGTGTTGCGCACCGCCCACGATCTTTGTTAGCACTCTCGGTCGAAGAGTGCCAACAGTGGTCCGCCTGCCGCCTCGGAGGTCGACTTGAGCAACCTGTCTTCCACCGCAACGCTTTCCCACCAGGCCGTCCGCGACCGGTTGCGCGTCGCGCTCGTCGCCCCACCGTACTTCGACGTGCCGCCCAAGGCCTACGGCGGCGTGGAGGCCGTCGTCGCCGATCTCGCCGACTCGCTCGTCGCCCGCGGTCACTCGGTGACCCTGCTCGGCGCGGGGCGACCCGGCACCAGGGCCCGGTTCGTCCCCGTCTGGGACCGCACGATCCCCGAACGCCTCGGCGAGCCGTTCCCCGAAGTCGTGCACGCGGCGGCGGTCCGCCGCGAGATCGCACGGCTCGCCGCCGCCGGGGGCCTGGACGTCGTGCACGACCACACCCTCGCCGGTCCGCTCAACGCGCCCGCGTTCGCCGCGATGGGCCTGCCGACCGTGGCCACCGTCCACGGCCCCGTCGACGCGGACCTGCGCCGCTACTACCGGGAACTGGGCGAGGACGTCGGTCTCGTCGCGATCAGCGACCGGCAGCGCGTGCTCGCGCCGGAGCTGAACTGGGTCGCCACCGTGCACAACGCGCTGCGCCTGCGCGACTGGCCGTTCCGCTCCCGGAAAGAGGACTACGCGTTGTTCCTCGGGCGCTTCCACCCGGACAAGGCGCCGCACCTGGCGCTGGAGGCCGCCCACGCCGCCGGTGTGCCGCTCGTCCTGGCGGGCAAGTGCGCCGAGCCGATCGAGAAGGAGTACTTCGAGGCCGAGGTCCGCCCCCGGCTGACCGAGCGCGACCACGTCTTCGGCGTCGCCGATGCGACCGAAAAGCGCAACCTCCTCTCCGCCGCGCGGTGTCTTCTGTTCCCGATCCGTTGGGAAGAGCCGTTCGGCATGGTGATGATCGAGGCGATGGCCTGCGGGACGCCGGTGGTGGCGCTGCGGGCGGGCGCGGTGCCGGAGGTGGTGGTGGACGGCGTGACCGGGTTGGTCCGGGACGATCCCGAGGAACTGGTGGCCGCGCTGCACGACGTGCGCGACCTGGACCCGGCCGCCTGCCGGGCGCACGTCGCCGCGCGCTTCGACGTCGACGGCCTCGGCGCGGGCTACGAGGCCGCCTACCGGGCGGCGCTCGACACCGACGGCTCGCTCACCGCGCTGCGCCGCGACTACGCCGCGCTGGACAACGCGCTCGACCGGGTCTACCAGCGCAACACCGACGGCGGGCCCGCCCTGCACGCCTCGGGGGACCGCGCGTGACGGCCGACCTGCCACCGGAACCGCTCAACGCGGGCGAGCCGGCGTTCACCGGCGACGTCGGCGGCACCACGACGTTGGTCGAGGGCAGCACCTTCTGCCTCTCGACCGGCACCGGCGACATCGAGCCCGGCACGCCGCACGGCCTGTTCTTCCGCGACGCGCGCGTGGTGTCGCGCTGGCAGCTCCGGCTGGACGGCCGCACGCCGCACCCGCTGTCCGTCTCGCACCCGGAGGCGTTCGCCGCGCGGTTCGCGCTGCGCCGCCCACCCGCCGCCGGCCTCGCCGACAGCACCCTGCTGCTGGTGCGCGAACGGCTGGTCGGCGACGGGATGCGTGAGACGATCACGGTCGACAACCTGGGCCGGGAAGCCACCGCCGTGCGGCTGGAGCTGCACGTGGACGCCGACTTCGCCGACCTGTTCGCGGTCAAGGAGGGCCGGGTCGCGCACGGCGGTTCCGACACCACCGCCGCCGGGTCGGAACTCGTGCTGCGCGACCGCAAGGACGGCTCGCGCGGGGTGTCGGTCACCGCCACCGCCGAGCCCGTGGTGGTGCCGGGCGCGTTGAGCTGGCACGTGGTCGTGCCCGCCGGCGGCCGGTGGTCCACGGAGGTGGCCGTGCAGCCGACCGTGTCCGGCCGGCCGGTGCAGCCCCAGTTCCACCGCGGCGAGCGGATCGAGGCCAGCGGGCCCGCGCGCAAGATCCGGGCGTGGCGCGCGGCCAGCACGCTGGTCACCGCGAGCGACCCGGTGTTGACGGGGGTGTTGCGCCGCACGGAGAGCGACCTCGGCGCGCTCCAGATCCACGACCCGACGCGCGACGGCCGACCGTTCGTCGCCGCCGGCGCGCCCTGGTTCATGACCCTGTTCGGCCGCGACAGCCTGCTGACCGCGTGGATGGCGCTGCCGCTGGACGTCGGCCTGGCGCTGGGCACGTTGCAGACCCTGGCCGAGACGCAGGGCAAGGTGGTCGACCCGCTGACCGAGGAGGAGCCCGGCCGCATCCTGCACGAGCTGCGGCTGGGTCCGGACAGCACGGCGGTGCTGGGCGGCAACCACTACTACGGCACGGTCGACGCCACGCCGCTGTTCGTGATGCTGCTGGCCGAGGTCTGGCGGTGGGGCGCGGACCCCGACGTGGTGCGCTCCCTGCTGCCCGCCGCCGACGCCGCGCTCGCGTGGGTCGACCGGTACGGCGACCGCGACGGCGACGGGTTCGTGGAGTACCGCCGGGCCACCGACCGGGGCCTGGCCAACCAGGGCTGGAAGGACAGCTTCGACGGCGTCAACGACGCCTCCGGCCGACCCGCCATCCCGGCGATCGCGCTGTGCGAGGTCCAGGGTTACGCGTACGCGGCGTTCCGGGCGCGGGCGGAGCTGGCCGAGGGGTTCGGCGACGAGGTCACCGCCGCCCGCCTGCGCCACCGCGCCGACGAGCTGCGCCACCGGTTCGCCGAGGCGTTCTGGCTGCCGGACCGGGGCTGGTACGCCATCGCGCTCGACGGCCGCAAGCAGCCCGTCGACGCGCTGACCAGCAACGTCGCCCACTGCCTGTGGTCGGGCATCGCGACCGACGAGCACGCGGCCGCGGTGATCCGGCGGCTGGCCGAGCCCGACATGGACACCGGCTACGGCCTGCGCACGCTCGCGTCCTCGATGGGCGCCTACAACCCGATGAGCTACCACAACGGTTCGGTCTGGCCGCACGACACGGCCATCGCGGTGGCCGGGCTGCTGCGCTACGCCCACCTGCCCGGCGCGGTCGACCTCGCCCACCGCCTGGCCGACGGCCTGCTGGACGCCGCCGCCGCGTTCGGCGGACGCCTGCCCGAGCTGTACTGCGGCTTCTCCCGCGACGACTTCAGCCCACCCGTGCCCTACCCGACGTCGTGCTCGCCGCAGGCGTGGGCCAGCGCGTCACCGCTGCTGTTGGTCCGCTCCTGCCTGGGCCTGGAGCCCCACGTGCCGAACAGGACGTTGACCACCGATCCGCACCTGCCACCGCGCTGGGGCGAGCTGACCCTGACCGACCTCAGGCTGGGCGACGAGACCGCGCACATCAGCGCGACCGGCGAGAAGGCCGCCGTCTCCGGCCTGTCAGCCGACTGGACCACCTGACCCGGCGCCGAGCCTGCCCCGCAGGTCGGCGATCTCCGCGCGCGCCGCGGCCAGCGCGTCCTCCAGCTCCAGGATGCGCGTGGTCGCGGCGAGCGAGTGGCCCTGGTCGAACAGCGCCCGCACCCGCTGCGCGAGTTCGAGCTGCCTGCGGCTGTAGCGGCGGTGCCCGGCCGCGGAGCGGTGCGGTCGGACCAGCTCGGCGGTGTCCAGGCTGCGCAGGAACGCCTGCCGCACGCCGAGCAGGTCGGCCGCCTGACCGATCGAGTAGGCCGGGAAGTCGACGTCGTCGAGTTCGTGCAGGGCCACGTCGGCTCCCTCCGCCACCGGGTACTTGACACTACCTACAGCGGTGGCTATAAGAAAGGTATATCGGTCAGTGACCAGGTGAACGCGGCCCGGGAGTGATCGACGTGATCGGCACGAGTGGCGTGTGGACCACCGGCTTCGCCGACGTGGTCCTGGCGGATCGGCAGTGGCTCGACGCCGAGTTCGCCGCGATCATCGCGGCCAACTTCCACGGCTCCACCGAGCACCGCCCCCGGTCCACCGCGCGGCTACCGTCCACCGACCCCGACCGGCCGGGTTCTCCCGCGGTCCGCCCGCCCCACCGGGTCGACCCGCGCGAGCGATCCCCACCGCCGCGTCAGCGGTCCCTCCGCCACCCCACCTCTCGACAGTGACTGTTCGAACAGCGATCCGTGATCGATCCGAGGAGGTGATCCGGAGTGGGAGCGGGGGTCTTCACGGTGCTCGCACCACCGGTTTCCCGGGCGCGGTTGCCCGGCCCGCGCCTCGTGGCGCGATTCGCCGGGCGCCACGGGTTTGAGTCCCCCGATGGTGTGTGAATCCCCTGCTGAACGTCGCATCCGTCCGCCCGCTGCGACGCTGGTCGCAGCGGGCGGCGCCCTGCCCGCGCCGTTGTGCCCGCGCCGTTGTGGAGGATCACCGTGACCGAGAAGCCGTGGAACGACGTGCCCGATCAGCTGCGCACCGTCGAGCCCGAGCCCGACACCGGGATCATCGACGAGGAGGCCGCCGTCGGCCGGGCGAACGCCCCCGAGCCGCCGGAGGTGCCCGAGGCCGACCCGGCCGACGTCGCCGACCAGAACCGCGTCGTGCCGCTGCCCGACGACGGGCCGGAGGACGCCTGGTAGCTCACGCGGCCCCGGCTATCGCCTCGACCAACCGCGTGCCGTCCAGCAGCACGCGGTCGTTGTGGTCGGCCCCCGTGACCTCGACGGACCGCCCCCGTGCCGCCGCCGCCACCGCTCGGCTCTGCTCGGGCGGGACGATCGAGTCCGCCGTGCCGTAGACGACGGTGACCGGCGCGTCCACCCGCGCCACGAGCCGTTCGGTCGGGAACTCGTCCAGCAGCAGCCACCGGACCGGCAGGAACGGGTAGTGGCGCGCGCCGACCGAGGCGAGGTCCGTGAACGGCGACCGCAGCACCAACCCGGCCGGCGGGTGCTCGACCGCCAACTCCGCCACCACCGCCGACCCCAGGCTCTCGCCGAAGTAGATCAACCGGTCGGCCGGCACACCGGCGTCGCGGACCAGGTGCTCCCGGGCCGCGCGCACGTCCAGCGCCAGCCCGGCCTCCGTCGGATCGCCGGGGTTGCCGCCGTAACCCCGGTAGTCGATCAACAACACCGACAGCCCGCGCGCCGTCAACGCCCGGGCGAGCGGCAGGCGCAGCCGGCGGTTGCCCGCGTTGCCTGGCGCGACCAACACCGTCGCCCGCGCCGACTCCACGGGGAAGTGCCAAGCCGCCAACCTCAACCCGTCCGCCGTGGTCAACGTGACGTCCCGCCCGCCGTCCAACACCTCACCCGCACTCGGCAACGGCCCACCGGTCGGCAGGTAGATGAGCTTGCGCTGGAACGCGAACGCGCCACCGAACACCACGGTCACGATGATGGCCACCACCGCCACCACCGACAACACCCGCCTGCGCATCACCCCATCATCCGGGCCCGCGCGCCGCACGTTCCGCCGACAGGGCCGGCTATCGCCTACGTGGTCGACGTCGGAGCGGACGTGGTCGACGTGGTCGAGGTGGTGGGATCGGGGCGTTGGGTGAGCGTCGGCGTCGGCACCGGGTTCGCGGTGGACGTGACCAACGGCTGCGGCTCGTCCTGGGTGGTGACGCCACACCCCGTGACCAGCGCCGACACGACCAGCGCCGACGCCGCCAGCAAGATCGTCACGACCTTCGTCCTCCCGCCCTCCGTCTTCCCGCCCTCCGTCTTCCCGACCTTCATCCTCCGGCCTCCGGCAGCTCCACCACGAACCGGGCTCCGCCACCCGGCCGGTCCTCCACCCGCACCGTGCCACCGTGCCGCTGCACGTGCTGCGCGACCAGCGCCAACCCGAGCCCGCTCCCCGTGTCCGCGCCACGACGCCCGGCCCGCGCGCCCCGGTCGAAGCGGTCGAAGACGCGGTCGCGCAGCTCGGGCGGCACCCCGGGTCCGGCGTCGTCCACCTCGATCCGCACCTTGCCGTCCCGCGCGAACACCCCGATCCGCACCACACCGCCCGCGTGCCGCTCGGCGTTGTCGAGCAGGTTGTCCACGGCGCGGTCCAGCCGGCGGCGGTCGCCGAGCACCCGCGGCGGCGGCGACCCGGTGTCCACCTCGACCGGACCACCCGGACGTGCCGCGACGACGTTGGCCACCAGCGTCGCCAGGTCGATCGTCTCCGACGTCGGGTCCTCGGCGCCCTGGTCGGCCCGGGAGATCTCCAGCAGGTCCACCACCATCCGCGCGAACCGGTCCACTTCGGACGTCAGCAGGTCGAGCGCCTTGCCCGCCGTGCCCGGCACTTCCACGCGGCGTCGGCGCAGGACCTCGGCGGCGTTGACCATGGTCGTCAACGGCGACCGCAACTCGTGGCTGACATCGCCCGCGAACCGCGCGTCCCGCCGCACCCGCTGCTCGAGCGCCTCGGCCGTCGCGTTGAACGTGGCGGCCAACGACGTCAGGTCGGGGTCGGTCTGGGTGGGCAACCGCGCCCCCAAGTCACCGCCCGCGATCCGGGAGGCGGCCTTGGTCAGCTCGGTCAACGGCCGCAGCGCCCGCCGACTGGCCCACGAGCCCAGCGCTACCCCCAGCAAGCCGCTGACCACGGTGACCGCCACGAGCAGGGCGCTGAGGAAGCGGAACGTGCGGTCCAACTGCACCAGCGGCGCCAACTCGACGTAGGCCCCGTCGGTCGACTCGATGGGCAACGGCACCGCCAGCACCGGGATGCCCTCCACCACGAGCCGCTGCGCGGCGGGCGTGCCCTCCCTGCCCAGGTCGACCAGCCTCCGGGGCAACGCCCGCGCGTCCACCTGCCGCCCGCTGGTCAGCACCTGGCCGTCGTGGAACAGCAGCACGGTCGAGTCGGGCCCCGTGGTCAGCCCGGTCAACAACCCGGTCAACCCGTCCGAGCCACTGCTCAACGCCGCGTCGACCAACCTCACGTTCACCTCGGCCTGCCGCACCGCGCTCTGCTCCCGCTGGCGCAACATGTAGCCGGCCGTGAGATTCCAAACCGCCACCGCCACCGCACTGGTCAACAACACCGACCCGAGCCCCATGACCAACGCGACCCGCCACCGCAACGAGAACCGACGCATCAGCCCTCACTCCCACCCGCCCACAACGCCCCCGCCGCGCACCCACCGGACGCACCACCCCCGCCCGCCCACAACGCCCCCGCCGCGCACCCACCGGACGCACCACCCCCGCCCGCCCACAACGGACCCGGAACCGCCGCACCTAGGCCCGATTTGACATGGGTTCGGGTGCCATAGGCTGGTCGAAGCCGGGCAGGCTTGGCGGACGCTTTTCCCGCCAGGCCTGCCCGG